>NZ_CP043498.1:2957500-3257500 GCF_009498215.1 Rhizobium grahamii | reverse complement strand
TCCAGAACCTCATCGAAGACGATCCACTTGGGTCGCACAAGGAGCAGTCGGGCAAAGCCGATAGCGCGCTGTTCGTCTGAATCGAGCAGCTTGTCCCAGCGTGCCTGCGTGTCGAGCCGTGCGATCAGGGCATGTAGTCCCGCCTGCTCAAGCGCCGCCTTGACGTCTTCAGCCCGGTAGGTGTCGACGGGCTCGGGGAAGGCTAGCGCCTCGCGCAAAGTGCCGCCCGGAATATACGCAGACTGCGGCACGAACAGGATTTCGTCGGTTGGCGGCAGGCCGATCTTTCCACCGCCGCAGGGCCAAAGCTCGGACATCGAGAGGAAAAGGAGCTTCCTGTTGACGCTATGGTCGCCGTTGATCATCACCTTGTCGCCAGCGTTGATCGTGACCTCGGTCTCATGGATCCGGAAGCCGCCGCACTGATCGATCTCTTCGCCGATCTTCGTGGCGATGCTGACGTGATCAAGCGTAAGCGTGCCGGCCGGGCTGCTCTCGTATGCGATCGTTTCCTTGAGGTTCAGGTCGTCGCCCATGTTGGTCAGCGCCTGCCGGAAGTCGGTCACGCGCATCAGGGTCGCCCGCCATTCGGCAATCGGCCCGAAGTTGGCGACGTACCAGCGCAGAGCGGTATTCACCTGATTGAACGCCCCCACCGACATCATCAGTTCACCGAAGGTCAGGCCGCCAGAAAAATACGCCGGCGCCGCAACGATGATCGGGATGACGACGACCAGCCAGCCATAACCGGCCGACACCCATGTCAGGTTGACGTTGGCCATCGCCAGCCGCTTGATGACTGCCAGGACATTGCTGATGTCGCCGTTGATGCGCCGCCGTTCGTTTTCCTCGCCGCGAGCAACCGTGATCGCCGGCATGTTTTCGTTGGCGTGCATCAAGGCAAAGCGCAGTTCAGCTTCCTTTGAGAAGCGATCGGCGTTGAGCTTGACCAACTTACGCCCTACGAGCTGGCTGAGGATTGAGGCCGACGCCGCATAGAAGATGGCGGCCCAAACCATATAGCCGGGAATGGAAAAGCTGTAGCTGCCGAAATGGAAGACGAATCCGCTCGAAAGCTCCCAGAGAACGCCGATGAAGCTGACCAGCAGGATCGTCGCCTGGACGAGGCCGATCACGAGGCTCGTCGAGCTTTCCGCCAGGTTGCGGGCATCTTCGTGAAGACGCTGGTCCGGATTGACGCCGATCAGGCCGCTGGCCGACAGCCGGAGCGCCCGTTTGCGCTGAAGCCATTGATCGACCAGATCACGGGTCAGGCCCTCGCGCATGTAGAGCGCGGTCATCTGGTTCAGCCACGCCTGGATGACATTGAGGAGCAGCAGCATGCCTGCGATCAGTCCGAAGACTTTGAGTTGATGGAAGAAGCCTGGCAGGTCGCGTCGTGAGATGGCGTCGTAGAACGGCGCGTTCCATTGGTTGAGAATGACGGTCGCATAGGCGGTCGCGAGAATGATGCCAATCAGTGCCGTTCCGAGGACAAGGACCCGTCCACGGACGCTCGAACTCCAAAAGGCGGCAAACATCACTTTCACGCGGTAGGCGAGGCTAAGTTCATATCCTACCCGGTCCTGCGCCTGGATGGTCGGCTTGGCCTTCACGTCGTCTGCCATTCTGCTTCCTTAACCGGTCCGTTCGGTGTGAATAACATGGTGCGTGGGCATGTCCAGCAACAGATTCTACCATGCTTTAACGCGCGAGTTACCCCGCCGACCGCCTGCCATTGATTTGGCGCCCGACAAGGGTTATTTAAGGGGCTCCGTGGTGATTTGGCCGGCCGGCTTGCAGCCACGTTAAAGAAGTAGCTAAAGGGCCGCGTGCGGACCGATAGCGATATTTCGTTTTTTTATCGAGTGACCGCAATGCCCATCAAGATTCCCGACACGTTGCCTGCCTTTGAGACGCTTGTTCAGGAAGGTGTGCGCGTAATGACCGAGACGGCGGCGATCCGCCAGGACATTCGCCCCCTGCAGATTGGCTTGCTCAATCTGATGCCGAACAAGATCAAGACGGAATTGCAGATGGCCCGCCTCGTCGGCGCCTCGCCGCTGCAGGTCGAGCTTTCTCTTGTGCGGATCGGAACCCACAAGGCGAAAAACACGTCGGAAGATCATCTTCTCTCCTTCTACGAAACCTGGGAGGAGGTCAGGCACCGCAAATTCGACGGTTTCATCATCACGGGGGCGCCGATCGAGACGCTGCCCTACGAAGACGTGACTTATTGGCAGGAAATGCAGCGGATTTTCGACTGGACCAACACGAACGTCCATTCGACCATGAACGTCTGCTGGGGCGCGATGGCCGCGATCTACCACTTCCACGGCGTTCCCAAGTACGAGCTCAAGGAAAAGGCTTTTGGCGTCTATCGCCACAAGAACCTCAACCCCTCCTCCGTGTATCTCAATGGGTTCTCCGACAATTTCGAGGTGCCGGTGTCGCGCTGGACAGAAGTGCGCCAGGACGACATCGAGAAATCGAAGTCGCTCGAAATTCTGATGGCGTCGAACGAGATGGGCGTCTGCCTTGTCCACGAGGACGAGGGCAAGCGCCTCTATATGTTCAACCACGTTGAATATGATTCAACGTCGCTGGCCGACGAGTATTTTCGCGACGTCGATGCGGGCGTTCCCATCAAGATGCCGCACAACTACTTCCCGCACAACGATCCGACGATCGCGCCGCAAAACCGGTGGCGCGGCCACGCACACCTGCTGTTCGGCAACTGGATCAACGAGATCTATCAGACGACGCCCTATGATCTGGAGGAGATCGGCAAAGGCCGGTGATTTTGTAAAGCGCCGCGGCAATGCCAGCGGCGCTTTTTTATGTCGCAGTGGTTGCGATTTGTCGCAAAGGGGAGCAGTTTCCCTGCCGAAATCATGGATTTATGGATAGCCTTATGACGAATAATTTGGTGCGGGAAGTTTTCGGACATACCACGACGGGCGAGACCGTCTATCGGGTGGAGATCAAGGGTGGCGGCTTGACCGCCAAGGTCATCAGCTGGGGCGCTGTCATTCAGGATCTTCGGCTTGACGGACACGATGCGCCCCTGACGCTCGGCTTTGATGATTTCGAGAGCTATCCGGCCCATTCTTCCTATTTCGGTGCGACCCCCGGCCGCTGCGCCAACCGTATCGGCTCCGGCAAGTTCACGCTCGACGGCAAGTCGTATCAGCTCGATCTGAACGAGAATGGTGTCACGCATCTTCATGGCGGCAGCGATAACATTGCAAAGCAAAACTGGACGATCGTCGAGCATGACGTCGACCGCGTCGTCCTGAAGATCGTCGATCCCGACGGCCGCTCAGGCTATCCCGGCAACTGCACGATCCAGGCAACCTATCGGGTTCACGGTTCAGGCGAACTGTCCGTCACTTACGAGACGACGACCGACCAGCCGACGATCGCCAACGTCTGCCAGCACGCCTACTTCAATCTCGATGGCCGCGAGGATACCCTTGGTCATGACATCATGATCGCGGCCGATGGCTATCTCGTCACCGACGAGCGTCAGATCCCGACGGGCGAAGTACGCCCCGTTGAGGGAACAGCGTTCGATTTTCGCGAGATGGCTTCGATTAAGCGCTTCGAAGGCGGCGAGCAGGCGCTGTACGATCACAACTTCTGCCTTTCCAGCGAGCGCACGGCCAAGCGTTCCGTCGTGCTGGCCCGCAGCCTGCACTCGGGCGTGTCGCTTGAAGTGCGCACGACCGAGCCGGGTGTCCAGTTCTATGCAGCGTTCAAGCTTGACGTTCCCGTGCCCGGCATCGGTGGACGCAAGTATGGACCGTTTGCCGGTTTCTGCCTGGAAACGCAGGTCTGGCCCGATGCCATCAACCACGAAGCATTCCCGAATGCTGTTGTTCGTCCGGGCGAAGTGCTGCGTCAGGAGACCGACTACATCTTCTCGAAGAACTGACCGTCGGTTCTCGCATCTCCGATTTGACGCCAAGACCCCCGCTATTTTGACGCGGGGGTTTTTCTTACGTGCTGCTTGTAATTGGTTCCAAATAGGTTCTATTGTGGTTCTATGGATAGAACCAGTCTGATTGCCGAAATCGAGAGCCGTGGTTTGCGCGATACCCAGCGCAGTGGCCCGCTTTACAAGCGATTGGCGGCGGCCCTCACCGGGCTCATTCAGGAAGGCTTGCTAAAGCCCGGGACAGCGCTGCCGAGCGAACGCGATCTTTCGGAGTCTCTCCAGATCGGCCGCGTTACCGTGCGCACCGCGTATCGTGATCTTCTGAATGCGGGGACACTGGAATCACGGCATGGCAGCGGTACTTTCGTTTCCGGAAGCGTGCAGCGGATGGAGCAGTCGCTTTGGCGACTGTCGTCATTCTCGGCAGACATGCGTTCGCGCGGTCGCGTGCCGGCCGCAAAAATTCTGTCGCGCACGATTGCGACACCGTCGCCTGAGGAGGCCTTTTTGCTTGGTCTTGGTTTGGATGAACAGGTTCTCCGGCTGGATCGCTTGCGCCTGGCCGATGGGCAGCCTTTGGCGATCGAGCGGTCGGTGGTGCCATTAAAGTTTCTGGGCGCCAGCCAGGGCAACGAGGGGTCGCTCTACGACGCGCTAGCCGCGAGCGGGAACCGGCCGGTACGAGCGGTCCAGCGCCTGACAGCGGTCATCCTGGACCGGTCATCGGCAGCGGCGCTCGAGGTGAAGGCAGGTGCCCCCGCCTTGCTGATCGAGCGCGTCTCGCGCCTCGATGACGAACGCCCCGTTGAATACACGCGGTCGCACTATCGAGGCGACGCATACGACTTCGTTGCAGAATTGAGAATTGGAGAAGAGCCATGAGTGAGACACAGTCGTTGATGTTGCAGGAAGCCGGGCAATCCCCGGAGGTCGTTGCAACGCTCCTAGAGAAGGAGAACAAGGTCTTTGCAGAGATCGCGAAGCTGTTTTCCGACAACGCTCCCGGTGTCGTCACCACAGCGGCGCGCGGGTCTTCCGATCACGCGGCGACGTTCTTCAAATATCTTCTGGAGATTAGCTGCGGCATACCCGTTGCTTCGATCGGCCCCTCGATAGCGTCCGTTTATACGGCGCCGCTGCATCTGAAGGGTGGGGTGCACTTCACCGTCTCGCAGTCCGGAGCGAGCCCCGATATCGTCGCTCTACAGGACGCTGCCAAACGCGGTGGTGCGACGACGATTGCCGTGGTCAATGTGGTCGACAGCCCGCTCGCAAAACAGGCGGATATCGTCCTCGGCTCAACGCGGGCCCTGAAAAGAGCGTTGCGGCAACGAAGTCCTTCATCGCCTCGGTCGCCGCCTTATCGGGTGTAACGGCGGCGATTGGCGGTAAGCGCGATCTTCAGCACGCGTTAGAAAAGCTTCCCGAGGCGCTGCTTTCGACCGCCGGTATCGACACGGCTGATGCCGAGGAAGTGCTTTTGGGCGCCACCTCGCTTTACACGGCCGGCCGAGGCCCTGCCTTCGCGATCGCTCTTGAGGCCGCCTTGAAGGCAAAGGAAACGGCGAGCCTGCATGCGGAAGCCTTCTCGCTGGCTGAACTGATGCATGGGCCGATGCGTCTCGTACAGCCGGGCTTCCCAATCGTTGCCTTTGCTCCCGATGATGCGGCCTATGCCAACAATGTCCAGGCCCTGGAGCGACTGCAGAAACTCGGGGCAACTGCCGTGCCCTTTTCCTCGCAACCGTTGGCCGGCATCAATCTGCGTGTGCCGACGACGGGTAACGGGCTTCTGGACCCGTTGGTCTCCCTACTCGTCTACTATCGCCTGATTGAGTCCGTGACGCGTCGCAAGGGCTTTGATCCAGACAAACCGGCAAACCTGCTGAAGGTTACGGAGACGATGTGATGCAACGCAAGGTCTTTATTGGCGCCCGCATCTTTGATGGCGAGCGGTTCCATGACGATAAGGTCCTGGTCGTGGCGGGCGGTCGGGTTGAGCGAATTGCCTCGGCGGGCTACCATCCCGCTGGTGAAACTGTTGTGCTTGACGGTGGGGTTCTGTGTGCCGGCTTCGTCGACGCACAGGTCAATGGCGGCGGCGGGCGGATGTTGAACGATGAGCCGTCGGTCGAGTCGATGTACATGATTGCCGACGGGCATCGTCCTTACGGCACGACAGCGCTTCTGCCCACCCTCATCACGGATACTGCCAGCGCGACGCTCTCGGCCATTGAAGCCGCGAAGCACGCCGTCGAAACAAACAGGGGCGTTGGAGGTCTGCATCTCGAAGGCCCGCATCTTGCTCCAGCTCGCAAGGGTGCGCATCTCGCCGAATTGATGCGGCCCGTGGAAGACAAGGACGTCGAGGCATTCATTTCAGCCAGGCAGTCGATCGGCACGTTGCTGGTGACGATCGCGGCGGAGCAGGTGACCGCCGGACAGGTGCGAAAGCTCAATGAGGCCGGCGTTATCGTCAGCATCGGGCATTCGGATTGCTCCAGCGAGGCGGCGGAAGCACTGTTCGATGCCGGCGCGCGCGGAGTCACGCACCTCTTCAATGCCATGAGCCAGATGGGCCATCGCACTCCCGGTCTGGTTGGCGCGGCGCTTGATCACCCGTCGGTCTGGTGCGGCATTATTGCCGATGGCCACCACGTCGATCCCAAGGCGCTACGCGTCGCGCTTCGCTCGAAGCGCGGGGAGGGCAAGCTCTTCTTCGTGACCGATGCTATGTCTCTGGTCGGCTCCGAGCTCAATAGCTTTACGCTCAACGGTCGCACGGTTCGTCGCGAAAAAGGCGGCTTCTGCTCCAAGCTCGTGCTTGCCGATGGGACGCTTGCGGGTTCGGACGTGGATATGGCATCCGCCATTCGCTACGGCGTCACCTATCTGGATCTTACCCTTGCAGAGGCGCTGCGAATGGCGACGATTTATCCTGCTCGCTTCCTGCGGCTTCACGACCGGGGCAGCCTGCTGCCAGGCGCGCGTGCGGATCTCGTTCACATGAGTGATGCTGTCGACATTCGCCGGACATGGATCGGCGGCGAGTAGGCCGCTCGTTCGTCAATGCAGTGTTGACGATCGGTCGCCAAAGTTCACTCTATCGAGCCGAGTGGTAGAGGCGCATATCTTTCCCAGTTGAAGCAACGGCATCCAGCCGCTGCTTCCTTGAAAGGAATGCTTCTATGGCACAGCTACTAATGAATTCCAGCGTGGCAATTCTGATCGCAGCAGCATTTCTGGGCACGGCGCTTGCCGCGATCCGCAACGAAACGCAGGCAATGCAGCGTATACCCGTGAGGATTAGGCAACGCCGTCAGGGCAACCGTTGACTGACCGAATGTTTCCTTAAATCAGCCCCAATATCGACACCGGTCTCCAGCACGAATGTCTGCACCGGACTTGGGAGACGAACATGACCAGAATCATCGGAGCGGCAGCATTCCTGACCATTGCGATTGCTACCTACGCGGCTTCGATCAATCCTTATGAAACCAAGCCGCTGCAGCAGTCGCTACAGCGGGATGGTCAGACAGTCGAGCACACCGGATCGGTGCGCTAGGGCACACGGGATTCGTGCGTTAGACGAAGAGCTGTCCGCCGTTGGCGCTCAAGGTTGAACCCGTGATAAAGCCGGCGTCATCGGAGACAAGGAACACGACGCAGCGCGCCACTTCTTCCGGCTCCCCAAGTCTTCCAACTGGAATCTGCGGGATGATGCGTTCGTTCAGCACCTTCTCGGGCACCGCGAGAACCATCTCGGTGCCGATGTAGCCGGGGCAGATCGCGTTGACCGTGATGTTCTTCGCCGCGCCTTCCTGGGCCAGCGCCTTGGTGAAGCCCAGATCACCCGCCTTTGCGGCCGAGTAGTTGGCCTGTCCCATCTGGCCTTTCTGACCATTGATCGACGATATGTTGACGATGCGGCCAAAGCTCCGTTCACGCATGCCGCCCCAAACCTGATGGGTCATGTTGAACAGGCCGGTCAGGTTGGTGTTGACGACCTCATGCCACTGCTGCGGCGTCATCTTGTGGAACATGGCGTCCCTTGTAATCCCGGCGTTGTTGATAAGAACTTCGACAGGTCCGACCTGCGCTTCGACCTCGGTAAGGCCTTCGCCGCAAGCGGCATAGTCAGACACATCCCACTTGAAGACCGGAATGCCGGTCGCATCGTGGAATGCCTTGGCCTTCTCGTCGTTGCCCGCATAATTGGCGGCGACTTTATAGCCAGCGTTTTTCAGCGCGAGAGAAATCGCAGCACCAATGCCTCGGGTGCCGCCGGTAACGACCGCTACTCTGCTCATGTTTCGCTCCCCTGTGTAAGGCTCCGCTATACTGCGGAGCTTGATAGTTCACGCATCGATAGGCGGTTCACAGTGCCTCGAAGCACATGGCGACACCCATGCCGCCGCCGATGCAAAGTGTTGCCAGACCTTTCTTTGCACCGCGTCTCTTCATCTCGAACAGCAACGTGTTGAGGACGCGTGCGCCGGAGGCACCGATCGGATGGCCAATAGCGATCGCGCCGCCGTTGACGTTGACGATCGCAGGATCCCAGCCGAGATCCTTGTTGACCGCGCAGGCCTGTGCGGCGAACGCTTCGTTGGCCTCGATGAGATCGAGATCGGAGACGGACCAGCCGGCCTTTTCGAGAGCCTTGCGCGAAGCCGGGATTGGCCCCGTTCCCATCACCTGCGGATCAACGCCGGCGGTCGCCCACGAAACGATGCGGGCAAGTGGCTGAATACCGCGCCGGGATGCCTCGGCTTCCGTCATGAGCAATGCCGCAGCGGCTCCGTCATTGAGACCGGAAGCGTTGCCCGCGGTGACGGTGCCTTCCTTGTCGAAGGCCGGACGGAGTTTTGTCATCGCGTCAATCGTTGCGCCGTGGCGGATGTATTCGTCGGCATCGACGGTCACATCTCCCTTACGGGTCTGGATGACGTAGGGCACGATCTCATCCGCGAAACGGCCGGCTTTCTGGGCCGCTTCCGCCTTGTTCTGAGAGGCTACGGCGAATTCGTCCTGCTCGCTACGGGAGAGTTGCCACTGCCGGGCAACGTTCTCCGCCGTCACCCCCATGTGGTAGCCGTAGAACGCGTCGGTCAGGCCATCCTTGATCATGGTGTCGATCATCTTCATGTCGCCCATCTTGACGCCGCTGCGCAGGTGCGCGGCGTGCGGCGCCATCGACATCGACTCCTGGCCGCCAGCCACGATGATCTTAGCGTCACCGAGGGCGATCTGCTGCATTCCGAGCGCCACGGCGCGCAGTCCGGAACCGCAAAGCTGGTTGACGCCCCACGCCGTTGCTTCCTTCGGAACGCCGGCCTTCATCGCGGCCTGGCGTGCCGGATTCTGCCCTTCGCCGGCCGGCAACACCTGGCCTAGAATAACTTCGTCGACCTCGGCGGCATCGACGCCGGCGCGTTCCAGTACACTTTTAACGGCGACCGCGCCCAGCTCATGAGCCGGTACGGTTGCGAACGCGCCGTTGAAAGAACCAACCGCCGTACGCGCGGCGCTAGCGATGACGATAGAAGGATTGGACACGGGCAGTCTCCTCTTTGCACCGACACATATGAGGTGAAACTGACAAAGCTTCGGCGCCGAGTCAAACGACATTAGCCGTCATAAGAATTTTCGAAAATGCTTACATACGGACAAATTATGCCTACCGCAAAAGGGGTTGCCGCATCGCACAAAGAGATTGTCACCGGCCTTCTTTTCCGTCTACACTCCCGATTGGAGGAGCTTCCATAACAATCAGACGGGCTTCGGGAGACTGATATGGCGAAGAATGAGGGTCAGATCGTAATCAAGAAATACGCCAATCGCCGCCTTTATAACACAGGAACCAGCACATACGTTACGCTGGAAGACTTGGCGGAGATGGTGAAGAAGGGGGAGGATTTTACGGTCCAGGACGCCAAGAGCGGGGATGACATCACCCACTCGGTGCTGACACAGATCATCTTCGAACAGGAATCAAAGACTGGGAACACGCTGCTGCCGATTTCATTTCTGCGTCAGCTGATCACCTATTACGGCGACCAGATGCAGATGGTCGTTCCGAGCTTCCTCGAGCATTCGATGAAAGCGTTCACGGAACAACAGTCGCAGATGCGCGAGCAGGTCACGCGTGCCTTCGGCGAAACGCCGATGGGGAAGAACCTGCAGTTGCCGATGCAGATGGTCGAAGACCAGGTGCGCCGGAACACCGAGATGTTCCAGCAGGCAATGCAGATGTTCTCGCCTTTCATGACGCCGCCCGCAAAGGAGACGACGCGCAAGGCCGAGGCAAAGGATATCGACGAGTTGAAGCAGCAATTGCGCGCGCTTCAAAACAAGCTCGACAGCCTCTGAAATCTACGGACTGAACTGCCGGATCCGCGCTTCTCCCGCTGATCCGGCAAGAGCGGTCTTTCAAAGTCCGATCGAGACGTCACGGCCCGCGCTGCGGACCGACACGGCGAAGCCGCCGATCACGTCGATCAGAGTAATCGTCATCAGAATGAAGAATACTTGCGTTGCTGCGTCCTGAACGAGCAGAAACTCGACCAGGAACGCGATGAACACGAGCATCGAGAGCATATGATTGGCGAGGCTTCCGCCGCCATTTCGCGTTGCCTTCAATATCTCGAAGAACAGAACGCAAAGCGCCAAGACGATGAACAGGTCGCCGAGCGACATGCTCCAGATCGCACCTGATATCATCGACAGCACGACCACGTCATTCTTCAGCGCCGGAAGTCCGCCGCTGCCCATCAGGCCCAACATTGCAAGATTGTAGAGAACGAAAGGAATGATCATCAGCGGAAAGGCGTTGAACATTTAGCGGAATCTCCCTCGACGGAAGAATAGTGCCGCAAATCTTCACGTCACTTCAAGACATGAAAACAATACATTGCCGCTGAAACGCAAAAGGCCGGCTCGTGGCCGGCCCTGCGATCATCATTTGCGCATATGCGCAAACAGATATTATGCGCTTTCCTTCGGCGTCAGAACCTGACGGCCGCGATACATACCGGTCTTAAGATCGATATGGTGCGGGCGACGCAGTTCGCCGGAGTTCTTGTCTTCAACGTAGGTCGGTGCCTTCAGCGCGTCAGCAGAGCGGCGCATACCGCGCTTGGACGGGCTTGTTTTTCTCTTCGGTACAGCCATTTTAATTACTCCACTTCACGGGCAAACACATCCAACGGCCAGACTGGCGGCCGAAACGACGTATCGCGATTTCGGAAATTTTGCGCGCTTATACATGCCTTGTAGGGACTTGACCAGTCCCAAGCTTATTTTTTGAGATTCCCCAGATTCTTCTTCAGACCTCGTCTTCCTGAACGATCCAGGGCTCGGCGCGGGCAGCCTCTTCCCAGGCTCGCCAGGCAGGATGAGCCTTCACTTCCGCGATGTAGCTCAGTGTGTCGCTGGCAGTGACGAGGTCGTAAGTATCGAACCGATTGACGACCGGCGCAAACATCGCATCAATTCCCGAAAAAGCTCCGAGCAGGAATGGTCCACCCGAGCGAGCGCGGAGGTCACGCCAGATCGCCTCAATGCGTGCGACATCCGCCATCACGCCATCGGCCAAGGCTATCTTGCCCTTGGGACGCCTGATGTTCATCGGGCAGGCGTTGCGAAGATGATGGAAGCTGGACAGCATCTCCATGGAGGCCGCCCGCGCCACCGCGCGCTTGTCCCGCTCCTTGGGCCAGATTCCGGCCTCGGGGAAAAGCTCGGCGACATATTCGATGATGGCGAGAGATTGCCAGACGCGAAGCTCTCCATGCACCAGGACCGGCACCTGCCCATTCGGCGAGAACTCCCTGAAGTGCTGATTTCCGGTTGCGAAATCGAATGGAACAACCACTTCCTCGAACGGAATGCCGCCCGCGGTCATCGCAATCCAGGCCCGGAACGACCAGGACGAATAGTTCTTGTTGCCGATGTAGAGTGTAAGCTTGTCCAAATCCGTTCCTTCGATCAGTTATCGGTATCGAATATCAGCCGTTCTTCGAAATGGTTCATGTCCTCGAAAGTGCAGAACGCGGGCGGCCTCAATTCCAATACCGGAGCGCTTTCGCGCAATTCCTCAAGCGACTCGTCCAGCATTGCCTGCCATCCAGGAAGGGCCTGATCATCGAGCCTTCTTATCGGATAGCAGAAAGTAATGTGGAACGCATAGGAATCGTGATCCGGATGCCTGTATCCGAACACCTCGGCAAAGGCGTTCCGCCACGCCGCAAGCGCCTTGCGGTCCTCGACCGATGCGCCAGCCACGGTCAGTCCGACTGGCGTGACCTCGGTCACCTCGACGAGAAAAGGATCGAGAGCGCGGAAGGACTGCAGGCGGGACAGGTAGATCTCGCTCATCCGGTTGATGTCGGTATCGAGGGAGACGTCTTGCGGCCAAAACGGCAGTCGCCGGCGGTATTCGATGATCCCCTGAAACAGCGTCATATGGAGGCTCGAAACCGGCGTGAACGCAAACTGGGACGCTTCCTTCATCATCAGGAATTTCTGGCGAGCACGTAGGATTGCGCTTTGCGAGCGCGAACCGTCCACCAGATGGCAGACGACCGTGTTGCCGGGTTCGGGAAGAAATTCGCCGGCGTCGTTATAACGCGTGCCGAGATGTGGGATCGGAGCGGGATTGTGCGTGCTGGAATAGCGGAGCAGAGAAGGCGAAAAGGGGGAGGGCATGGGTGGATTATCCGGGGTTTCGACGGGAGGCACGTCCATACGTCCGGATCACGACTGTCGGATGACACAGCCGAGGGATAAGCTCTGCTCAGTCGTAGATGCACCTGATATATTCGCCGGAGCTCCGGGCACGCCTCTCGATGACGGCGGCCAGCCTGCGCAGTCCGCGGCCGGGCTTGCCGGCATTGCGATCGATCGGATTGGGGAGTGAGACCGCGAGCAGGGCAGCCTGGCGGCTGCTCAACTTCGAAGCAGGCACCTTGAAGTGATGGCGCGCGGCTGCCTCGATCCCGTAGATTCCCGGTCCCCATTCGGCAATGTTCAGGTAGATTTCCATCAGGCGGCGCTTCGACCAGATGAAGTCCGCCGTGACGGCCAGCGGCAATTCAAGCGCCTTTCGGACGAAAGACCGGCTGTTCCAGAGAAAGAGATTCTTCGCCGTCTGCATCGGTATGGTGCTGCCGCCACGGGTCGAATGGCCGGCGAGAGTATCGGCGACCAGCATGCGCATTTCCGCCCAGTCCACGCCGCCATGAAAGCAGTACTGGCCATCTTCCGACATCATGACCGACTGCACCAGTACTGGCGATATGTTGTCGATCGATACCCATTGGCGATCGTAACCCCGCAACAGGACGAGATCACGGAGCATCAACGTCGAAACGGGGTGAATGAAGGGGAGGAGATAAAGAACGATAAGCACGTAGGGAAGGACGGCGAGTGCAGCCAAGGCAAGGACGATACGCATCATGACCGGGCGACCTCTCAGCCACAGAAGGATGCGCCTGTGGAACGGCACGGCGCTGCTGTCCTCTGTCTCCGGCGTGATATCCAATTCCCCGACCCAGTCTTGTTCCCTGTCTCTCCATACCGCCTGCAAACAGGCATTGCCAGAGACAAAGGAAATCTTGGACAAGTGATCGACAATTCCGTTGCAAGCCGAAGCCCGCTCATGCCAAACAGCCCGGCATGAGCGCAAACATCGACACTTTTGAAAACCGATTGTCCTCCAACGCGACCGCGATCGAGGCGCTGCTCGACAAGCTGCTGTCATCAGAGGTGCTGAGCGACGAGATCACCCGACCGGAACGTTTGCGTGCTGCCATGCACTATGCCGTGCTCAATGGCGGAAAGCGCCTGCGGCCGTTTCTCGTCGTCGAGGCGACGGCATTGTTCGGTGGAGATCGCGAAGCGGCCCTGAGGGTCGGCGCGGCACTCGAATGTGTGCACTGTTATTCGCTGGTGCATGACGATCTTCCGGCGATGGATGACGACGATCTGCGTCGTGGCAAGCCGACCGCGCATATCGCCTTTGACGAAGCGACCGCAATCCTCGCCGGCGACAGCCTACTGACCTACGCCTTCGACATCATTGCCTCGACGCAAGGCGCCCTTGCGGAATCGAGTAAGGTCGCTCTGGTGCTCGCTCTCTCTCGCGCTGCGGGTGTGGGTGGAATGGCGGGTGGTCAGGCTCTCGACCTTGCGGCAGAAAAGCAGAGCCCCGACGAGCAGGGGATCGTCACCCTCCAGGCCATGAAGACAGGTGCTCTCATCCGTTTTGCCTGTGAAGCGGGCGCAATTATCGCGGGTACGCCGGCTAACGATCGGGCGCGGCTGCGGCTTTTCGGCGAGAAGATCGGTCTTGCCTTCCAGCTCGCCGACGACGTTCTCGATCTGACGGCGGACGCAGCGACGATGGGTAAAGCCACGGGCAAGGACGCGAGCCGCGGCAAGGGCACGCTGGTTGGGCTGCGTGGGCTTGCTTGGGTCGAGGCGACCCTCAACCGGCTCGTTTGTGAAGCCGAGGAGCTCCTGGCTCCCTACGGGGAGCGAGGCAAGGTGCTTGCCGATGCCGCGCGGTTCGTGGCCAATCGCAAAAGCTGAAATGTGACCGTGACAAGATTTCTTCCGGGCTTGCCTCTGCGTGCCTTGCTTCAAAGGAAATGCGTCGCATAAGCTCGGTAGCCAAGACGCTGGCGCGTGCCGGCAAACACGAGGCATCCATGCACGAGACCCTGAGCTACCTTCCGCAGATCCTGCCTGCCTACATTGCCTATATCGTCGCGGTCATCAGCCCCGGCCCGGCCATCATGGCGATCGTCTCTACATCCATGGTGCACGGCCGCAAGGCCGGCATGACGATCTCGCTCGGGATTTTCGCCGGCTCCTTCACCTGGGCCTGCGCGGCAGCCCTCGGGCTTGCCACGATCCTCAACACCTACGCGGTCGCCCTTGAGATCCTGAAGATGTTCGGTGGCCTCTATCTGCTCTATCTTGCCTACAAGGCCTTCAAGGCCGTGCGCGCCAACCACGACATCCAGCAGGCCACAACGCCGAAGAACATGTCGACGCGTGCGTTGCTCCTGCGCGGCTACGGCATTCACGTCACCAATCCGAAGGCGATCTTCGCATGGCTGGCAATCATCGCGCTGGGCATGCCGCAGGGCGCGCCGGCATCGGTTGCCGGTCTGATCGTCGGTATCTGCCTGACGACGGGCTTCATCGTCTTCATGGGCTACGCTGTGCTCTTCTCAACACCGCAGGCGCTGAAGATCTATGCCAGCCTGCGCCGCTGGATCGAAGGCGCCATGGCTGCCTTCTACTGTTTCGCAGGACTGAAGCTGCTCACCAGCCGCATCTAATCTTGGATGAGGAAGCGACGGCGCGGATTACTCCGCCGCCGTCCTGTTTTGCCCGAAGCGCTTTTCGATATAATCGGCGACCAGTGCCTCGAAATCACCGGCAATATTCGGGCCGCGCAGCGTCATCGCCTTCTGTCCATCGATATAGACGGGTGCCGCCGGGCTTTCGCCGGTTCCCGGCAGCGAGATGCCGATATCGGCATGCTTGCTTTCGCCCGGGCCGTTGACGATGCAGCCCATGACGGCGACGTTGAGTGCTTCGACGCCCGGATACTTGTCGCGCCACACGGGCATATTCTTGCGCAGGTCGTTCTGGATGTTTTGCGCCAGTTCCTGGAAGACCGTCGACGTCGTGCGGCCACAGCCGGGACAAGCCGCGACAACAGGAATGAACTGGCGGAAACCCATGACCTGCAGGATTTCCTGCGCCACCTGCACTTCGCGGGTGCGGTCGCCATTCGGCTCCGGCGTCAGCGACACGCGGATCGTATCGCCAATCCCGTGCTGGAGCACATAGCCCATGGCGGCCGAGGAGGCGACGATGCCCTTGCTACCCATGCCTGCTTCAGTGAGGCCGAGATGCAGCGCGTGGTCGGAGCGCTCCGACAGCATGGAATAGACGGCGATCAGATCCTGCACCTGGCTGACCTTGGCGGACAGGATGATGCGGTTGCGCGGCAGGCCGATCTCTTCGGCGAGGTTCGCCGAAATCAGTGCCGACTGCACGATCGCCTCGCGCGTCACCTGGCGCGCCGAAAGCGGCGAACCGGCCGCCGAGTTCTGGTCCATCAGCGCGGTCAGCAGTTCCTGATCGAGCGAGCCCCAGTTGACGCCGATACGCACCGGCTTGTCGTAGCGGATCGCCATCTCGATGATGTCGCCGAACTGCTTGTCCTTCTTGTCCTTGAAGCCGACATTCCCGGGATTGATCCGGTACTTCGCCAGCGCCTCGGCGCAATCGGGATGATCGGCAAGCAGCTTGTGGCCGATATAATGGAAGTCGCCGACCAGCGGCACATCCATGCCGAGACGCAGCAGCCGGTCGCGGATGCGCGGCACGGCGGCGGCACTCTCGTCGCGATCGACGGTGATACGCACGAGTTCGGAACCCGCCTTGTAGAGTGCGGCCACCTGGGCGACGGTTGCGTCGATATCGGCCGTGTCGGTATTGGTCATCGACTGGACGACGACGGGCGCGCCGCCTCCGACGATGACGCCGCCGACATCGACTGCGACGGATGCGCGGCGCGGTTTCGGATCAAAATCCGTAGCTGAAGACATGGATAGAGCTCTTGAACCCTTAAATTTCGTGCCTTTCAGGTGGATCATGACCGCCCGCTTGTCAACCCGCGGCATCCATCACTTTGTTTGACGTCGCCTCAGTGACCGCCACCGGAAATACCGTCGGCGTAACGTGCCAGATTGGAAAGCGCCAACACGACGAGGAGAAGCACCGGCAGCGCCATGAACACGACGGAGAAGCCGATATGCTCCGCCACGAAGCCGATGGCCGACGGTGCCACCAGCATCCCGGAATAGCCCATGGTGGTTACGACGGAGATACCGATACCCGCCTTCAGATGCGGAATATTGCCGGCAGCCGAGAACGCGATCGGCACCATGTTGGAGATACCGATGCCGCAGAAGGCGAAGCCGAGGATAGCGATCTCCGCATTCGGGGCGAAGCCAGCAAGCAGCATGCCCGCGATGGCGAACAAGGTGCAGATCCTGAGCGTCTTGACGCCGCCCAGGCGATCACGAACGAGGTCGCCGGCAAAGCGCATCGCCGCCATCGTCAGCGAGAAGGCCGCAAAGCCGAAGCCGGAGAGCGCAATCGAAGCGCCGAGTTCCTCGCGCAGGTAGAGCGCACCCCAATCGAGGACCGCACCTTCCGGCATCATCGAGAACAGGGCGACGAGACCGAGCAGCCAGGGCAGCGGAACCATCGGCAGCCGGGTCTTTTCCTTCTTGGTGTCGGGATGCGGCTGGTCGGCAAGGACGATATTCCAGGCAACGGCAAGCGTGATGGCGGCGAGAGCGGTGGCGACCACGGCATGCGCGAACACGCCGAAATGGGCGATCAGGAGGCCGCCGAGGCCGGCGCCGATCAAGCCGCCGAGGCTCCAGAAGGCATGGCAGGACGACATGATTGCCCGCCGCATCGATTGCTCGACGGCGACGGCATTCGCATTCATGGCTACATCCATGGCGCCCATGAACCCGCCGAACAGGAAGATCGCGATTGCCGCGGTCACGATGTTGGGTGCCAGCGTCAGGGCCAGCAGACAAGGCAACAAGCAAACCGCCATGACGAGCACAACGAGGCGCGACCCGTGCCGGGCAATCTGCGCGCCAGCAAGCGGCATCAGCGTCAGCGAACCGATCCCGAGCACCAGGATCATCAGCCCGAGCTGGAACTTGCTGAGATCAAGCCGCTCGGCGAACTCAGGAATCTTCGGCGCCCAGGAACCGACAGTGAAGCCGTTGATCAAGAACAGCAGCGACACAGCGACCCTGTTCTTCGTGATGTAGCCGCTTTTTGCCTGCGGCGCCAAATTGACATGACTATCCATTATTTCTTCCATTTTCCGGCGGCACCGTGCCTCCCTGGCCGATACCGGATTGACGTATGCGCGTGGCCTAAAGAGCCACGACTGTTCTGCACCCGCGATCGCGGTATTGGACGAGCATATCCGGATCGGCGTCGCGCTCGACGACCAGGCATTCGCAATGAGAAACCGGGAGCACGGCATGAGGGGCCGCCGTGCCGAATTTCTCGGAGGTTGCCGCGACCAGCACGCGCCTGCTGCGCGATGCCGCAAAACGCTTGAATTCCGCATCTTCGAAGCCGAAGGTGGTGACTCCCGATGTTAGATCGATGCCGCAGGCGCCGAGGATGCAGAGGTCGGGCGACAAGGCCTCCATGTCGCGCATGGCCTTGGCACCCAGCGAGCCTCCCACCTGCCTGTCCAGCAGGCCGCCGATCAAAACGACATTCAGGCCCGGCTTCTCAAGCAAGGCCGAGGCAATCGCCGGCGCATTCGTTGCAGCTGTCAGCGCCATGTCGATCGGAAGCGCCGATGCAATTGCGAGATTGGTGCTGCCTGCATCGAAAAAGACCGTCGAACCCGGCACAATCTCGGAAACGGCGGCGAGCGCAAGCGAGTGTTTTCGATCCGGCGCCTGAGTGGCGCGGTGGCTGAGCGTTCCGCCGGCCGGCGCTAACGGCAGCGCGCCGCCATAGACCCGTTCGCAGAGGCCGGCCGCCGCCATCTCGCGAAGATCGCGTCGAACCGTATCTTCCGAAACGCCAAACTCCGCCGCAAGTTCGGCGGCGATAACTCGGCCTTCCGACTGCAACTTTCGCGCAATCGCGCTTTGTCGTTCTGCCAGCAGCAGCTCATTTCCGCTCATGCCGATTTGCCCTAAAAACCGAGATCAGACAGCAACACGTACAAACGTGCATAAACATGCATTGCCAGCGGTTCGGTGTTTTGGCAATTCACAAAATGAAACACTCGGTACAAAACACGCGATAAATGAGAAAATTTTTCGCAGATGCCGATTTTCTTCGCAGTTTTCTGCGCATCGCAGCGCCCTATTTTCTGCAATTTTCAACGCATCGAACACACCTTGTGAACTGGATAGAAAAATGAACCTCCTGAAAACCATCGCCGCTGCAGCCCTGATTCAGGCCGCTGCGCTCCTTCCCGCCGTTGCCGGCGAAAACCTCGACGCCGTTAAATCTGCCGGTGTGTTCAAGATCGGCACCGAGGGCACCTATGCCCCATTCACCTATCATGACGACAGCGGCAAGCTTGTCGGCTTCGACGTCGAGATCGGCGAAGCGGTTGCTGCGAAGCTCGGCGTCAAGGCTGAGTTCGTTGAAGGCAAATGGGACGGTCTGATCGCCGGCCTCGATGCCAAGCGTTACGACACCGTGATCAATCAGGTCGGCATCACCGACGCGCGCAAGCAGAAGTACGATTTCTCCGAGCCCTACATTGCCTCTAAGGCTGTGCTCATCGTTCGCGATGGCGACGACAGCATCAAGGGCTTTGCTGATCTGAAGGGCAAGAAGTCGGCACAGTCGCTGACCAGCAACTTCGGCAAGCTTGCCGAACAGTCCGGAGCCGAACTGGTGGGGACCGACGGTTTTGACCAGTCGATCCAGCTGGTTCTGACCAAGCGCGCAGACGCCACCATCAATGACAGCCTGTCCTTCCTCGACTTCAAGAAACACAAGCCCGATGCTCCGGTAAAGATCGCCGCCCAGCAGGAAAATGCCGACTACTCCGGCATCATCATCCGCAAGGGCGAGCCGGAACTGCTTGACGCCATCAACAAGGCACTGGCCGACATCAAGGCCGATGGCACCTACAAGAAGATCTCCGACAAGTACTTCGGCCAGGACGTCTCGAAGTAAGTCGCTGCGACAGGCAGTCTTGCTGCCGCCGCCACATCCTTTATATGTGCGTGAAAAGCGTCCAGCGAAACCTCGCTGGACGCATCTTGTTTGAGGATTGACCTTTGCCTCACTGGCTTCAACTGATGGCGGAGTCGCTTGGCCCGCTCCTCTGGGCCGGCCTGATCTTCACGATCCCGCTGACGCTCCTGTCCTTTACGTTCGGTCTGATCCTTGGCCTGATCACGGCGATCGCGAGGCTCTTCGGCGCAGCACCTCTCGCTGCCATCGCCCGCTTCTATGTCTGGGTCATCAGAGGCACGCCGCTTCTCGTACAGCTGTTCGTGATCTTCTACGGCTTGCCAAGCGTCGGCATCCTGCTCGATGCCTTCCCGGCGGCCCTGATCGGCTTCACCCTCAATATTGGCGCCTACAGCTCCGAGATCATCCGGGCCGTCATTTCCTCGGTGCCCAAGGGGCAATGGGAAGCAGCCTATTCGATCGGCATGAGCTGGCGTCAGGCAATGACCCGCACGATCCTGCCGCAGGCCGGGCGCGTCGCCGTGCCTCCGCTTTCCAATACCTTCATCTCGCTCGTAAAGGACACGTCGCTTGCAGCCGCCATTACGGTGCCCGAACTGTTCCAGGCAGCGCAGCGGATCGTTGCAACCACTTACGAGCCGCTTATTCTCTATATCGAGGCAGCTTTCATATACCTTGCCCTGAGCTCGGTTCTGTCCGCGCTGCAGGTCCGCCTCGAGCGTCGGTTCGCGCGCTATGGCGGCATGCTGGAGGCAAACGCATGATCGAGCTTTCTCACATCGAAAAGCGCTTCGGCGATGCCGTTATCCTGAAGGATATCAGCATTCGTATTCCTGAGGGCAATGTCACGGCGCTGGTCGGCCCCTCCGGCGGCGGCAAGAGCACGTTGCTCCGTTGTATCAATCTGCTGGAGATTCCGACCGCAGGCACGATCCGCCTCGGCGATGAGACCCTGAGCTTTGCGCCGGGCCAGAAGAACGGCTGGCAAGCGATCCAGAAGATCCGTCGGCAGACCGGCATGGTGTTCCAGAACTTTCAGCTGTTTCCGCACCAGACCGCTATCGAGAATGTGATGGAGGGCCTGATCACTGTTCTGAAGTGGCCGAAGGACAGGGCCCGCGAACGGGCGATGGAATTGTTGACGAAGGTCGGCATGGCGCACAAGGCCGACGCCTGGCCTTCGACACTGTCGGGTGGTCAGCAGCAGCGCGTGGCGATCGCCCGTGCGCTTGCTCCATCGCCGCGTGTTCTTCTCTGCGACGAGCCGACGTCGGCGCTCGACCCCGAACTCTCGGCTGAAGTTGTCGACGTCCTCGGCCGCCTCGCCCGCGAGGGTACGACCATGGTGATGGCAACGCACGACCTGCGCCTTGCATCGAAGATCGCCAATGACGTGGTTTTCCTCGAAGCCGGCAGCGTCGTCGAGACAGGCAGCGCACGCAACATCTTCACCGCGCCGGAGCGCGAGCGCACCAAGCGCTTCATCTCAACGATAAACGCCGCCCACACCTACGATATCTAGGCACGAGCGGCGTTCGAATTCGGTACCGTTCAGGAGTGACAGGTTGCATCCGTCGAGACGCGACTTGTCTTTCTGCTGATTAGTTCTTTGCGCGTTCGACGTAGGAATTGTCTTCCGTCGCGATTACGACGCGGGTGCCGGCATCGATGTGCGGCGGGACCGAGGTGCGTACGCCGTTCGACAGCATGGCCGGCTTGTAGGAAGACGATGCCGTCTGGCCCTTGACGACCGGCTCGGTCTCGGTGATCTCGAGCGTCACGTGGCGCGGCAGCTGCAGGGCAAGCGCTACACCTTCGTGCATCGACAGGATGCAAACCATGCCTTCCTGCAGGTAGGCCTTCTGGTCACCCATGGTTTCGACGTCGACGACGACTTGGTCGTAGCTTTCCGGGTTCATGAAGTGGAAGCCTTCGCCGTCCTCATAGAGGAACTGGTGGTTGACGTCTTCCACGAAGGCGCGCTCGACCTGCTCGGTCGTGCGCCAGCGCTCGGACACCTTCACGCCATCGACGATGCGGCGCATGTCGACCTGGGTGACCGGCGTGCCCTTGCCCGGGTGGAAGTTGTTGGCCGTCAGAACGACGTAAAGCTTGCCGTCAACATCGAGGACGTTGCCCTTGCGAACAGAAGAGGCGATGATCTTGACCATAAGAGTTCCTTGTAACTCGGCTTTTGGCGTCGTAGAGGACTGTCGAAATGGCCCCGGAGACGCAATCAGGTATTCTTTGGGGCGCAACTAACCTAAAATCCGGCAAATTGCCAGCCCTGGATTGGCTGATCGGTCAGGACTTGTTCGAATGAAAGCTTCGATCACCAATATCTCCCCCTGGTGGACGCCCAGCGTTCATGCGGACCGTCGTCCGTTCCTGATGGGCCGGAACGCTGTCCAGCTGGCTGTGCGTGGTTATTTCCTGAGCGAGGACTTCGTCGAGGTCGACACGGCGGCGCTGCAGGTTTCTCCCGGAAATGAAGCGCATCTCCATGCTTTTGCCACCGAAGCGCTGACGACCGACGGGCAGGCCATGCCTCTCTATCTTCACACTTCGCCCGAGTTCGCATGCAAGAAGCTGCTGGCCGCCGGCGAGCAGCGGATTGCGTGTTTTGCGCATGTATACCGCAACCGTGAGCGCGGGCCGCTTCATCACCCCGAATTCACGATGCTCGAGTGGTATCGAACGGGCGAGAGCTATGAGAGCTTGATGCGCGATTGCTCCAGCCTTGTCGCTCTTGCGGCGGAAACGACGAAGAATCCGAAGTTCGTCTATCGCGGCAAGGAGTGTGATCCCTTTGCCGAAGCAGAGAGGCTCAGCGTTGCCGCGGCATTCGACCGTTTTGCCGGCATCGACCTGCTGGCATCGATTTCGTCTGATGGTTCGACCGATGTCGAGCGTCTGGCATCCGACGCAAGGAGCAATGGGATTCGCGTTGCCGATGACGACGGCTGGGCTGATGTCTTCAGCCGCGTTTTGGTCGAACGCGTGGAGCCGCATCTTGGCGTCGGGCAAATGACGATCCTCGACGAGTATCCCGTTTCGGAAGCGGCGCTTGCGAGGCCTTCCGCGCGTGATCCGCGCGTCGCCGAGCGGTTCGAGGCTTATATTTGCGGCGTCGAGCTCGCTAACGGCTTCGGGGAACTGACCAACGCTGTGGAACAGCGCCGGCGCTTCGAGATAGAAATGGCGGAAAAGTCGCGGATCTACGGCGAAACCTATCCAATCGACGACGATTTTCTGGATGCGCTAGCGATCATGCCTGATGCGAGCGGTATTGCGCTCGGTTTCGATCGCCTGGCGATGCTCGCTACCGGTGCGTCGCGGATCGACCAAGTGCTGTGGGCGCCTGTCGCGGAGTATGGGCAATGAATGTCGTGAGGCCGTTCAAGTCTCTCAGCGACCTTTCCGAAGCCGGTCTGCTTCAGGGGCGGGACAAGGCCGAGCTTGAGAAGGTTTCGGCGCGCTACGCGATTGCGGTCACGCCTACCATTGCGGGGCTGATCGATCCGACCGATCCAGTCGATCCCATCGCGCTTCAGTTCGTGCCTGATACCGCGGAACTTCACGTTACGCCCGAAGAGCGAGCGGATCCGATCGGAGATCATGCCCATAGCCCGGTCGAAGGGATCGTGCATCGATACCCGGACCGCGTGCTTCTCAAGGCCGTGCACGTTTGCCCGGTTTACTGCCGCTTCTGCTTCCGGCGGGAAATGGTCGGTCCTCAAGGGCTTGGGACGCTCGACGCGGCGGCGATGACGGCTGCGTTCGACTACATCCGGTCACATGACGAGATATGGGAGGTCATTCTGACTGGCGGCGATCCGTTGGTGCTGTCGCCTCGTCGCCTGGCTGATATCATGGGTGAGCTCGCATCCATCAGTCACGTCAAGATCATCAGGTTTCACACGCGTGTCCCAGTCGTCGATCCGCAAAAGATCGACGCGGCACTGATCGACGCACTGAAACGCAGCGGCAAGACGGTTTATGTCGCTCTGCATGCCAATCATCCGCGCGAAATGACAGACGAGGCGCGAGCCGCGTGCGGTCGCCTTGTCGACGCGGGTATCGCCATGGTTAGCCAGTCCGTGCTGCTGAAGGGCGTCAACGACGATCCGGCGGTGCTCGCGTCGTTGATGAGAGCCTTTGTCGAGACGCGCGTGAAGCCATACTATCTCCACCATCCCGACCTTGCGCCGGGCACCAGTCACTTCCGCCTGACGATCGAGGAAGGGCAGAAGATCGTCGCCGCATTGAGAGGTCGGATCTCCGGACTCTGCCAGCCGACCTATATTCTCGATATTCCCGGCGGTTATGGGAAAGCAGCCATCGGAGCACAACCTATCCGGCATATGGAGGATGGATGCTATATCGTGTCCGACTTCCAGGGGCGTGAGCATACCTATCCGCCTACCTGATAGTTCAGCCACGCGAAAGACGTACTGAATCAGGACGATTTGTCGCGCGCATCCGGCGTCGCCGCTGTTGCGACCTCCAAGTTAAGTTTTTGGTATATTTCAATTTTCTGGCGCGCTTACGCCTGCTTCTTGGTTTTTAATGACCGGGGTTATTTTCCTTTAACTACGTCATTTAGGGGAATCTTGGCTTTTCGCGAATAGAGCTAGTGTTATTGAGGCGTTAGTTGCCCCCTCGGGATATGATGATCTTGGAGATATTACGAATGAATACGACAATCCGCGAACTTCTGGTCAAGTTCGGTAAGCTTCCTGTCGCCGTTGACCAAGTGGCCGATGAAGCGGATCTCTACGCAGCGGGTCTTACTTCCTTTGCTTCCGTACAGCTGATGCTCGGCATCGAGGAAGCGTTCGACATCGAATTCCCGGATAACCTTTTGAACCGAAAGTCTTTCGCCAGCATTTCGGCGATTGCCAAGACGATCGAAGTCATCAAAGACAGCCGGAAAGTTGCTTAAATGAACATGCCGGTCAAAATCACGGAAGAAGATCTGAGTGTCAGGGTTTCCCGGGTTGCGGCAATCGCTGCCAAGCACGCGGACTCCGTTGATTTTGAAGCCAGGTTCCCGAGCGAAGCTGTTGAGGCAATGAAGGCCGAACGGCTGCTCGGCATCCAGATCCCCAGCCAGTTCGGTGGGGAAGGCGCAACCATCGCACAGATCGCCGAGCTCTGCTCGATGCTGGGTCAGGCCTGTTCGGCCGCGGCGATGGTGTTCGCGATGCACCACATCAAGCTCTGCAGCCTTGTCGAGCACGGCGACAGCAGTGAATGGCACCGTTCCTTCATGCGCCGTGTGGCCGCCGAGCAGATGCTCGTCGCATCCGCGACCACTGAAGGTGGTATCGGCGGCAATCTTCGAAACAGTATTTGCGCCATTTCTATCGAGGGTAAGACCTGCCGTCTCGAGAAGGATGCAACAGTCATTTCCTACGGCTCACATGCCGACGCGATCATGATCACGTCTCGCGCCCATGCGGATGCCGCGTCTTCGGATCAGGTTCTGACCGTCTTCCTGCGCGATCAGTACACGCTCGAAAAGACTCATGTGTGGAACACGCTCGGTATGCGCGGAACCTGTTCCGACGGCTTCCTTTTCAAGGGTGAGGCGCCGGCCGACCAGATCTTGCCGAAGCCGTTTGCGGAAATCGCGGCGCAATCGATGCTCGCCTCCTCACATCTCCTCTGGAGCAGCGTCTGGTACGGCATCGCGGTTGATGCGGTTGCTCGCGCGCAGGCATTCGTTCGTGCCGCTGCGCGCAAGTCGCCAGGTTCGCCGCCGCCGGGTGCGCTGCGCCTTGCCGAGGTTTCCAATCTTCTGCAGATGGTTCGATCCAACGTGGTCGCCGGGCTGAAGGCATATGAAGATGCCAAGAGCGATGGCGACAAGCTCTCGTCGATGGGTTTTGCGGTGACGATGAACAACGTCAAGATCGCGTCGTCTGAGACCATTCTCGAGATCATCAACCACGTGATGCTGATCTGCGGCATCATGGGCTACAAGAATGGCACGCCTTTCAGCGTGGGCCGTCATCTGCGCGATGCCCATTCCGCGCAACTTATGATTTCCAACGACCGCATACTCGGAAACACATCGAGCATGCTCCTGGTCCACAAGCAGGACACAAGTCTACTGGGGTGATGACATGGATGCACAAGTGACGTTTCTCGATCGGCTCTTCGAATCGGGACTTCTCATCGATACCGGGGTCGATGGCCTCTATGGCCGTAGCGGGCAGTTCGAAGACGTCATCGCCGCCTTCGAACGTTTGATCGATAAGTTTGGTGGCGCCGATGGTGCCGAAGCCATGCGTTTCCCGCCCGGCATGAACCGCGCATTCTTCGAGAAGAGCGGTTACATGAAGAGCTTTCCGCAGCTTGCGGGCACTGTCCACAGCTTCTGCGGCAATGAGCTCGATCACGTCAATCTTCTTCAATGCATGGAAGTGGGTGAAGACTGGACGGCGGAGCAGAAGGCTACCGACATCGTTCTGACGCCTGCCGCCTGCTATCCGCTGTATCCGACCGTTGCCAAGCGCGGCCGTCTGCCGGCTTCGGGTGGCTTGTTCGACCTGCAGTCCTACTGCTTCCGCCATGAGCCGTCGCAGGATCCTGCGCGCCAGCAGCTCTTCCGGATGCGCGAGTACGTGTGCATGGGAACCGAGCAGCATGTGACCGATTTCCGCCAGCGGTGGATGGACCGTGGCGTCGAAATGATGAGCGCTGTGGGGCTCGATGTTACAATCGACGTCGCAAACGATCCGTTCTTCGGCCGCGCCGGCAAGATGCTTGCCAACAACCAGCGCGACCAGAATCTCAAGTTCGAGCTGTTGATCCCGATCACTTCGGTCAGCAAGCCCACCGCCTGCATGAGCTTCAACTACCATCAGGATGCCTTCGGCACGAAGTGGGGTCTCAACCTCGAAGATGGCAGTGTCGCGCATACGGCATGCGTCGGCTTCGGGCTCGAGCGGATCGCTCTTGCGCTTTTCCATCACCACGGACTCGACGTTAAGGAGTGGCCTGCGAAGGTGCGCCAAGCGCTGTGGGGCTGAGCGTATCCATGACGGCTGTGTTCCCGGGGATTCGCCCCGAGGGCTACGAGCCACATGCCTTGCATTCAAGTGAGCGCATGTGGCCTGAAACCAACTGCTATGTCGACCTCTGGATCGAGGTGCTGAGTGCCTTCGGTGTTTCGCCGCTGGCCATGCTTGGCTTCACGCTGACGCAGGATTTCGAAGGCGACCAGTTCACTTTCTTCAAGGTGCCTCTCGAAGACCTGGAGGCGCTTTACGATATCCGCGTGACTGAGCTCGCGATTTTCGATGAGGTGCATCGGCACGTCGAGACGCAGATCGCGCGTGGCCGGCTTTGCCTGATCGAGATGGACTCCTTCTACATGCCGGATACGCTGGGCACGGCCTATAAGACCGAGCACGGCAAGACGACGGTTGCGATCAACCGTCTCGATTTTACTGGCAAGTGGATTGAGTATTTCCACAACGGTGGCTATCACGCGCTGCAGGGCGACGATTTCGACGGCCTTTTCCAGTTTCATCTGTCGGAAACAGATCCGCCGTTCCTTCCCTATACCGAGTTCGCCAAATTCCCGGAGAGAGCGAAGTCGAACGCAGATGTTCTCGACGTGGCAAGACGCCTGCTCGACGTCCATTTCAAGCGCCGTCCGCCGTCAAACCCGATCCGCGCTTTTGCAAGCGTCTTTCCGCAGCAGGTGGAGGCAGTTGCCGAGCGTCCGTTCGGCTTCTTCCACAAGTATGCCTTCAATACCTTGCGGCAGTTTGGCGCCAATTTCGAACTTGCCGCGGATCACCTGCTTTGGCTTTCAGGAGATGAGTTCTCTGAGGCTGCAGATCACGCCCGCCGGATCTCCGAGGTCGCAAAGTCCGTCCAGTTTCAGCTCGCGCGCGCTGTGACCCGCAAGAAGTTCGAGCCTTTGGCAACTGTACTTGATCCTGCCGCAGATGCATGGGATTCCATGATGGCTTCGCTTGCGGAGCGTCTGTGAAGCCGAGGGCCTGACAATGCGGGGGAGACTGGCGAGTATTGGAGCGGAAACGACTCCGCTCAGCGAAGGCTGGAATCTGGTGCTGACGGAGCCAGGCGCTTGCGCCTCTCCGCACGAGTTGCCGCTATCCGCAGACGTCATTCCTGCCGAAGTTCCTGGTACCGTTGCCGCTGCCCTGGAAAGAGCTGGCCTCTTCGACCGCGAGAACCCGCGGCCGCTCGACACGCAGGATGCTTGGTATGTCTGCCGCCTGTTCGACGCTCCGCCTGGTGATGCCATTCTTCGGTTCGAGGGTCTTGCGACGCTCTGCCATGTCTTTCTGAACGGCCAGGAAATCCTTGCCTCCGAAAGCATGTTTACCATGCATGAGGTCCCGGTCACGCTCTCGGGCGGTGACGAGCTGGCCATGTGTTTTCGCGCGTTGGCACCGCGATTGTCCGAGAATGGCCCGCGTGCGCGCTGGCGGCCGCAGATGATTACGCCGCAAGGTCTGAAGAACGTCCGGACAACGCTGCTCGGCCGGATGCCCGGATGGTGTCCGGAAATTCATGCTGTCGGGCCCTGGCGCGCGGTGACGCTCGTCCGGCGCGATGTGGTTTCCATCGACAATGTTTCGGTGCGAGCGACACTTGAAGAGGATGGAACCGGCAAGCTCAGCGTTTCGCTCCATGCCGATGTCGACAATCCGAGTCTGATGCTGCGATGTGCCGGTCGCGAGCAGCCGTTCGAGAAGGTGGGAGAGAAGCATTACTCCGCTATTCTCCGGTTGCCCGATGTCGAGGCCTGGTGGCCTCACACGCATGGCGAACCGCATCTCCATGCGTTTTCAATTGTCGTCGATGGTGTCGAGATCGATGCCGGAAGAACCGGCTTTCGGCAGATCGAGGTCGACCACGGCGAGGACGGCAAGAGTTTCGGATTGCGGCTGAACGGAGAGCCGGTTTTCTGCAGGGGTGCAGTCTGGACGACCGCCGACATCGTGCGGCTGCCGAGCGAGCGGGGTGACTACGAACCGTTCCTTCGTCTCGCCGCCGAGGCGGGGATGAACATGATCCGGGTCGGCGGGACCATGGCGTACGAAACGCCCGAGTTCTATGCCCTGTGTGACGAGTTGGGCCTGCTCGTCTGGCAGGACTTCATGTTTGCCAACTTCGACTATCCGAAGAACGACAAGGCTTTCATGGCTCATGTGCATGCCGAGGTGGAAGAATTTCTGCACGGCGTCCAAGGGTCTCCGTCGATAGCGGTGCTTTGCGGCGGCAGCGAGATCTATCAGCAGGCGGCAATGCTCGGGCTTCCTGCCGAGTTCTGGAGCAATCCGATCACCGAGGAAGTCATTCCGGCAATCGCATCGCGGTTGCGGCCCGATGTGCCTTACGTTCCGAACTCACCTTTCGGTGGGGCGATGCCGTTTTCACCGAATTCGGCGGTGACGCATTACTATGGTGTCGGCGCCTACATGCGCCCGTTCGCGGATGCGCGTCGCGCCGATGTGCGCTTTGCTGCGGAAAGCCTCGCCTTTGCGCATGTCCCGCAGCAGAAGACGTTGCAGCGATATCTCGATGTGCCGCCGGTCCACAGCCCCCTCTGGAAGGCGCGCGTACCCCGCGATCGCGGCGCCTCGTGGGATTTCGAGGACGTCAGGGATTTCTACCTCGGCGAACTTTACGACGTTGATCCGGCTGCCCTGCGTCGCGAAGACAAGGGTCGCTATCTTGATCTCTCCCGAGCGGTCACCGGCGAGGTGCTCGAAGAGACTTTCGCGGAGTGGCGCAGGAGCGGCTCGCGGTGCAATGGTGCGCTGGTCTGGACGCTTCAGGACCTGCTTCCAGGCCCCGGCTGGGGGGTGATCGATTCGACCGGAGAGCCGAAGCCGATCTGGTACGCGATGCGACGCGCATTCCGGCCCGTGCAGGTGGTGTTGACGGACGAGGGAACCAACGGGCTCGACGTTCACGTCATCAACGAGACCAATCATATCCTGAAGCTTGATCTTGAGATCGTTTGCTTTCGTCGCGGCAAGCAGCACGTCGTCAGTGGCGGACGTATACTGACGCTGGAGCCGAGAAGCCGCGAAACCTTTGCGGCTACAGACCTTTTCGGTGCGTTTTTCGATACGACCTACGCGTTTCGCTTTGGGCCGCCATCACATGACGTCGTCGTCGCGCGGCTGCGCTTGCCGGATGGCGGGCTGGTTGTCGCGGATGCGTTCTATTTCCCGATCGGGCGCGCCAAGGCATGCCATGATGTCGATATCAGCGTCGCTCTCACACGCGACGACAAGCGCTGGTTCGCCGATCTGACGACGGATTGCCTTGCGCAATCGGTCCATCTGACCGCCGACGGCTTCAGGGCAAGCGACGACTGGTTTCATCTCGCTCCGGGAGCGCCGAAGCGTGTCGAGCTTTTACCCTTGCCGGGAAAAAGCGAGGAAGATGCCCCATCCGGCGAAGTCGCAAGCATCGGCTGTGCCCGATCCTTTGCGTTCTAGGCAGCGCGGTCTGGAAAAATCGACCGGCTTTGCAAACCAATTTTGAAAGACTTTCACATTAGCATGGCCGGCATCAGACGGCTTGAACGGGATTGACATGTCGAAGGGAATTATTGCGAATTCGGTGATGAACGGCGCTGCAGGCATGCTGCTGCTGCTGACCGGGTTCCTTTCGTCCATCATTACCGCCCGTCTTCTGGGACCGGAAGCAAACGGCATCATCGCCTTCTCGCTCTGGCTCGTCGTTACAGGCGCCTCGATTGCTGAACTGGGGTCGAGCATTACGCTTGGGAAGACCCTGCCGCAGCTGCAGGCCGAAGGGTTCGATGCACGTCGCAGGCTTGGGTTTGCATCGCTGCTCGTCACTGTGATGCTGTGCTCGACGGTTGTTCTGGTTGGCCTTTACGCCCTGTTCTTCCTGACTTCGGAGGAAATGCACTGGGCAAAGACGGCGCCCTCGATTGCCTATGTGACCGCCGCGCTCTTCTTCGTTCAGTCGATCGGGTCGTTCGTCAAATTCTACCTCATCAGTGAGCGCAGGCTCGGGGATTTCTTCAAGCTCGCGATCGGCGTCTGCGTGCTGCAGCTTGTCGGCGTTGGCGCAGGAGCGATCTTCTACGGTGTCGAGGGCGTGCTTGTCGGCTATCTGCTCGGACAGCTTGTGTTCTTCGTCGCGACTCTGCCCATCCTATTCACCAAGCGGGATCGATGCGGCGTGCCGCTGAAGTATCTGGCAACCTCGTCCGTCATGATCGCGGCGCAGTTCCTGATCGACTCGATCTTCCTGAACAGGGTCGAAATTCTCTTCCTGCAGCAGTTCTGGTCGGTCGAGATGGTCGGCTTCTATGCGGTGGGTCTGTCGATCGCCAATATCGCGCTGCAGCTGCCCATCCAAATGACCGGCAGCCTCTTGCCCTATTATTCCGAGCGGCGGCACACGAGCGACGACCGCGCCTTGCCGGTCGAGGTTTTCGCCGCCGTTACGCGCAGCATGGCCTACATCATTCTGCCGATGAGTTTTGGGCTTGCGGCGATCTCGAGTGAGCTCGTGCGGGTGATTTTCGGCGAAGCCTTCGACAGAAGCGGCACCGTCGTCGCGCTGCTCGCGCTTGCCGCACCCTCCTACACATTCATGCAGACCCTGAGCCTCTATCTTCTTTCGATGGACAGGGTGCGCGATCGTGTTCGCGTCAGCGTTGTTGCCGCCGCGATCATGACGATCGGATGTCTGATGGTCGTGCCATACTTCGCTGCCGAGGGTGCTGCAGTCGTCAGAATCGCTGTGTTCACGATCATGTGCGTGATCATGGTTCGCCAGACTGGGTTCGGGAATCAGCTTTCAGGTCTATATGTAAGCCTATTGAAGACGATGACGTCGGCGGCCATTTGCGCTTGTATTGCCGTCGTTGTTTTACACTTCCTAAACGGTTCTGTTGGACTTTTGATCGCGATAACGGCCGGGGGCTCGGTTATATTGTCGCATTGAAGATCCTGAACGTAATTCCGTCCGAGGATGCCGAGGTTATGCTTTCAATCGTGGAGAAAATGCCCAGCTCGCTCAAGGGGCGTGCCAGGAAGGCCGTGGAGTTCATCGCTCCCGTTAATCGCGACAGAGCCGAAGAGACGGCTCCAGCCGATGTGAAGTCGGATGACGATCTCTATGCGGGAACCGCGGATGGCGCCGGCAGGGAAGCAGCGATTCCGTTTGCGTTCGACCAGACCGTCGCGCTTTACAAGCCGGAGACAACAGGCGTCAAAAAGCGCTCGACCGCGGTGCTTTTTGTCAACCCTTGGGGTTTCGAGGAAATGTGTACCCGGCGCTTCTTCCGCGTTGCCGCCGAGCATTTCGCCGACGTTGGCGTGCCGAGCCTCCGGTTCGATTACCCGGGCACCGGTGATGCGCTCGATCTCGGTGCTGCGCCCGCGAGTCTCGCCGTGTGGGAGGATTCGATCCGCGCACACGCTTCGAAGCTCAAGGAACTCAGCGGGTGCGATCGCATCGTATTCGTGGCCCAGGGCCTCGGCGCCACGCTGGCACAACGGATCGGCCACACGATCGAAGGCCTGGATGCCGTTGTCATGCTTGGCCCGGTTCTCAACGGGCGCTCCTACCTGCGCGAGCTCAGCGCATGGTCGAAGTTTATCAATCATCACCTCGGCCTGACCGAAGACGATCTTCCGAAGGACCAGCATATCATTGCCGGTCTCGTGCTGCCTGACGGCATCGCGGCCGAGTTGTCGAAGCTGAAGATCGGGACGCCGGAACGGATTGCCGCGCCTCGCTATCTTATCCTGGAACGTCCCGCGCGTGCCGATGAAACGGCTTTCGCCGACGGCCTCAGCGCTCTCGGTGCTGCCGTCGAGCAGCGGTCATTCGATGGCTATGATGATCTCGTAACCGATCCGCTATTCGCCAAGGTTCCGCTCGGTACGGTGCATATGCTTGCCGAATGGATGGATACGCACACGTCGCTCGACAACAGCGATGCGCGGTCCGTACAGGCCGTCGATGCCGGAGTGCTCAAAGGAAACGGCTTCGAAGAGGTGCCGGTACGCTTCGGTGAGTTCAATCACCTCGTCGGTGTGATCTGCCGTCCTGTCGGACCCGCAAGCGGAAACGCCGTGCTGTTTCTCTCGACCGCCTATGACCGTCATTGCGGTTGGGGGCGTACGATCGTCGATATGGCCCGCAATCTCGCATTGGAAGGAGTTGCCTCGCTGCGGTTCGATTCGGCGAATGCCGGCGATAGCCCGCCGCGGCCCGATGCACCGGCTCAGATCCTCTATTCGGCCACGCAGAACGAGGACGCACGCGCTGCAGTCGATCTGCTGGAGACCGTCGTGCCGGGCCCGCTGATGGTGGCAGGGCGTTGCAGCGGCGGATACCTGGCGATCCGGGCGGCTGTCGCGGATGACCGGCTGAAAGCAGCGGTGTCGATCAATCCGTTCGTGTTCTATTGGGATCCGAATCTCGCCGTCGAGAAGAGGCACGTGGTTTCCGTTCCACGCAGCTTCGAGGATTACGGCGAGCGCCTGGCGAGCATGGATACGTTCAAGCGCCTGATCCGTGGCGATGTCGACATCAAGGCGGCCGTCAAGAACGTGGTCATTGCCTTCGCGCGACGCATGTCGGTACGCATTGCTCCATTGATCGAATATCTGCCGGGTCGTCGCCACACTGCTGTCGAGGTCAAGCGGTCGTTCTCGATCTTCGGCAAGCGGAAGGTGCCGCTAACGCTGATCTACAGCGAAGGCGATGTCGGTCTCGAGCATATGTACTTCCATTTTGGCCCGGGTGGCCGGAAGTTCGCGCGCCATCCGAATGTCCGGCTGGTGATGCTTGCTGATGCCGATCACAATCTTACGCCGCCGGAATCACGACGGACCGTGTTCCAGGAAATCGTTCGGCTGGCAAAGGGGTAAAGCCGGCTCAGCCGGCGATCAGTTGCTCGTAGACCGAGATGTATCGGTCTGCGACGACGTCCCAGGAATAATCACCTGCTTCTTTCAGCAGTTGCGCCCGAATTGCGGGTGCATTTGCATGAAGACGTTCGAAGGCTGCATCCAGCGCGTCTGCCGCCGTCGCCGCATCGGAGAAGTCCGTCACCGAAATCTGTTCGTGGCGATCCGCGAGTGTCTTGTAGGCTTCGTTGGCATTCAGCACGGGCAGGAGGCCTGCACTCATCGCCTCCAGCGCTACGAGACCGAATCCTTCATAAGCCGACGCCGACGCGAAAATCGAGGCGCCCGAGATAATCTGGCGAATGGCGTCATTCTCGGGCGAAACGTGGATCGTGATTGCCGTTTCGATGCCGAGTTTCTTGGCCTGATCGACAAGCTCGTTTCGGCTCAGATCATACTCCACCCCGACGATATCGAGATGCCAGTCTTCCGATCGGGTCCTCAAGGCGGCAAGCGTCGTGAGCAGATTATCCAGCCGCTTGTTCGCAGAGAAACGGCCGATGGTGACGATCCGGCGTCGCGGGATGCGGGAAGCCCTATCGGCAAACTTGCCGATATCGGCACCGTTCTCGATGACAATGGTGCGGCTCGGCGCAATCTTCGAGAACTGCCGGAGATCGGACATGCTGCAGCCGATCACCTTGTCGTAGGCCATGGCTGACAGGCGGGTGATGGTTTGAAACCAAACCTTCTTCAGGGATGCATAGTTCGGGGTGTGGAAGAAACCGCCATGCGTCGTGACGACCATCGGCTTCCGATGCAGCGGCCGCCCCCAGGCGAGCGCGTCATAAAAAAAATCGATCGCGTGGACGTGGATGAGATCAGCGTCCGAGAGGTGGCGGAAGACCTGCGGCGCGATCGGATATCGCGTGCTGCCCGACCACGGGATACGGACGACCTCCGTGCCGTTTATGAACTCATGAGCCGGCAATTTGGAATCGGGCGTCGTGAACAGCGAGTCCAAGGTAACGACCCGGACGCGGTAACCGCGCTTGAGCGTGTGCTTTGCAAGGTTTGAGACAACGTCCTCCAGGCCGCCGCGGTTCGGCAGGAACTGGCGGATGACGTGGACAATCAGCGGCGCGGAAGCGACTGATGGCTCTGCGTCTTTGACGTAGGTTTCGACGGCGGACATGGCTCACCCCTTTGGCCGCAGATGGCCAAGAGTTACAATCCAGCCAACAGAACTACGCGCGTCGTTAAGGTGGCGTTTAAACGCCGTCCTTGCTGATTTTAGTCGTCGGCAAAGTTAACCGATCATGATCCGCAATCAGAATGCCTTGAAGGTCAGCGTCGTCAGCGAGCGGACAATGCCCGGGATATTGGCAATGTTGTCGTTAATGAATTTTCCGATGTCCTGCCCGTCCTGAATGTAGACTTTCAGGAGAAGGTCATAGTCGCCGCTCGTGGAATAAAGCTCCGACACCAGTTCAGTCTGGTAGATGGCGTCGGCAACTTCATAGGTCTTGCCGGGAGCGCACTGGAGCTGGACGAAAATCGGCTTCATGGGGAGTTCCTGCGTAGAATTCAGTTCGGGCCGCATAATGGTCGAAATGACCTTGTGGACGCAAGCTGTTATGCGGAGGCTTCCTTTACGATCCAGTCGCGAAAGGCCGCCAGGGGTGCATAATCCGCACGCTCAGGAGGATAGGCGAGATAATATCGCTCGCTGCTCTCCGTTTCGCGATCGACGGCGGCGACGAGATCGCCCCGCTTGCGTTCTTCCTCGATCAGGAAAGTCGGCAGCAGCGCAACCCCAAGACCAGCGATGGCAGCCTGGGCAGCGGTCGCGAACTGATCGAACAGCATGCCGTGAACATTCTGGAACGGCACGCCATTATCGCCGAACCACTGCTCCCAGGCATCCGGCCGCGTCGTCAGATGCAGCAGCGGCAGGTCGAGCAGATCTTCCGCGCTGCTGATCGAGTGGAGATCGCGGAAGGCCGGGCTGCAGGCGGGTACGGTTCTCTCGGACATCAGAAACGTCAGCTCGGCTCCCGGCCAATGGGCATGACCGAAGTGGATGGCGGCATCGATCGAATCGAGCCGGAAGTCGAACGAGGAGAGCCGCGTGACGAGGTTGATCGTCACGCCGGGATTGGTTGCCAGAAAACGGCCGAGACGGGGCGCCAGCCAGCGTGTTCCGAACGTTGGTAGAATGGCGAGGTTGAGTGTGCCTCCGTGCGGATTGGCGCGCAGGTTCAGCGAGGCGTTGGAAATACGACGCAATGCCTCGCGGATTTCGCGAGCATAGCTGTCACCGGCCAGCGTCAATCGCACCGTCTGGCGCTCACGAATAAAGAGTTCGACGCCGAGTTGCTCTTCCAGAGCCCTGATCTGCCTGCTGACTGCACTCTGCGTCAGGTCCAGTTCGCGTGCGGCGGCGGTGACGCTGCCGGTTCTCGCCACCGACTCGAAGGCGCTGAGCAGTGATGTGGAAGGTAAAAAACGCCGTGAAGGCAGCATGGGTCATTCCATTTGAGAATGAGCTATTTCCTAAATGTCGATATTTCTAGGTTATGCGTGCTTGTAAAGGACTCTATCGATCAAATTCGGAATGAACGCGGAGTTCACCATGCAGGCAGGTTTCGTTTCCACAGATCGCATTCGCTCTCTCTTCACGGAGGCGATGTCGCAGATGTACCGGGCTGAGGTGCCTCAGTACGGAACGTTGCTGGAGTTGGTCGCCGAGGTGAATGCCGAAGTGCTCGCTACGAATGCCGATCTTCGGGAGCGCCTGACCCGCGCGGGGGAACTGGAGCGTATCGACGTGGAGCGCCACGGTGCGATCCGCCTCGGCACTGCGGAAGAACTTCACACGATTCGCCGACTCTTTGCAGTCATGGGCATGCAGTCCGTTGGCTATTATGATCTTTCGGTTGCCGGGGTTCCGGTTCATTCCACCTGTTTCCGCCCGATCGACGATCAATCGCTAAGCATCAACCCGTTCCGGGTATTCACATCCCTGCTGCGTCTCGAGCTGATCGAGGATGAAGGACTGCGTGCCGAAGCTGCGGAGATTCTCGCGAAACGCCGCATCTACACCGATCGCGCGATCGAGCTGATCGAGCGGCATGAACGTGCGGGCGGGCTGACCGAGGCGGAGGCCAAGGAATTCGTTGCCGAAGCGCTCGAAACGTTTCGCTGGCATGGCGAAGCGACCGTCAGTGCCGAGACCTACAAACGCCTGCACGACGCGCATCGCCTGATTGCAGATGTCGTCAGCTTCAAGGGGCCACATATCAACCATCTGACGCCGCGAACGCTTGATATCGATGCCGTTCAGCAGCGGATGCCCCAGCGTGGAATTACGCCGAAGGCCGTCATCGAAGGGCCGCCGCGGCGGGAATGCGACATCCTGCTGCGCCAGACGAGCTTCAAGGCGCTGGAGGAATCGATCCTGTTTGCCGGCGCTGACGGAGCGACCGAAGGAACCCACACGGCACGCTTCGGGGAAATCGAGCAGCGCGGCGTTGCGCTGACGGCGAAGGGCAGGGCGCTCTACGATCGGCTGCTGGCGTCCGTTCGCGGCGAGGTGCAGGTTGGCGCTGCCGGTGCGAAGGCTAGAGATTATGACGCCGAGCTCTCCGAGCGCTTCCAGGAGCTGCCGGACGACTGGAGCGATCTTCGGAAGCAGGAACTGGCGTTCTTCCATTACTCCGCGACACCCGCGGGTATCGCGGCTGCGGTCACCGGACAGCTGCCGTCGAATGCCGAGGAGCTGATCGCGAAGGGATATCTGACGTTCGATCCGATCGTCTATGAAGACTTCCTGCCTGTTAGCGCTGCCGGCATCTTTCAATCGAATCTCGGCACCGATCAACAGCAGAACTATGCGACCCGATCAAACCGCGCGGCATTCGAAGAAGCCCTTGGCGCTGAAGTCACGGACGAGCTCGATCTTTATGCGGAACGGCAGGCCCGCTCGCTCGAAACCGCCATCGACTTGCTCGGGCTTGCGGCGCTACAGTTGAGGCCGGTCGCCTGACTGTTTCCTGAGTAATCCACCGGCGCTACAATGCCGCCAATCTCGTTTCATGGACAAGCTTGATGCTGAATGATCCGCGCTCCCACGGGCTTTGGGAAAAGACCGCTCCACCGGCTCCCGTGACCTCATTCTTCGACGGGAGCGTTTCCGCCGACGTCGTCGTCATCGGTGGAGGCTATACCGGCCTTTCGGCGAGCCTGCATCTGGCGGAAGCCGGCGCGAAGGTCGTCTTGCTGGAGGCCAAGGAAGTGGGCTTTGGCGGTGCCGGCCGAAATGTCGGGCTCATCAATGCCGGGATGTGGGTCATGCCAAATGATCTGCCCGGCGTGCTCGGCCCCGTCTATGGCGAGCGCCTGCTCGACCTCCTCGGCAACGCGCCCAAACTGGTGATGGAGCTGATTGAAAAGCACTCTATCGCTTGCGAACTCGAGCGCAATGGCACCCTTCATGTCGCCGTCGGGCCGGATGGCCTGAAGGAGGTTCAGGACCGCCACAGCCAGTGGGCAGCGCGCGGCGCTGCCGTCACGCTACTTGATGCGGCAGAGACGGCGAGACGCGTCGGCAGCGATGCTTACACCGGTGCGCTCCTCGACATGCGTGCCGGGACATTGCAGCCGCTGGCCTATGCGCGCGGCCTCGCTCATGCGGTTGTTGCCGCTGGCGTTCGTCTCCACACGTCCAGCCCAGTCGTTGCCGCCGAGAAGAACGGCGGCCGCTGGACGGTTCGCACCGATAAGGGTGATGTGACCGCCGATTGGGTCGTGGTTTCGACCGACGCTTACAGCATCGGGCCGTGGCAGCAGGTTCGCAATGAACAGGTGCACTTGCCCTACTTCAATTTTGCGACGACGCCGTTGAGCGACAATCTGCGCAAGTCGATCCTCGCCGGCGGCGAGGGCGTATGGGATACGAAGGAAATCCTGTCGTCCTATCGTATGGACAAGGCAGGACGGCTTGTATTCGGCAGCGTTGGCGCGCTGCGCAACACCGGGCTTTCCGTGCACAAGGCGTGGGCCAAGCGCTCGCTGCGCAAGCTGTTTCCTCAGATCGGCGACGTCGAGTTCGAATGCGAGTGGTACGGTAAGATCGGGATGACCGACAATGCGCTGCCGCGATTCCACAAGTTCGCGCCGAACGTCGTCGGTTTTTCCGGGTACAATGGTCGCGGTATTGCGCCGGGCACGGTTTTCGGGCGCACGCTTGCGCAGCATATCCTCGGTCATCTCAGTGAGGCCGATCTGCCCCTGCCGCTGACGGCGCCGATCGAGCCGCGCTTCCGCGCGGTCAAAGAATTATGGTACGAGGCTGGCGCGCAGGTCGCCCACTTCGCCGATGCACGCCTTTAAAAATATGAGGTTGGAACACGACATGACTATCAACGCTATCGATCTCGCCACTGAGACAAAGACACTGCTTTCCGAACTTGGCGTCCAGACGGACCGCTTTACAGGCGGCACACTTCGCGTCACTTCGCCCGTCACAGGCAAGGAAATCGGCGCGCTGAAGGAGCATTCGGCTGCTGACGCGAAGGCTGCAGTCGCAGAAGCGCACAAGGCGTTCCTCGCGTGGCGTTCCGTTCCCGCGCCGAAGCGCGGCGAACTGGTTCGCCTGCTTGGTGAAGAATTGCGCGCGGCGAAGACTGCCCTTGGCCGCCTGGTTTCCATCGAAGTCGGAAAGATCACCTCCGAGGGCCTGGGCGAAGTCCAGGAAATGATCGATATCTGCGATTTCGCCGTCGGCCTGTCGCGGCAGCTGTACGGCTTGACGATCGCGACCGAGCGTTCCGAGCATCGCATGATGGAAAGCTGGCATCCGCTTGGTGTCGTCGGCATCATCTCGGCGTTCAACTTCCCCGTTGCGGTCTGGTCCTGGAACGCGGCGCTTGCGCTGGTCTGCGGCAATTCCATCATCTGGAAGCCTTCCGAGAAGACGCCGTTGACGGCGCTGGCGACCCAGGCACTCTTCGAAAAGGCGCTGAAGCGCTTTGTCGCCGAAGGCGGCCAAGCGCCGGCCAATCTTGCCGCATTGCTGATCGGTGGGCGCGAACTCGGCGAGGTTCTCGTCGATAATCCGAAGGTACCGCTGATTTCGGCGACGGGCTCGACGGCCATGGGCCGTGCGGTCGCCCCGCGGCTTTCTCAGCGTTTTGCGCGCGCCATTCTGGAACTCGGCGGCAACAATGCGGCGATCATCTGCCCGACCGCCGACCTCGACCTGACGCTGCGCGGCGTCGCTTTCTCGGCCATGGGCACGGCTGGTCAGCGCTGCACGACCTTGCGCCGTTTGTTTGTCCATGAAAGCGTGTACGACAAGCTCGTCCCGCGCCTGCAGAAGGCCTACGGCTCGGTCTCAATCGGCAATCCGCTCGAAAGCGGCACGCTGGTCGGTCCGCTGATCGACAAGCAGGCCTTCGACAAGATGCAGTCGGCGCTGGCCGAAGCGAAGGCTGCCGGCGGCACGGTCACCGGTGGTGATCGCGTCGAAAACGATGCCTCCGAGGCTTACTACGTTCGCCCCGCTCTCGTCGAAATGCCGTCGCAGTCGGGCCCGGTTGAGCACGAGACCTTCGCGCCGATCCTTTACGTGATGAAGTACAGCGATTTCGATGAAGCGCTCGAACTGCACAATGCGGTTCCGCAGGGCCTGTCCTCGTCCATCTTCACAAACGACATGCGCGAGGCAGAGGCCTTCGTTTCGGCGCGCGGTTCCGATTGCGGCATCGCCAACGTCAACCTCGGTCCTTCCGGCGCTGAAATCGGCGGTGCGTTCGGCGGTGAAAAGGAAACCGGTGGCGGTCGCGAGTCCGGATCCGATGCGTGGAAAAGCTATATGCGTCGCGCGACGAACACGATCAACTACGGCAAGACCCTGCCGCTTGCCCAGGGCGTCAAGTTCGACGTCGAGTGATCGCTGCTACTCTGCATGAGACGGCGACGGCGCAATCGTGCCGTCGTCTTTTTTGTTTCCGGTCTAGAAGCGTTCTAAAATTGATCAAATATCTCAAGTATTTGTGATCAGGCATCCCGTGCTGAAACTTGAAATGCTAATTCAAGAAAAATATACGAGCTTCACCGCGTCCGGGGACGTGGAGTGAACCAGCATGGAGGGTATCATGGACTTTTCCTTTAACCGTCTTTCGGGTGCAATTGCTGTCGCAACGGCTTTGTTTGCCGCTACTGCTCTGACCAGCGGCGTTGCACGGGCAGACGATTCCGAAGGTATCGTGGTCTACAATGCGCAGCATGAAAGCCTTGGCCGCGAATGGGTCGATGCCTTCACGAAGGAGACCGGTATCAAGGTGACGATGCGTCAGGGCAGCGACATGCAGTTCGCCAACCAGATCATCCAGGAAGGCGATGCCTCTCCCGCAGACGTTTTCCTCACCGAGAACTCGCCGGCGATGACGCTGGTGGACAGCGCCGGCCTGTTTGCCCCCGTTGACAAGAACACGCTGGCTCAGGTGCCGGAAGAGTATCGCCCTTCGGACGGCATGTGGACCGGCATTGCCGCTCGTTCGACCGTCTTTGCCTACGACAAGACCAAGCTGACTGAAGACAAGCTGCCGAAGTCGCTGCTCGATCTGGCTGATCCGGCTTGGAAGGGCCGCTGGGGTGCATCTCCGGCTGGCGCCGATTTCCAGGCGATCGTCAGCGCTCTGCTCGAGTTGAAGGGCGAGGAAGCAACAGCCGCCTGGCTGAAGGCGCTCAAGGAAAACGCAACACCCTACAAGGGTAACAGCGTTGCCATGAAGGCGGTCAACGCGGGCGAAGTCGAAGGCGCCGTCATCTATCACTACTACTGGTTCGGCGATCAGGCGAAGACGGGCGAGAACAGCAAGAACGTCGCGCTGCACTACTTCAAGAACCAGGACCCGGGCGCATTCGTCAGCATTTCCGGCGGTGGCATTCTAAAGTCGAGCCAGCACATGAAAGAGGCGCAGGCGTTCCTCAAGTACGTGACCAGCAAGGCGGGCCAGGAGATTCTGAAGACGGGCACGTCCTATGAATACGCTATCGGCAAGGACGCGGCTTCGAACGACAAGCTGGTTCCGCTCAAGGATCTGAACGCACCCAAGGTTGATGCTGCGAAGCTCAACAGCAAGAAGGTCACCGAACTGATGACGGCTGCCGGCCTCATCTAGGCTCTTCTGCCTCGATCTCTGAAGCCAAAACTGTTGCTTTTGGCTCAAGAAAACCTTACGGCATGCGCAGTGGCAACCGCTTTTCCATAAGCGGTTGCCTTCCTTTTTCAGCGTTTGAAGGCGGTTGCCTTGCTGCAAGACAATAGAGTGCTCGCTCCTGGCCATGATGCGCCAAAGGTGCGGCCAGTTAAGGGATTGGACCGGCTGCGTTTCCGCATGCCGCATGTTTCCGTGGTCCTTGTCGCTTCCTTTGTTGCGCTGCTCAGCCTCGTTCCGCTCGGCTTCATCGCCTGGATTACCATCGATGTCGGCTGGCAGACGGTGCGCGAACTGGTGTTTCGTCCCCGCGTCGGCGAGTTGCTGGTCAATACGGTTTTCCTGGAAGCCCTCACTGTGCCGCTCTCGATCGCACTGGCCGTCACGTTGGCCTGGCTTACGGAGCGCACCGATATACCTTTCGCGCGCCTGTGGTCCTGGCTTGCGGTTGCTCCCCTCGCCGTGCCGGCTTTCGTACACAGCTACGCCTGGGTCAGTCTCGTTCCGGGCATGCGCGGCCTGACGAGCGGCGTCTTCGTTTCGGTGCTTGCCTATTATCCGTTTCTCTATCTACCCGTTGCAGCAGCCCTGCGGCGGCTCGACCCGGCGATCGAGGATGCGGCCGCTTCCCTAGGTCTCAACTCCTGGGTGTCTTTTTCCGGACGATACTGCCGCAATTGCGGCTGGCGATCTGCGGCGGCTCGTTGCTGATCGCGCTGCACCTGTTGTCGGAATACGGGCTCTACGTGATGATCCGCTTCGACACCTTTGCCACCGCGATCGTCGATCAGTTTCAGTCGGCCTATAATAGTCCTGCGGCGAACATGCTCGGTGGCGTGCTGGTCGCCTGCTGCCTGCTCCTGCTTTCCCTCGAGGTGCTGATCCGGGGTAACGAGCGCTATGCGCGTGTCGGTTCGGGTGCCGCGAGACCGGCCGACCGGCGCCGGTTAGGCTGGTGGGTGGTGCCTGCGATTGCGCTACCGCTGCTTTTGGCTCTTCTGACGCTCGGCGTTCCCCTCGTGACGCTGGCGCGCTGGCTCTATCTCGGCGGGCTCGGCATCTGGCGTCTGGATACGGTCGGTAATGCCTTCGGACAGACGATCATTCTTGCCGTCGTCGGTGGTATCCTGGCGACGATCGCGGCAGCGCCGATGGCATGGCTTTCGGTCCGTGCACCGGGGCGTCTCCAGCGCATTCTCGAAGCCTGCCACTACTACGTGGGTTCGCTACCGGGTGTCGTCGTGGCGCTTGCCCTCGTGACGATCACCGTTCGGCTTGTCCTGCCACTCTATCAGACATTCGCGACGCTGCTGCTTGCCTACGTTCTCCTCTTCCTTCCCCGCGCAATGGTCGGCCTGCGGGCAAGCATTGCGCAAGCGCCGGTGGAGCTTGAACGGGCGGCGATGGGGCTTGGCCGAACGCCCTCCCAGGCCGTTCGGCAGATCACGATGCGGCTTGCCGCACCCGGTGCCGCGGCGAGTATCGCCCTGGTCGCGCTTGGCATAACCAACGAACTCACGGCAACGCTGATGTTGGCGCCGAACGGCGTCGAGACGCTGGCGACGAAGTTCTGGTCGCTCACCAGCGAGATCGACTATGTGTCGGCCGCGCCTTATGCGTTCATGATGGTCGTTCTGTCATTGCCGCTAACCCTTCTTCTTCATGCTCAATCGAAACGGACTGCCGGACAATGACGCTGCTTACCATCAACGGCATCAGCAAGCGCTACAGCCGTGTTCAGGCGTTGGACAATATTTCGCTCGATATCGAGGCTGGCGGGCGGACGGCGATCGTCGGTCCATCGGGCTCGGGCAAGACCACGCTTCTGCGGATCATCGCCGGCTTCGAGCAGCCCGACACCGGACGTGTAACGCTTGAAGGCGATCTCCTTGCCGATGGCCAGGCTACCGTTCCCGCGCACAAGCGCGGCATTGGGATCGTATCGCAGGAAGGCGCGCTCTTTCCGCATCTGAACGTTGCCGAGAACATCGGTTTTGGCATCGCGCGCGGCGCAGCTGGCCGCGACGCGCGGATCGCCGAATTGCTCGATATGGTCGAACTCGACCGCAACATGCTGACACGCCGGCCGCATCAATTGTCAGGCGGGCAACAGCAGCGTGTGGCTCTTGCGCGCGCGCTTGGCCGCCAGCCGCGGCTGATGCTGCTCGACGAACCGTTCTCGGCTCTCGATACCGGCTTGCGCGAAAACATGCGCAAGGCGGTCGCACGCGTACTGCAGGCTGCCGGGATCACCACGATCCTCGTCACGCACGACCAGGCGGAAGCACTGTCGTTCGCCAACCAGGTTGCGGTGCTGCGTGAAGGACGGCTTGTCCAGTCCGGCTCGCCGCAGTCGCTCTACAGGCAGCCGCGCGATCGTGAAACCGCTCTTTTCCTTGGCGATGCGGTGATCCTGCCGGCGATCGTCAGGGACGGTCTGGCGGATTGCGCGCTCGGTCGGGTCGCTGTCGACGGCAGTCACGCCGGCAAGGTGGAGATCATGCTGCGGCCGGAGCAGATCCGCGTCGTGACGGATGAGAGCAATTCGAACTACGGCGGTCGTGTCGTGGAAGTCGAATTCGGCGGTGCCACATGCACAGTGTCGGTTTCGCTTGAGGGCGTTGCACTCCCGCCGATCCTGATCAAGACCTCCAGCGTGGCATTGCCGGCGCGCGGCGATCGCGTTCGTCTCGACATCGCCGGCAAGGCGCATGTCTTTATGGGCCGGTCGTCAGGCTGATCTTTGTTCGGCCTGTCTTACGCTTTCGTCCAGCCAACCTCCGGTAAAGCCAGCCAGTTCCAGGCCTCGCCGGATTACTGGCGATCGGCGCATCAAGTCCCAGATGAAGTCGGAACGATCGTTCTCGATCGACATCACGAGAAGTCCCTGGTCGATGGCGACACAACGGTCATCGACCCAGCCCTCCGGCCGTTTCGTCTTCACGGTCGGATTGAACCCGCCGGGAAAGCGGTCCTCGTAAAGCAGGTTGGGATAGGTCGAAAGCAATGCACGCACGCCGTCGATCGATGCCTGACGATCATAAGGTAGCGATGCCAGTGCTGCCCACGGCGCGATGGTGCCATCATCCGGACCAAGCGGCGCACCGCGGGCGGCATAGCCGAGAACGCGTGGGTGCCGACCGCCGCGCATATTGCGCGTCGGCGGCGGACCATCGGACGCCGAGAGCCCCCAGACGTCCCTGTTGTAACCTACGAAATGGCCGGGATTGCGCTCGGCATAGTCACGCTGCACGGCGATCGATATCTGGGTGTTGCGGAAATAATCGAGATTCCGCTCGCGCATGGGCTTGTCCTGGATATCTCGGAAATCGATCCAGGCATGCGAGAAGAAGTGGATGAACAGCGGGCCGGCGTAGAGATAGGGCTGCTCGCCGAACAGCATCCAGGAATAGCTCGAGATAAAGGCATCGTAGCTGGACGGCTGGACCGGGTGCGTCGGTGAGGCTAGCGCCAATGTGTAGAGCAGGACGGCTTCATCATAGCCCTGCCAGCGCCAACGCAGAAATCCACTGCCCGGCTTCCAGCCCATGCAGATGGTCTCGCCCTTGTTCAGCGCCCAATGCCAGTCGATCCGTTCATAGACAAGCGTTGTCAGCCGTCTGATGTCAGCCTCGGTCTCATCGGGACCGTCGAAATAGCTTGCCGCCGTCAGCATGCCGGCCACGAGCAACGTCGTATCGATGGTCGAAAGCTCGCTGTTCCAGGCACGATGGCCAGTATCCATGTGCAGGAAATGGTAGAAAAAGCCCTTGTAGCCGATCGCGTGCCGTTCCCGGCCTTGATGTCCCTCGGCGAAGAAACAAAGCGTCTTTTTCGTCCGCCGAGCCGCCTCGGTTCGCTCCATCCATCCGCGCTCGACGGCCACGGTGTAGGAGGACAGTGCAAAGCCGACCGCCGCAATGCTGCAGGGCACGCCGGCAACGGACGTATCGGCGACAAGTCCGTTCTCCGGATTGTCGTGTTTCAGGAAATAGCTGAACGCGGCTTTCTGCAACCTGTCGATCAGTGCGCTATCCGCCTCGTCGGTCCGTTGTAGCATGCGCTCTAGCCTAGTTTGTTTTCCTGTCCTGTGTTCACCATGTGGAAACGGTCAGCGCAAATCAATCCTTTTTGAGTTGGTTGCGGCGATCCATTGTCGCGTCCTTTTTTCGGGGTTCTCGTTCAAGGTTATGTCGGTCACGACAGCGGCGCTGTCGGCGCCGTGCTCGAAGACGCCGTCGATGCGATCGATATTCAGCCCGCCGATCGCAACCAGCGGCAGATCGCCGACAAGCGATCTCCAGTGACGAAGCCGTTCCAGACCCTGTGGCGCCCATTTCATCTGTTTGAGTATCGTCGCGTAGATGGGGCCGAGCGCGATATAATCGGGCTCTACGGCAAGCGCTGCCGTCAGCTCTACTGCGTCGTGGGTCGAGACGCCGAGCTTCACTCCCGCGCTTCGGATCGCTCCGAGATCAGCATCCGCGAGATCCTCCTGTCCGAGATGAATGAAATCGCAGCCCTCCTCGATCGCAAGACGCCAGTAATCGTTGACGATCAGCTGGCACCGATCGGCGGCGCAGATGGCCTTTGCATTGCGGATCTCTGTGCGTATTTCCGTTTCACTGCGATCCTTGATCCGCAACTGCACGAGTTTGACACCGAGCGGCACGAGGCGGGCTACCCAGTCCGAACTGTCGACGATTAGGTAAAAGGGATCAAGTTTCATGCAAAGACTGCCTTTCCGATGACGGGTGTGGACGGTACTGCCATGTCGCGCGGCTCAAGCATTCCGGCCTCGTAGGCTTGCCTTCCTGCCTCGATCGCTTTGGCGAAAGCACTCGCCATGGCCACCGGATCGCCGGCGCCGGCTACGGCTGTATTGAGCAGGACGGCATCGAAGCCAAACTCCATGACCGCAGTGGCGTGCGATGGCCGTCCGATGCCCGCATCGACGATAAGCGGAACCTCGGGGAAATGGGCACGTATCGCCCTCAACGCTGACGGATTGAGCGGGCCGGCGGCGCTGCCGATCGGCGCGCACCAGGGCATCAGCACCTTGCAGCCCGCTTCCACCAGCCGCTCGGCGACGACGAGGTCGTCTGTGGTGTAGGGGAAGACCTCGAAGCCTTCGCCTGTGAGGATGCGGGCGGCTTCGACGAGGCCGAAAACATCCGGCTGCAACGTGTCGTGGTTGCCGATGACCTCCAGCTTGATCCAGTTCGTCGCGAAGACCTCGCGCGCCATCTTCGCCGTCAGCACGGCCTCCGATACGCCATGGCAACCGGCGGTGTTCGGCAGGACGCGGACGCCGAGCCCGCGGATCATCTCGAAGAAGGCGCCGCCGTTGCGGCCGCCCGCAGCTTCACGACGGAGAGAGACTGTCACGATTTCCGTTTCAGACTGCCGGACCGCTTCAGAGAGTTTCGCGGGCGAGGGGTATCGGGCGGTGCCCAGTAGTAGCCGGGACTCGACGTCGACTCCATAGAATGTCGGCATCGTCAGCCTCCCTGCATGGGAGACAGGATCTCGATCCTGTCGTTATCGTTGAGCGCACAATCCTGGCGATCCTCGCGATGGACGAGTTCGCCGTTCACCGCGGTTGCCAGCCAGTCCCCTTCGTAATCCAGCGACGTCAGCAACTCTGATAGCGTCGACGCTCCGTTGTCCTGGGGTTCTCCGTTGACGATCAATCTCATTGGGATCGGTCTCCTCTGGGCTGGTCACTGAAGGCGAGGTTCACTGCTTCCGCCGCCATCGTAGGCGCCAGCAGGAAGCCGTGGCGGTAGAGACCGTTCAGCGAGATGACGTTGCCGTGGCGGGCGACGCGCGGGAAATTGTCGGGGAAGGCCGGCCGAATGCCAGCGCCGGTTTCTATCACGATGGCATCGGCAAAAGCCGGATGCAGGGCATAAGCCGCATTCAGCAGTTCCATCAGGGACCGGGCGGCGATCGGGCCTGAAAATTCCGTCTCGATCATCGTGGCACCGACCATGAAAAGGCCATTGCCGCGGGGAACGATATAGACGGGAATGCGCGGATGCAGCAGGCGAACGGGCCGGGCAAGTGTGACTTCGTCGGTCTTGAGGTAGAGCATCTCGCCTCTAACGCCACGCAAGCCGGGGAGGGTTCCAATGCGGGCCGCGCCGGTACAATCGATAACGCGATCGTAGCAGTCATTCCCGTTGGCCTCGGCCGTGAAAATGACGCCCGCAGCTTTCAGATTGGCGCGGAGCGCCATCAAGACCTGCCGCGGATCGAGATGGGCTTCGCGGGGGAAGAACAGACCCTCGCGAAAGCGGCCGGCAAGACTGGGCTCCAGCGCAGCGATCTCTGCCTCGTCAACCCACTGATACCCCGTCGTTCGGCCAGCGAACCGCTTCAGCTCGCTGTGGTCGCGCGGCGGCGCGACCACCAGAGTACCGTTTCTTTTTACCAGCTCAGGCAGGATCGCCTCCCAGCGATCGGCGGTGTCCTCGCCTCTCTGCAGCACCGAGGCGTCGGCGCTTTCGCGCTCGCACCAGGGCGCGAGCATTCCGCCGGCGAGCCAGGAGGCCGCGCCGGCGAAGGTCGCCTGCCGCTCCAACACCGTGACGTCGGCGCCGCGGTTTTGTAGCTCCCACGCCACGGTAAGGCCGGCGACGCCGGCCCCTTTGACAAGAACACGCATCTCAGCCGGCCGCGCCGGCATCGACAGCCATGTAGAGGTCGCCGCCGTCGCGATACTTGGCCGCCATGGCGTCCAGACCCTCTTTCTGCGCCTCGGCGCGGATGTCGTGGGAAATCCGCATCGAGCAGAATTTCGGGCCGCACATGGAGCAGAAATGCGCGACCTTGTGCGCCTCCTTGGGCAGCGTCTCGTCGTGGAAGCTGCGGGCGGTTTCCGGATCGAGCGAGAGGTTGAACTGGTCCTCCCAGCGGAACTCGAAGCGGGCGCGCGACAGCGCGTCGTCGCGCAGTTGCGCGGCCGGGTGCCCCTTGGCGAGATCGGCGGCGTGGGCGGCGATCTTGTAAGTGATGACGCCGGTTTTCACGTCGTTGCGGTCCGGCAGGCCGAGATGCTCCTTCGGCGTGACGTAGCAGAGCATTGCCGTGCCGAACCAGCCGATCATCGCAGCACCGATGCCCGATGTGATGTGGTCGTAGCCCGGCGCGATATCGGTCGTGAGCGGTCCGAGCGTATAGAACGGCGCCTCGCCGCAGACGGCGAGCTGCTTGTCCATATTCTCCTTGATCTTGTGCATCGGCACATGGCCGGGCCCTTCGATCATCACCTGGCAATCCTTCGCCCATGCGATCTTCGTCAGCTCGCCCAGCGTTTCCAGCTCGGCGAATTGTGCTGCGTCGTTGGCGTCGGCGATCGAGCCGGGGCGCAGGCCGTCGCCCAGCGAGAAGGAGACGTCATAGGCGCGGCAGATGTCGCAGATCTCCTCGAAATGCTCATAGAGGAAGCTCTCGCGGTGATGATGAAGACACCACTTGGCCATGATCGAGCCGCCGCGCGAGACGATGCCGGTGACGCGGTTGACGGTCAGCGGGATGTAATGAAGCCGCACGCCGGCATGGATGGTGAAATAGTCGACGCCCTGCTCGGCCTGTTCGATCAGCGTGTCGCGATAGACTTCCCAGGTCAGGTTCTCGGCGATGCCTTCGACCTTCTCCAGCGCCTGGTAAAGCGGCACCGTGCCGATCGGCAGCGGCGAGTTGCGGATGATCCATTCCCGGATGTTGTGGATGTTGCGGCCGGTGGAGAGATCCATGACCGTATCGGCGCCCCAGCGCGCCGCCCAGACCATCTTCTCGACCTCTTCGGCCATCGAGGAGGTGACGGCGGAGTTGCCGATATTGGCGTTGATCTTCACCAGGAAATTGCGGCCGATGATCATCGGCTCGGCTTCGGGATGGTTGATGTTGGCGGGGATGATGGCGCGGCCGGCGGCGACTTCCTGGCGGACGAATTCCGGGGTGACGTGATCGGGAATATGGGCGCCGAAGCTCTCGCCGTCGCGGATCATGGCTTCGGCCTTCGCCTTGCGGCCGAGATTTTCGCGGATGGCGATGAATTCCATCTCGGGCGTGATGATGCCTGACCGGGCATAGGCGAGCTGGGTCACGGCCTTGCCGTCCTTGGCGCGCAACGGCTGGCGCTTGGCGGGGAATTCTGGCGTCAGGCGCTCGCCACTGGCAAAGCCGTTATCCTCCGGGCGTATCTGCCGGCCGTGATAGGCTTCGACGTCGCCGCGGGCGAGAACCCAGTCGCGCCGCAACGCCGGAAGGCCCCGTTCGATGCTGATATCGGCACCCTCGACGGTGTAGATGCCGGAGGAATCATAGACCGTGACCGGCGGCTCGCCGGAGGTGGGGTGGACGCTGATCTCGCGCATGGGAACGCGGATATCGGGGTGGATCTCGCCCGGGATATAGATCTTGCGGGAGGCAGGCAGCGGGCCGGTGGTGACTGTGGGGGTGATGGTCTTTGCGGCGATATTCATGGTTTGAGGCTCCAAGTTTGCGATTGGAGACCCAGTCCTCAGCCGGAATGATGAAAAGACGCCAGCACGGATTCCACGCGGGAATCCCGGCCTTCGAGCGCTTGCACCGTCCCTACGCCAGTATGAACTGGATCAGGTTCAACGGGTCACTGCGCCACGAAAGGCCTAAGCCTTTTCGCCAGCAGTATCTCAGCCCCTTGCCGGGACCCCCCTGGTGAATGCCTCAACGGTAGGCCGGGTGATCCGAATCGTCAAGCACCGGTCCGGAGATACGGAATCATCTAATGGAAAGCGGCGGAAAAAAGCTGCGACGCTCTGTAGGAAATAGCTATGAGAATCAGTGGTTTGCGATTTCTCGCCAAAACACGAAAGCAGTGGCGCCACTTTGGCAGAACCTAGAAACACAAAAGCCTCGGAAAACCGAGGCTTGAAGCGTCTTTAGGAAAATTTGGAGCGGGCGAAGGGGTTCGAACCCTCGACCCCAACCTTGGCAAGGTTGTGCTCTACCACTGAGCTACACCCGCTCATAATCCCGACGGCCTGTGGTAGTTTGGAGGACCGTGGGCGCCACCTTGCGGCGACGGGCGCTATATCGCCCAAACGATTCTCAAATGCAACAGGGAAATGACGCAAAGGCGAAGAAAAATATCCAGGCCAGACGCAGATCGGTCGAGAAGGCCGCAAATGCAGGCGAAAGCGACGGGTGTGAACATTGCAAAAGATCGATACGGGACTTAATCAGGACCTGTAGCTAGACCCAGACAGGACTCGAAATGACCGACGTCACACCCAAGACCGCCGACGATCTATTCACGTTTCTGGATGGGCTGGGCATCAAGCACAGCACGAAGACTCATGCTCCGGTCTTCACCGTTGCCGAATCCGTTGCCCTGCGAGACGAGATTCCGGGTGGGCACACGAAGAACTTGTTCGTAAAGGACAAAAAGGATCAGTTCTTCCTGCTCACGGTCGAAGAAAACGCAACGGTCGACCTGAAGACGGTCCATACGCTGATCGGCGCAGCGAGCAAGGTGTCCTTCGGCAAGCCGGAAAAGCTCCTGGAATATCTCGGCGTCGTGCCCGGCTCCGTGACCGCGTTTGGCGCCATCAATGATACCGGCGGCAATGTCACCTTCATTCTCGATGCGGAGCTGATGAAAGAGGATATCGTCAACTGCCATCCGCTTTCGAACGATGCCACAACCTCGATCGGCAGCGCGGATCTCGTTCGATTTATGGAAGCGACGGGCCACAAGCCGCTTGTCTTGAAAGTGACGTCCTGACATACGATTTTAGCGCTAGAAAAGCCGGCTGACCGGCACGGCGGGAGATACCCATGAGCGGCAACGACAACCCTTACAGCAATTCCTATGGCCAGATGTCCGCTTCGGCGAGTTTTGGAGCGGCGCCGGCTGCTGCCGGTGGCTACATCAAGGACACGACCACCGCGACCTTCGCGAAGGATGTCATCGAGGAGTCCCGTAACCAGCCGGTACTCGTCGATTTCTGGGCGCCCTGGTGCGGTCCCTGCAAGCAGCTGACGCCCGTTATCGAAAAGGTCGTGAATGAGGCCGAGGGACGCGTCAAGCTGGTGAAGATGAACATCGACGATCATCCGTCGATCGCCGGCCAGCTCGGTATTCAGTCCATTCCCGCGGTCATCGCCTTCGTCGGCGGGCGTCCGGCGGATGGTTTCATGGGAGCCGTGCCTGAAAGCCAGATCCGTGAGTTCATCGATCGTGTTGCCGGTCCGGCCGGAGCTGATCAGGCGGCCGAGATCGAGGCGGTGCTGAAGGAAGCCGACGAGCTGCTCGCCGGTGGAGACGTCAACGGCGCCGCGCAGCTCTACGGCGCAGTCATGCAGGCAGATCCTGAGAATGCCAAGGCGCTTGCCGGCATGGCAAACTGCATGATTGCCGCAAACCAGCATGAACGGGCTCGCGAAGCGCTCACGGACCTTCCCGAAACGATAGCCAACGATGCCGCGATACAGGCGGTTCTCAAAAAGCTTGAGCAGATCGAAGAAGCCCGCAAGCTCGGCGATCCGGTTGCGCTCGAACACGAGCTTGCGAACGATCCGGACGCTCACGAAGCCCGGCTAAAGCTTGCGAAAATCCGCAACGTCGAGGGCATGAGAGACGAGGCGGCGGACCATCTGCTCTACATCATGCGCAAGGACCGTAGCTTTGACGACGACGGTGCTCGCCGCCAGCTGCTGCAGTTCTTCGACGTTTGGGGTTTCAAGGATCCGGCGACGGTTGCTGCCCGCCGCAAGCTTTCGGCGATGCTCTTCTCGTAAGTTTATTGCATTGACCCTTGCGTTTTCGGAGGGGTACTCCACATTTCCGTAGGTGCGGGCGCGGGGCTTTTTCCGCCCCGCCATTATGCGGGACCAGCCTTCATGCAAGTGGGGAATGCTAGATATCTCAAGTCCGGTGATCTGCCTGATGCGATCGCCGTCTTTCCTCTGGCGGGTGCGCTGTTGCTACCCACCGGTCAGCTGCCGCTCAATATTTTCGAGCCGCGCTATCTTGCGATGTTCGACGCGGCGCTTACCGGGAATCGACTGATCGGAATGGTTCAGCCGGCGCTTGGCGAAAGCGATGAGCGGCATGGTGAAACCAATCTCGCGTCCGTTGGTTGCGTTGGCCGAATCACATCCTTTGCCGAAACCGGGGATGGCCGGTACATCGTTTCTTTGACCGGCATTTGCCGTTTTCGGCTGCTGGAAGAAAAAGAGACACATAATCCCTTCCGAATCTTTCGGATCGCGCCTTTTATCGCCGATCTTTCCGCTCGCGATGAAGAGGACGCGGTGGATCGCGCAGCACTCCTGACGGCCTTCAAGGCCTATCTCGACGCCAACAAGCTGGAAGCGGATTGGGAGAGTGTCGAGCGTGCCAGCAATCTGACGCTGGTAAACTCGCTTGCAATGATGTCTCCCTTCGGACCGGCCGAGAAGCAGGCGCTTCTCGAAGCGCCCGATTTGAAGACGCGAGCAGAAACGTTGATCGCCATCACAGAGATCGTGTTGGCGCGTGTCTTTGGTGACTCCGACACCGTTCTGCAGTAGAAACTGTCATGGACGAAAAACTAAGCCGTGTCGATCCCAAGCTGCTTGAGCTTCTGGTGTGCCCTTTGACGAAGGGGCGACTGACTTACGATCGCGAGCACAACGAGCTCGTGTCGGAAAAAGCACGCCTCTCCTATCCGATCCGCGACGGCATTCCGATCATGCTGGTGTCCGAGGCGCGCAGTCTCGACGACTGAAGCTGTGAAGCTTTAGATCGTCTGCCCGGCGAGCAGTCTCGGATTATCAGGGGCCGTCGTGCCGGCCGCCTGGCCGATAAAGAAGGATTTGAGGCCGGGCAAGCGTTCGACGATCCCGAGTCCGACATCGCGGGCAAGGCGAATCGGCGCCAGATCGTTGGAAAACAGCCGGTTCAGCACATCCGTGGTTACGCCCATGCGGAACGTGTCGAAGCGCCGCCATGCCTGATAGCGTTCCAGCGTGTTGATCGAGCCGATATCCAGGCCGAGCCGGTCGGCTTCGACGATGGTTTCGGCAAGAGCGGCCACATCCTTGAAGCCAAGGTTGAGACCCTGGCCGGAGATCGGATGGATGCCGTGGGCGGCGTCACCGGCAAGGGCGAGGCGAGGCGCGACGAAGGCTCGGGCAAGCGTCAGGCCAAGCGGGAAGGCGCGCTTGTCGCCGACGACCTTGATGGCGCCGAGTTTGTGTCCGAAGCGGCGCTCCAGCTCTTCCTCGAAAACGAGATCGTCCGAGCGCACCAGCCGGGCGGCCTCTTGCGTCGATTCCGTCCACACCAGCGAGGATCTGTTGTTCTTCAATGGCAGGATGGCAAAGGGGCCGGCGGGCAGGAAATGCTCTTCGGCGCAGCCGTTGTGCGGCCGTTCGTGCTCGACCGTCGCCACGATGCCGGATTGGCCGTAATCCCAGCTGACGGTCTTGATGCCGGCGAGTTCGCGGACATGGGAGCGGACGCCGTCGCACGCGACTACCAGTCTCGCCTCAATGGTTTTGCCGTTGGAAAGAGTAACTTCGGCGTGCGTATCGCCACTGTCCAGCCCGGTTGCACTTACCCCGTGGTGGATTTCGATGCCCAGGCGCTCGCAAGCGCCGCGAAGGGCCCGCACGAGCGAGAGGTTCGGAACCATATGGGCAAACGGCCGTCCATCCTGGACCTCGCCGTCGAAGGTCAGAAAGACGGGTCGGACCGGATCCGACGTCTTCGAATCGGTCACGATCATCTTGTTGATCGGCTGGGCGTCCGGCTCGATCTCATTCCAGATGCCGAAGACCTCAAGCATTTTCGTCGCCGCGGCAATAATCGCCGAAGCACGCATGTCCTTTTCCCAGGCACCGGCGGGAGCCGCCTCAACGATGGCGACATTCAAGTGCGGCGCCGCTTGCTTGACCGCCACGGCAGCCGAAAGGCCGACATAACCTGCACCAACAACCAGCATGTCCCGCATAGCGTCCCGTTCCGTTCCTTGTGAATATCGTATTGATCTATATAGATCATCGGCACCGCACTTCCTACGTCCGGAGCCTTACAAAATGACGCACAACACCGAAAAGCCGACGGCAATGGAGACGCTTCTGTCGACGCTCGACCTTGAGCCGATCGAGGTGGACATTTTCCGCGGTGTCAGTCCGCAGGTCGGTTGGCAGCGTGTGTTTGGAGGCCAGGTCATCGCGCAGGCGCTGATGGCGGCGCAGCGAACCGTCGAGCGCGAGCGTCTCGTGCATTCGCTGCATGCCTACTTCATGCGACCGGGCGATCCTTCGGTGCCTATCGTCTATCAGGTCGAGCGCATTCGCGACGGTTCCAGCTTCAACACGCGCCGGGTTGTCGCCATCCAACACGGAAAGGCAATCTTCGCGCTTTCGGCTTCTTTCCAGATCGAGGAGCCGGGTTTCGATCACCAGATCACCATGCCTGATATACCCATGCCTGAGACGCTGCTCGACGAGCAGCAGATCGCCAGGCAATATCTTGCAAATGCACCGGCTGCGATCCGCAAATACTGGGAGCGTGAGCGACCGATCGAGATTCGCCCGGTATCGCTGACCCACTACTTTTCGGACAAGAAGCTCGATCCGGTGCAGCATGTCTGGGTGCGTGCGACGGGGCCGGTGCCGGATGATCGGCTCTACCAGGCCTCGGTACTCGCCTACCTGTCGGATATGACGCTGCTCGATACCTCGCTTTATCCGCACGGAACGTCGATCTTTGATCAGACAATACAGGTGGCAAGCCTTGATCATTCCATGTGGTTTCACCGGCCGATACGGTTCGACGATTGGTTGTTGTTCACGCAGGACAGTCCTTCCGCATCCGGAGCGCGAGGGCTGACGCGCGGTAGTCTCTTTACGCGAGATGGTGTTCTGATTGCGTCGGTCGCTCAGGAAGGCCTGATTCGTAAAAGGGCAAATGAATAATTTATGTGCATATTTGCACATTTGGATATTTTTTAAGCGGTTATCGCGCGATCATTTGCCTCATTATTGGCTACGCATTTTATAACCTTTATTTTTCAATAACTTAGTTTTCGTCTCGAATCTGGCACGCCCCTTGAATGTATATCGCCGGTCGCTGTTCGTTGAACGTCAGCGGCAAGGAGAGTCGGCTCCGCGCCGAGGATAACGAAGGATGGGAAACCAGATGAAAATTGTGATGGCCATTATCAAGCCGTTCAAGCTCGATGAGGTCCGCGAGGCCCTCACGGCAATCGGCATTCAGGGCCTGACCGTAACCGAAGTAAAGGGATACGGGCGCCAGAAGGGACATACCGAAATTTATCGCGGCACCGAGTACGCGGTCAGCTTCCTGCCGAAGCTCAAGATCGAAATCGCCGTCGCGTCCGAACTCGTCGACAAGGCGGTTGAAGCCATCGCGTCGTCGGCCAAGACCGGCCAGATCGGCGACGGCAAGATCTTCGTCTATTCGATCGACCATGCCGTGCGCATCCGTACGGGCGAAACCGATTCAGAAGCGCTGTAAGAACGGCTGAGCAAGGAGCTTTTTTCCAATGTCAATTTCGAAGTTTTCTTCTCATTTTGCGCGTCTCGGCGCTGCGTCCGCTGCGCTCCTCGCGCCGGTCGTTGCCTTCGCGCAGGATGCAGCCACCACGGCTGCTCCGGCTGCTGCTGCCGCTCCGGTTCCGGACAAGGGCGACACCGCCTTCATGTTCATTTCCACCCTGCTCGTTCTCTTCATGATCCTGCCGGGCCTCGCTCTGTTCTACGGCGGCCTCGTCCGTGCGAAGAACATGCTTTCGGTTCTGATGCAGTGCACGATGGTTGCCGCCGTTCTGATGCTCATCTGGGTCATCTACGGCTACTCCTTCGCATTCGGCGGTTCCGACAGCCCCTATTGGGGCGGTACGGCCAAGCTCTTCCTCGCTGGCGTAACGAAAGACTCGACGGCAGCGACCTTCTCGCAGGGCGTCGTCATTCCTGAGTTCATCTTCGCGATGTTCCAGATGACCTTCGCCGCCATCACGCCTGCCCTGATCGTCGGCGCCTTTGCCGAGCGCATCAAGTTCTCGGCAGTCGTGCTGTTCTGCGCATTGTGGGCAACGTTCGTCTACTTCCCGATCGCTCACATGGTCTGGGACGCAAACGGCCTGCTCTTCAAGATGGGCGCTCTCGACTTTGCTGGTGGCACGGTCGTTCACATCAACGCCGGCGTTGCTGGTCTGATCGGCGCGATCATGGTCGGCAAGCGCACTGGCTACGGCAAGGACATGATGGCTCCGCACTCGATGACGCTGACCATGGTCGGTGCATCCATGCTGTGGTTCGGCTGGTTCGGCTTCAACGCTGGCTCCAACCTCGAAGCTTCTGGCGGTGCAATGCTTGCAACGGTCAACACCTTCATCGCCACGGCTGCTGCCATCGTTTCGTGGGCCGGCGTTGAAACGCTTACTCGCGGCAAGGCTTCGATGCTCGGCGGCGCTTCCGGTATGGTTGCCGGTCTGGTTGCCATCACGCCTGCTGCCGGTATCGTTGGTCCGATGGGCGCGATCGTCATGGGTCTGCTCGTTTCGCCACTTTGCTACTTCTTCGTCTCTGTCGTAAAGAACAAGTTCGGCTACGACGATACGGCTGACGTATTCGGCGTCCACGGCATCGGCGGCATGTTCGGCGCAATCGCGACCGGCGTATTCGCCAGTGCTTCCCTCGGTGGCGTCGGCTATGCCGAAGGCGTTACCATGAGCGGCCAGGTCGTTACGCAGCTGACGGCGATCCTCACCACCATCATCTGGTGCGGTATCGGCTCTGCGATCCTCTACAAGGTCGTCGACATCATCGTCGGCCTGCGTGTTACGGTCGAAGCCGAGCGCGAAGGTCTCGATCTCGCAACGCACGGCGAAGCCGCTTACCACTCTTGACAAGAGCTTGCGGCGCCTGATCCAGGCGCCGCTGAACATCCCGTCGCGGCTTATTCGTCAAGCTTAAGCCGCCTTTGGCCCGAGCCTCCATGGTTCGGGCCTTTTTATTTGTGTGATGCAAGATGTGGGTACCGCATGGTTAACATCGCTTTAACCGTCCTTTGATTAGGTAGAGCGGACGCATTGGGCGCGAACCGTTTCGCGATTCGCACGCTTTCCAGGCATTGGACGGGTAAACACATGGCAAGAAGCACATCGCCAGCAATGGATGGCCGGCCGGAACGTTTCTCCCTGTCGGGGTTCATGTTCCGACAGGTTCAGACCCTTTTGGGCTTCGCTATCTTTCTGCTGCTCGCACTTGCGATTGCAGCACTTGCGACGTGGAATGTGGCCGATCCCAGCTATTCCTACGCGACCGGCAACGAGCCGACCAACGTGCTGGGCTACGGCGGCGCGGCGTTTGCCGATATCCTGATGCAGTTCTTCGGCCTGGCGAGCGTGGTGGCATTGCTGCCTGTGGTCGCTTGGGCACTCGCTCTCATCTCGGGACGCCGGCTTAGCCGGATTCCTGCTAGGGCAGCTGCCTGGGGTCTCGGATCCGTCCTTGCTTCCGCTGTACTCGGCTGTTTTCCTCCGCCGCTGACTTGGCCGATTCCGAACGGCATCGGTGGCGTGATCGGCGACATGATCCTGCGGTTTCCGGCGCTCTTTGTCGGCGCATATCCGACCGGCGCGTTCGCGACCGCCGTCGGCTGCGTGTTTGCGGCTCCGACAGCGTGGATGATGCTGTTTGCAGCGGGTCTCGTCGGGCGCACGGAAGAAGAAGAGGCCGAGGACGAAGCCGAGCAGTATGAGGCAAGCCGTTCGAAGCTTCGTTCGGTCGGTGACGACGAAGACGAAGATGATGACGGTGGCGGCTGGCTTGCATTCGGTGCGCTGACCCATGCCTGGTACATGAGCCAGGCGCGCATGCGGCGGCTTTTCGGTATAAAGCCGCGTAAGCGCCAGCACGACGATTTCGAATCGCCGTATGATTTCAATGATGACGAATTCGGCAAGATGAACGAGCCCGTTCGCGCCAAGGCGCCGTCGGCACGTGGCGAACGGATGGATCCGTCGATGGAGCCGCGCGCCGCCTCGCAACGCAGGATCGTTTCCGCTCCTTCGATCTCGCTCAATGATGACGACGAGGATGACGACGGCGCGTTCGACGCCGATATGCCTCCGCGCCCCGCCGATATCCTGCCTGATGATGACGACTGGATGATGCGTGCGCCGGCGAAACAGGCCGGTGGCAAGGCGCAGCCAAGAGTTTCGCAGCCTGCAGGCCGCCCGAAGCCGGGCGCTCGTTCGGATCGCGAGCAACAGGGATCGTTCATTCGTCCCGAGGGTTTCCAGCTTCCTTCCATGCATCTGCTTGCAGAGCCGAAGAATGTCGTGCGTGACTCCACTCTGTCGGCGGATGCGCTGGAGCAGAATGCGCGTATGCTCGAGGGCGTGCTTGAAGACTTCGGCGTCAAGGGCGAGATCATTCACGTCCGCCCGGGTCCTGTGGTTACTCTCTACGAACTGGAGCCTGCTCCGGGCATCAAGTCGTCGCGCGTCATCGGCCTTGCCGACGATATCGCCCGCTCGATGAGCGCGATTGCCGCGCGCGTCGCCGTCGTGCCCGGTCGCAACGCCATCGGTATCGAACTGCCGAATTCAACGCGTGAGACGGTGTACCTTCGCGAGCTGATCGCATCGCGTGATTTCGAGAGTTCGAAGGCGAAGCTTGCAATGGCTCTCGGCAAGACGATCGGCGGCGAGGCCGTCATCGCCGATCTGGCGAAGATGCCGCATCTTCTCGTCGCCGGGACGACCGGCTCGGGTAAGTCCGTTGCCATCAACACGATGATCCTCTCGCTGCTCTATCGCATGACGCCGGAGCAATGCCGCCTGATCATGATCGATCCAAAGATGCTGGAACTGTCGGTCTATGACGGGATCCCGCATCTTCTGTCGCCCGTCGTGACGGATCCGAAGAAGGCTGTCGTCGCGCTCAAGTGGACCGTCCGCGAGATGGAAGAGCGCTACAAGAAGATGTCGAAGATCGGTGTCCGCAACATCGATGGCTTCAACAGCCGCGTCGAGCAGGCGCTTGCCAAGGGCGAAGTGATTTCGCGCACCGTCCAGACTGGTTTCGACCGGCAGACGGGCGAGGCGATGTACGAGACGGAAGAGTTCGATCTGCAGCCGATGCCTTATATCGTCGTCATCATCGACGAAATGGCCGACCTGATGATGGTCGCCGGCAAGGATATCGAAGGCGCGGTTCAGCGCTTGGCACAGATGGCGCGCGCGGCCGGCATCCACGTGATTATGGCAACGCAGCGCCCATCGGTCGACGTCATCACCGGCACGATCAAGGCCAACTTCCCGACCCGTATCTCCTTCCAGGTGACCTCGAAGATCGACAGCCGCACCATCCTTGGCGAACAGGGCGCAGAACAGCTGCTCGGCATGGGCGACATGCTCTACATGGCAGGCGGCGGCCGCATCCAGCGCGTCCACGGTCCGTTTGTCGCCGACATGGAAGTCGAGGAGATCGTCTCCTACCTTAAGACGCAAGGATCGCCTCAGTATCTCGATGCCATCACCGCGGATGACGACGAAGACGGCGAGTACGGCGGCGGGCCTGCGGGTACCTCCAACCTCAGCGATTCTGATGATCCCTATGATCAGGCGGTGGCCATCGTTCTGCGTGACGGAAAGGCATCGACGTCGTATATTCAGCGAAGACTTGGCATCGGCTACAACAGAGCCGCATCGCTGATCGAGCGGATGGAGCAGGAAGGTATCATCGGCCCGGCGAACCATGCCGGGAAGCGAGAGATCCTGGTTCCGACCGATGGTGATGTTCTCGACCGTTGAGCGTCCGACTTTTTTCATGCCGCAGCGGACTTCACGGAAACCTGATCGCTCTGAAAACGTTAGCTTTGGCGGTTCCTTGAACACGCCTTGAAGACGCCGCGTTTCGACAGCATTCAGACTGCATAAAGGAGACTTAAATGACCAACTCCGATTCCTTCCTGGATCGCATTCTGCTGACGCGGCGCCATATGCTGGGCGCCATGGCTGTCGCTGCGGCGTCCACTGCCTTGCCGGTCAATCTTTTTGCGCAGGCAGCGGCTGCTGCATCCAACAACGCTACCGCACAAGCGATCGCGGACCACTTCTCCAGCGTCGCGACCATGCAGGGCGAGTTCGTCCAGTTCGGTCCGCGGGGCGAGCAGACGGGCGGCAAGTTCTTTATCCAGCGCCCCGGCAAGCTGCGCTTCAACTATGACGACCCGTCGCCGATCCGGGTGATTGCCGACGGCAAGAACGTTGCGATCGGCAACATGAAGCTGAAGACCTGGGATCTTTATCCGCTGTCCAAGACACCGCTCAGCCTGCTTCTGGCGCAGCGTATCGACCTCTCGGCTGGTTCGGTGAAAAGCGTCAAGGAAGAGTCGGATCTGACGACCATCGCGCTCGGCAACAGCACGGTCTTCGGCAATTCAACGATCACTATGATGTTCGACCCGAAAACCTACGACCTGCGGCAGTGGACGATCACCGACAACCAGGGCAAGGACACCTCAGTCATGGTGTTCAACGTGAAGACCGGTGTGCAGTTCGACGACAAGGTGTTCAAGGTGCCCTACGAGGTGATCCCGGGTACAGCCGCGTACCGCGACTAATTCTACGCCACGAAACGTTTCTGAGGCGCCCCTCCTGGGGCGCTTTTTCTTTGCGCGCCCGCGTTCCCTCGGCTCGATCTTTGCTCTAAAGGCAAGACCGAACGCGTCTCAAGGGTGTCCGCATGAGCTTCTCGATTACCACCTGGAATATCAATTCTGTCCGGCTGCGCATGCCGATCGTCGAGCAGTTCGTTCTCAAGCATAAACCCGATATCCTCTGCCTGCAGGAAACCAAGGTTCCAAACGAGCTTTTCCCGGCGGCGCCGCTGCGTGCCATGGGCTACGAGCACATCATCATCCATGGCCAGAAGGGCTATCATGGTGTCGCGATCGCCTCGCGCATTCCACTGACGGAAGACCACCGGCAGGATTACTGCAAGGTCGGAGACGCACGCCACATCTCGGCTGTGTTCGAACGCGGCGGCAGGCGGGTGCGGCTTCATAACTTCTATGTGCCGGCCGGCGGCGATGAGCCCGATCGTGCCATCAATCCGAAATTCGGCCACAAGCTCGACTTCATCGAGGAAATGAAGTTGCTGAAGGCAAATGGCGAGGCGAACACCTCGGCGATCCTCGTCGGCGACCTGAACATCGCGCCGCTGGAACACGATGTCTGGTCGCACAAGCAGTTGCTGAAGATCGTCAGCCATACGCCCGTCGAGACCGAAGGACTGTTGGAAATCATGCGCCGCGGCGCCTGGCTCGATCTGATGCGGCACCACGTTCCGGAAAACGAGAAGCTCTATACGTGGTGGAGCTATCGCGCCAAGGACTGGGAGGCCGCCGACCGCGGTCGCCGTCTCGACCACATCTGGTCATCGCAGGATCTGGGGCCGCATCTGCAGCGCATCGAGATCCTCAAGGAAGCGCGCGGCTGGGATCGTCCGTCCGACCACGTTCCGGTGACCGCGCACTTCGATTTCTGAGGCTGTCAGGCGAAGCGGTGAAGTTCCGCTGCCGCCTTGGCGGCTAGTGATGCAATGTTGTCGCGAATTCGGTTCTCGATCAGCAGCGCGGCGTCGGGGTATTCCTCGATCAGACGATGGAAGAGCGGACGGGTGATCCTGATGATCCCGGTATCCTCCGTCGCGACTGCCGTGAACTTGCGTTCGACCAGAGTGATCAGAGCCAGCTCGGACAGTAGCGTCCCGGCGCCCACCATCGCCTGGACCTCGGGCTGCCCGTCACGACCTGTGCGGCTGAGTTCGATGCGCCCGCTGAGAACGACGTAGGCGCTCTCTGCGGGGGAGCCTTCCCGGAACAGCATCTGCCCGCTTGAAACGACCCGACGATCGGCGCCGAAAGCGATCAGTCGCAGCTGATCTTCCGACATGCCGCCGAAGAGGGGTATCTGCGACAGCAGTCGGATATCGTCGTTAAGAGCCATTAGGGAATGATCTTGTAGCCGCCGTTTTCCGTTACCAGAATTTCGGCGTTGGAGGGATCGCGCTCAATCTTCTGACGCAGGCGATAGACGTGGGTCTCCAGGGTGTGCGTCGTGACGCCGGAATTGTAGCCCCAGACTTCCTCGAGCAGCACGTCACGGGTGACGACCTTCTGCTCCGCCCGGTAGAGATAGCGAATAATCGCCGCCTCTTTCTCGGTGAGCCGGATCTTCTGGCCGTTTTCCATGGTCAGCAGCTTCTGGCTCGGCTTGAACACATACGGACCGACGTTGAAGGTCGCGTCTTCGCTCTGCTCGTGCTGACGAAGCTGCACGCGGATACGGGCTAGAAGCACCGCGAACCGGAACGGCTTCGTGACATAGTCGTTGGCGCCCGCTTCCAGGCCGAGGATCGTGTCGGAGTCGGTATCGTGACCGGTCAGCATGATGATCGGCGCCTTCAGGCCGCCCTTACGCAAAAGCTTCACCGCTTCGCGACCATCCATATCCGGCAAACCAACGTCCATGATCAGGAGATCGATCGGTGTCGCGCGCGCTTTCTCGACGCCCTTAGTGGCTGTCGTCTCCTGGAGAACCGTAAACTCGTCGTACAGGGAAAGCTGCTCCGTGAGGGTCTCGCGGAGGTCGTCGTCGTCATCCACCAGAAGGATGGTGCGTGCGGTCATGCGGCTCAAATCCTCACCTTCGGCTTCCTAGTCCTACGCCAATTTCGATCATTGGCAAAGATCGGAAGACCAAGCGTTGTCGTATATTCTGCTATATGATTTCAATCGATCCCCAAGCAATGCAAAGACATGTGAGAAAGATGGAAAAAACAAGGCGGTCGCGAACTATACAGTCAACGATGATTATCGTTCGTCCCGCACCGCGCAATAAAAGCCGCGCTTTGATCCAATTCGATACGCTAAGGATCCCGGCTGCCATCGGTCGCTCGGGCCGAACCGTCACCAAGCTGGAGGGGGACGGAGCCACTCCGGTTGCCTCGATGAAGGTCCTTCATGGCTTTCGTCGCGGGGAGAAGCCGCTGCGCCTTCAGACGCCCCTGTCGCTGCGCCGCATCGGTGCCGAGATGCTCTGGTGCGACCAGCCGGATCATCCGAGCTACAATCGTCTCGTCAAGGCACCGTTCCGGCCGAGCCACGAGGAGATGAAGCGAGCCGATGGCCTTTATGATGTCTGTCTAGTCCTCGATTGGAATGTCCGTTCACGGGCCCGCAATCGCGGCTCGGCGATCTTCTTTCATATGATCAAACCCGGCTATGAACCGACTGCCGGCTGCGTCGCCGTTCATCCGCGTGACATGCGCCGTCTGCTACCTTTTATCCGCAAGGGCACGGTCGTTCGCGTTCTCTAGAGTTGGGGGATGATAAAGGACGATTGGCGACCTATATGCGTCTCGACCCGCGTCGGGGCTTTCACGCGCGCAGGGAAGCCGTTGCATGACGAGCTCAAACAAGCCCGTGCAATTCTGAGTTTTTGGAGAGACAAAAGTGGCACAACAATCCGTCATTACCTTCCACGATGGAAACACTATTCCGCAGGTCGGCCTCGGTGTGTGGCGCACGCCCGCCGATATTGCGGCGCCGACCGTCCGCACAGCAATTGCAGCCGGCTATCGTCACGTCGATACCGCCGCCATCTATGAGAACGAAGACGGGGTCGGGGAGGGTATCAAGTCGTCCGGCGTGCCGCGGAGCGACATTTTCCTGACCACCAAGCTCTGGAATGACAACCAGGGCTACGATGCGACGCTGACGGCATTCGACAAGAGCCTGAAGCGCCTCGGGACCGATTATGTGGACCTCTACCTCATTCACTGGCCGGCGCCGACGCGCAACCGCTACGTGGATACGTGGAAGGCGTTCATCCAGCTGAAGAAGGATGGGCGCGCCCGGTCGATCGGCGTATCGAATTTCTATCCGGAACATATCGACCGCCTTGTTGCCGAAACGGGCGTCGTTCCTGTCATCAATCAGATCGAACTTCATCCCGACTTTCAGCAGAAGGCTTCGCAGGCCGCGCACAAGAAGCTTGATATCGCGACACAATCCTGGAGCCCCCTCGGCCAGGGCAAGCTGATCGACCATCCCGTCATCGGCGGCATTGCCAAGAAGCACGGAAAAACGCCGGCCCAGACAATCATTCGCTGGCACATGGACAGCGGGCTGGTGGTGATCCCCAAGTCCATCACGCCGTCGCGCATCGAAGAGAACTTTCAGGTGTTCGACTTCGCGCTTGATGATGACGACATGGCGGCGATTGCCAAGCTCGATGATATCGGGGCTCGCATGGGTCCAGACCCGAAGACGGCAACTTTCTGATGCGGCTGGGACGGCGGACAGCGTCGCCCCTCCAATCACACCAAGAGCTCACAAAAGATTCTGAGGTCGCGGGCGATTTCGCGACTTCAGCCAAGCATGCGTGGGGTCACGAACGCTTCAAGGTGACCACTTGCCGGTGACAAGGACTGCCATGCTCCTATACGGATCACGGCAAGTCCAGCAGTCGGAAATTTCTCGGCCATACGCGTTCGCGCCCCCGTCTCGCCCCCGCCGACGAGATCCAGTGCAAAATCCTGAAGGCCGGGATTGTGGCCGATGACCAGCAGGCTTTCGACGGATGGGTCGATGGATCGCAGCAAGGTGGCGATGGCACTTGCGTCGGCCTCGTAGAGATCGGCGGCGTCACGTTTTGTCGGAGCTTTCGCAAGGTTGGCGGCGAGGAGATCCCAGGTTTCCTGGGTGCGCCGTGCGGTGGATACCAGCGCAAGGTCTGGGCGAATCTTGTGATCGGCCATAAAGGCAGCGATCAGAGGCACAGCTTTTCGGCCGCGTTCGGCGAGTGGGCGATCATGGTCGTCAATGCCTTCAGGCCAGGCCGATTTCGCGTGGCGGAGCAGATAGAGATGGCGCGAGTTCTGTTTGCTGCTCATAGGCCTATCCGAAATTGGCGGCCTCAGGCGTGCCGCTACGGCGACGACTTATGTAAAAGCCCGGAGAAGGGCGCCTCTCCCCAAAGGGGAGAGGCAGTTTCGATTAGTTCCAGTCGCGGATGTCGACGAAGTGGCCGGCAATCGCTGCTGCCGCTGCCATTGCCGGAGAAACAAGGTGCGTGCGGCCCTTGAAGCCCTGGCGGCCTTCAAAGTTGCGATTCGAGGTCGAAGCGCAACGTTCGCCCGGCTTCAGGCGGTCGTCGTTCATGGCAAGACACATCGAGCAACCCGGCTCGCGCCAGTCGAAACCGGCAGCCTTGAAGATCTTGTCCAGGCCTTCCGCTTCCGCCTGTTCCTTGACGAGGCCGGAACCCGGGACGATCATGGCGTTGACGGTCGATGCGACGGTCTTGCCGTCGACGACCTTGGCGACTTCGCGCAGATCTTCGATACGGCCGTTGGTGCAGGAGCCGATGAAGACGCGGTCGATGTTGATCTCGGTGATCGGCGTGCCCGGCTTCAGACCCATGTAGTCGAGCGCACGCCACTTGGAAGCACGTTTCGTTTCTTCCTGGATTTCGTCCGGGTTCGGAACGACGCCCTGAACGGAGATGACGTCTTCCGGCGAGGAGCCCCAGGATACGATCGGCGGCAGGGAAGCGGCGTCGAGAACGACGACGCGGTCGTAGTGAGCGCCTTCGTCGGTCTGCAGCGTCTTCCAGTAGGCGATTGCCTGCTCCAGCGTTTCGCCCTTCGGCGCGCGGGGCTTGCCCTTGATGTATTCGAAGGTCTTTTCGTCAGGCGCGATCAGGCCGGCGCGGGCGCCGCCTTCGATCGTCATGTTGCAGATCGTCATGCGGCCTTCCATCGACAGCGCGCGGATCGCTTCGCCCGCGAACTCGATGACGTGGCCCGTGCCGCCGGCAGTGCCGATCTCGCCGATGATGGCAAGGATGATATCCTTGGCCGTGACGTGCGGTGGAAGTTCGCCATCGACACGCACGAGCATGTTCTTGGCCTTCTTCTGGATCAGCGTCTGAGTCGCGAGAACGTGCTCGACTTCCGAGGTGCCGATGCCATGCGCCAGTGCGCCGAAAGCGCCGTGGGTCGACGTGTGGCTATCGCCGCAGACGATGGTCATGCCAGGCAGGGTAAAGCCCTGCTCGGGACCGACGATGTGAACGATGCCCTGGCGCTTGTCGTTCTCGGAGTAGTACTCGACGTTGAACTCGGCGGCGTTGATGGCAAGCTGCTCGACCTGGATGCGGCTTTCTTCGTTCTTGATGCCGAGATGACGATCGGGCGAGGTCGGGACGTTGTGGTCGACGACTGCCAGCGTCTTTTCCGGTGCCCGGACCTTGCGGTGAGTCATCCGCAGGCCTTCGAATGCCTGCGGCGAAGTGACTTCGTGGACCAGATGGCGGTCGATGTAGAGAAGACAGGTTCCGTCGTCCTGCTGGTCAACCAGGTGATCGTCCCAGATCTTGTCGTAGAGGGTACGCGGTGCGCTCATGGCGTTGAATCCGTATTTTAAGGCATGGAGAATGGAGTTTTGGCGGTAGGGCCGCCGGCCGTTATTCGATCAACGAAGTCGGCTGTTGAGTGCACCGGATACGGACGCAAAGAAGCGTGCCGGCAGGCGGTAATGATCCTGCAGCACGAAGATATGCGCTCCAATGCACTTGAACTTGGATTCCATGAACCGTCACATATCAATTTTTGGCGACGGCGGCAATTTGAATCATGATGCCGCTATCGCCGGTCTCTCCTGCGCATCCGCTTCTCGACTTGCCGCAACGCAAGCGACAGGCCGATCGTCAGGATGAGATAGATGTAGGTGACGATCGAGTAGGTTTCAAAGAAGCGGAAGGAACCCGAGGCGTAAATCTTTCCCATCTGGGTGATATCGGAGACGCCGAGCACCGAGACGAGCGAACTGTCCTTCACCATGGCGACGAAATCGTTCGAGAGCGGCGGGAAGATCACCTTCACGGCCTGGGGGAAGATCACGAAGCGAAAGCGGTGGTAGCGCGAGAGGCCGAGCGCCTTGGCGGCTTCGATCTGTCCGTGATCGACAGACTGGATGCCGGCGCGGAAGACCTCGGCGATGAACGACGAATAGCCGATCATCAGCGCGATGATGGCGCGCCACATCAGCGAGAAGTCTCGCACCAGGATCGGCTCGGCAAGTTCCAGTCGCACCAGCGGTGTGATCAGGGCGTTATAGGCCGCGACGATGCCGGGGCGCCGACGAAAGCGACGTAGAAGAGCAGCACCAGCATCGGGACGCCGCGGATGACCTCGACATAGAAACGCGAGATCTGGCGCAGCACGACACTGTCCGACAACCCGAGCAGTGCGATCCCGAGGCCAAGGATGGTGGCAAGCGTAAAGCCGACCAGCGTCACGAAGATGGTGACGCCGACGCCATTGAAGACGGTGCGGAAGACCTGCGCGTAGATGTCGTTGGTGATGATGACGGCGGCAAGGATGAGGCCGATCGCCACGAGGGCGACCAGCCACCAAGGATAGTCGCCCTTGCTATGCCCGCCGGGGGCCGGCTGCGGAGCCATCATAGTGTGGTCGGAAGCGCGATCATTCGCCCATCTTGTAGTCGAGGAACCACTTCTTGTTCAGCGCATCGAACGTGCCATCGGCCTTCAGGCTGGCGATGGCGGCGTTGACGGGCGCGACAAGATCAGAGCCCTTCGGAAAGATGAAACCGAAGTCTTCGGTGCCGAGCGGACCGCCGACGACCTTGAGGCCGCCGCTCGATGCGTCAACATAGCCCTTGGCGGCGACGCTATCGGTAAGAACGACATCAACGTCGCCTGCCTTCAGGGCCTGAACCGTGGCGCCGAAGGTTTCGAAGAGCTTGATGCGCGGGTTCTGTTCGTTGCCGTCGAGGATTTCGTAGACAGCGGTGTAGAAGGGCGAAGTTCCGGGCTGTGCGCCCACGAGGCCATCGTTGAAGGCGCCGAAGGTCTTGGCGTCACTGAAGCGCTTCTCGTCGCCACGAACCAGCATGAACTGCTGCGAGCGCATGTAGGGATCGGAGAAATCCACCTTGGCCTTGCGATCGTCCTTGATGGTGATGCCGGTCATGCCGATGTTGTACTGGTTGTCGGAGACGGCCTGGATCATCGCGTCCCAGCTGGTGTTCTGGTACTCGACCTTGAAATTCAGCCGCTTTGCGATCTCGTTCATCGCGTCATATTCCCAGCCGATTGCCTTGCCGGACTTCGGATCGACGAACTGGAGCGGCGGGTAGGCGTTCTCAGTAACGACAACGACCGTCTTGCCCTTGAGGTCGGGAAGGTCAGCGGCAAAAGTCGCGATCGGCGACAGAACGAGAGCGGTCAGTCCTGCAAGGACGGTGCGACGGAACGGCATTAAATATCTCCCCGAAATAAAGCTCGCGAAACCTGTCATAGTTGCGAAGCGGATAGCAAGAGAATTGCCGCATGTCGCCATCCAAAAACAGAAAAGGCGGCCCAAAGACCGCCGCTTCCTGCGAAGATTTTTGCGAGATGCATCGCAAGCATCGCCGGCCACGTGTCCAGGAGGGCAATGCTTGCATCAAAGGCGCGAAAGTTAGCTGCTTTTTGCCGATGCGATGCCGTTCAATTTCTCGATCGCGGCGGCAGGCAAGGTGATATCGGCGACCGCGAGGTTTTCCCTCAGATGGGTGCGGGACGAGGTGCCGGGTATCAGCAGAATGTTCGGCGCGCGCTGCAGGAGCCAGGCAAGCGCAACCTGCATCGGCGTCGCGCCAAGATCGGCGGCAACATCGGAAAGCGTCGAGGATTGCAGCGGCGAGAAGCCCCCGAGCGGAAAGAACGGCACATAAGCCGTCCGTTGAGCGGCGAGCTGGTCGATCAGCGCATCATCTTCCCGATGCGCAAGATTGTACTGGTTCTGGACGCAAACGATCTCGGTGATCTTTCGTCCGTCGGCAATCTGCTTGGCAGTGACGTTGGAGAGGCCGATGTGCTTGACAAGGCCCTGGCGCTGAAGGTCGGCGAGAACCGTGAGAGGCTCCTCGAGAGATCCTTCCGCGGGTCCATGAACATCGAACATGGCGCGCAGATTGACCACCTCGATCACATCGAGGCCGAGGTTCTTCAGGTTGTCGTGGATTGCCTGCGTCAGTGCCTCTTTCGAAAAGGCCGGGTTCCAGGATGCGTCGGGGCCGCGCGTCGCTCCGATCTTGGTGACGATCACGAGGTCGTCCCGGTAAGGATGCAAGGCTTCCCGGATGATCTGGTTGGTGACGTGCGGGCCGTAGAAGTCGCTGGTGTCGATATGGTTGACGCCGCTTTCGACGGCTTCACGCAGAACGGCTATGGCTTCGGCGCGGTCTTTCGGTGGTCCGAACACACCCTTGCCGGCCAGTTGCATAGCGCCATAACCGAGCCGCGTCACCGTGCGGTCGCCGAGTGTGAATGTGCCCGATTTTTCGAGGTTGGACATTGTCTGCTCCCTTTGAAGACGGGGTAGACATAGGGCAGGCGAGCGCCGCTGATAACGCCATGCATTCCGCACGGGCTGTTCGGAATTCCGGACAATGGCTCGTGGAATTGGCCGGCAGCTGCGCGCAACAAAAAAGGCGACCCGAAGGTCGCCTTTTCAACAATCCCTGAGGATTGAAACTTATTCGGCTGCCGGCTCGGCTGCGGCCGCTGCTGCAGCTTCTGCTGCTGCTTTGGCTTCTGCGGCTTCCTGTGCTGCCTTTTCGGCTGCGAGCGCCTGAGCTGCTGCAACCTTTTCGGCTTCAATGCGTGCCTTTTCCTCGGCCAGGGCCTGACGCTCGGCGTCGTTCAGCTTGCGGGCGCGCGTGCCGGTGTTCTCGACGATACGAGCCGACTTGCCGCGACGGTCGCGCAGGTAGTAGAGCTTCGCGCGACGGACCTTACCGCGGCGAACGATTTCTACGCTTTCGATTGCCGGGGAGTAGATCGGGAATACGCGCTCGACGCCTTCGCCGTAGGAGATCTTGCGAACCGTGAAGTTCTCCTGCAGACCGCCGCCGGAGCGAGCAATGCAAACGCCTTCGTAGGCCTGTACACGGGTACGGTTGCCTTCCTTGACCTTCACGTTGACGCGAACGGTGTCGCCCGGGGAGAATTCCGGAAGCTTGCGCTGGGCTTCGATCTTGGCGACCTGTTCGGCCTCAAGCTGCTGAATGATGTTCATGACTCAACCTCTTTGTTGGTTCAACAGCCAGAGCGCTCTGAACGATCTATCCTTGGTCGAGCCTCAGATATTTGCCGGTGAGGGCAGGAGCGAGTTCGTCTGTTTTTCTTTACGTGGCTGATGGGATTTTTCCCATTCCGGGCGTGCGCATACCGTATTGCGCAGGCTTTGTCACCCCTTCAGCCGGGAAATTTCAGCGGCCGGGCTGTTAAACAGGGCTTTCCGCGACTGCACAAGGCATCAAGCCTGTGACTCATTTGATTAAATATTTGTCAAATGCACAACTGAGGAGCAGATTCGCTTTTGGATCAAATTGTGATCCGTGGGAGTTCTGGAGGGGAATGAATGACAATAAGCAATCCGTCGCCCTCGTTGTATAACGAGGACCTGGCGCCCGCTGAGGAGAGGAAGTGGGGCGCATTCAGCATCTTCAATGTGTGGACATCAGACGTCCACAGCCTATGGGGTTATTATCTGGCCGCCAGCCTTTTCCTGTTGTGCGGCAGCTTCATCAACTTCGTGATCGCGATCGGCATCGGCTCGCTGGTCATCTTCTTCTTGATGAGTCTCGTCGGCAATGCCGGGGTGAAGACGGGCGTGCCGTTCCCGGTTCTCGCCCGTGCCTCGTTCGGCACGTTCGGCGCCAATGCTCCGGCTCTCGTGCGCGCCGTCGTCGCCTGCTTCTGGTATGGCGCACAGACCGCGGCGGCATCCGGCGCCATCGTGGCGCTTCTCATCCGCAACGACAGCATTCTTGCCTTCCACCAGAACAGCCACATGCTTGGTCATTCCACGCTTGAGGTGATCTGCTACGTCATCATTTGGGCGCTGCAGCTTCTGATCATTCAGCGCGGCATGGAAACGGTCCGCAAGTTCCAGGATCTGGCCGGCCCCGCCGTCTGGATCATGATGCTGGTTCTGGCGGTCTATCTCGTCGTCAAGGCCGGGACCTTCTCGTTCGGCAGCGAGATCCCGCGCGACGTCCTGATCGAAAAGACGAAGGACGCGGGCATCTCTTACGAGCCTGGCTCGTTCCCGGCCCTTGCGGCGGTCGCGGCGACCTGGATCACCTACTTTGCGGCTCTCTATCTGAACTTCTGCGATTTCTCGCGTTACGCCAAGGACACCAAGACGTTGCGCACCGGCAATCTCTGGGGTTTGCCGATCAACCTGCTCGCGTTCTGCCTCGTCGCAGGCGTGACGACGACCGCTGCATTCACCGTCTACGGTGAAGTGCTGCTGCATCCGGAAGCGATCTCGGCCAAGTTCGACAGCTGGTTCCTGGCGTTGCTTGCGGCCTTGACGTTCGCCGTCGCAACGCTCGGCATCAACGTGGTGGCAAACTTCGTTTCGCCGGCCTTCGACTTCTCGAATGTCTTCCCCCGGCAGATCAGCTTCAAGCGGGGCGGTTATATCGCAGCCCTGATCGCTCTGGTGCTCTATCCGTTTGCCCCGTGGGAAACCGGTGCGGCTCACTTCGTGAACTTCATCGGTTCGACGATGGGGCCGATCTTCGGGATCATGATGGTTGACTACTATCTGATCCGGAAAGGCGAGCTGAACGTTGCGGATCTCTATCAGGAGAATGGCGAGTTCCGCTTCCAGAACGGTTGGCACGGCAATGCCTTCATCGCATTGATCATCGGCGCGCTGTTCTCATCGATCCTGCCGACCTTCACGTCGATCCTGCCTGAATGGTGGGGGACCTATGGATGGTTCTTCGGTGTCGGTATCGGCGGTGCTGTCTATTACGTGCTGCGGATGAGCGCACGCGGTTCGGCCGTTGGCGCCGCGTCCCGATAACGAGATGCCCGGCTTCGGCCGGGCATTTTTTCTTCGCCGCCGTCATCTAGACGGCGGCGTTTCTCAGCCTGGCACAACGCCGCGACAGGCCCAGGCGACGGAAGCAAAGGAGCGCGGTCCGTCCGGCCTGCCCGCCTCGTAGGCGCCACGCACTGCCGATTTCAGGCGCTCCCGCAGCCCTGCCTCGAGATTGGCGACATATTGGCCGAGCGGTCCGTCTCCGCCGGCAAAAGGCATCCAATAATCGTCGAAGGACTGGTAATCCATTCGGATCAGCAGCGAGGTCTGCTCGACCGAGACCAGTCCCTGGTTGATGAAGCTGTTCTTCATCTCGTCGGGCGCCGTCATCGGCCGGAAGCAATAGTTGCGCCGGAAGTCGTGGCTGTTTTCATCGAGCATGGCCGCAGTATCCAGCAGCATCCGCATCCCGGGCATGCCGCCCATATGATCCCACGTGGCCGCCGCCACCACGCCGCCCGGCCGCACCACGCGCCGCATCTCGGCAATGGCTTTGTCAGGGTCGGAGAGGAAGTGCAGAACCAGCAGGGAAAACGCGCGGTCGAACCTGTGATCTTCGAACGGCAGCGCCATCGCATCCGCCTGCCGGACGCTGATGCGCGGATCGGTATTGGCGCGGGCGACATCTTCGACGAAGATAGGCGAATAGTCGATCGCGGCGAGCTCCTCGACGTCAGCCGCCTGCGGCAGGAAGAAGGTCAGGCTGCCATTGCCACAGCCCACATCCAGAACCCGCTCGCCATCCGAAAGCCCGGCAAAATCGACGAAGAGTGTAGCCAGCCGCTTGCTCCAGCGGCCCATCAGTTGCTCGTATCCCCCTGCACTGCGGACATTGAAGCTCGACGTCATGGCAGCCTCCCTGTGCGGAGGGTTGAAAATAGACCTGGTGAGAGAGTGTCGCAAGAGGCGTGCCAGCCTCCGTTCCGACGCCAAAGGCCTGGGAACGCTATTCCTCGAGCAAATCCGGACGGCGTTCGCGCGTCAGCTCCAGCGCTTGCTCGCGTCGCCATTTGTCGATGGCGCCGTGGTTGCCGGAGGTGAGGATGGCGGGAATCTCGCGGCCTTCCCACTCCTGTGGGCGGGTATAGTGCGGATGCTCCAGCAGGCCGCCCTCGAAGCTCTCGTGAAGCCCTGACAGATCATTGCCCATGACGCCGGGCAAGATGCGAACGATTGCGTCCAGTACCGTCAGAGCTGCTGGCTCGCCGCCCGAGAGCACGTAATCGCCGATCGAGACTTCTTCCAGCTCTCGTGCGTCGATGACGCGCTGATCGACACCCTCAAAACGCCCGCAAATGATGATGACGCCGTTGCCATCAGCCAGTTCGCGCACGCGCTCCTGCGTCAGCGGCCGGCCGCGCGGGCTCATCAGCAGGCGCGGGCGGCTGTCGTTTTCCGAAACGGTATCGATAGCGCGGGCGAGCACGTCGGGCTTCAACACCATGCCGGCGCCGCCGCCGGCGGGCGTATCGTCGACCGTGCGGTGCTTGTCAGTGGCGAAATCACGGATCTGTACGGCGTCGAGCGCCCACTGGCCGCGTTCCATCGCCTTGCCGGCAAGAGAATAGCCGAGGTGGCCCGGAAACATTTCCGGGTAAAGCGTCAGCACCGTTGCCCGGAATGCCATCGCGTCGCTCACTTCTTCTTTTTTGGCGTGTCTGGCGTGAATTTCGCGCTGTCATCCTCGGTATCGACGAGGCCGGCAGCCAGGGGATCGATGGTGATTCTGCCGCCTTCGAGGTCGATGTCGAGAACCGACGCCTCGGAGAACGGGATGAGCACCGGGCGCTTGCCGGGGCCCTTCAATTCCAGAAGGTCGCCAGCGCCGAAATCGAAAACGCCTGTCACGGTGCCGTAGCTGACGCCCTGGTCGTCGAATGCTTCCAGGCCCTCGAGATCGGCGTAGAAGAACTCGTCTTCCTCCAGCTCCTCGTCCGGCAGGTTGTCGCGCTCGATGTAGAGCTCCAGTCCGTTCAGCGCTTCGGCAGCATCGCGGTCGTTGACGCCGCGGAAACGAACGACGACGACGTTCTTCATCTCCCGGATATCGAGCACTTCGAAGGTGCGTCCATCCATGCTGTGCAGCTTTCCGTAGTCACCGAGCGCGGTCGGGTCGGCTGTGTAGGCCTTGGCGCGCACTTCGCCGCGAAGGCCCTGGGCGCCGCCGATCGTTGCCATCAGAACGGGATTTTCAAGCTTTGTCATGGCGTCCCTAGTGTGAAGCCGGAGGTTTGGTTTCTCATAACCGAAGTGAACAGGAATGGAAACGAAAACGGGCGGCATGTCGCCATGCCGCCCGTTCGATAGGGAAAAGTCCCCGATTATTCCGCGGAAGCAGCAGCTTCGGCAGCGTCGGCGGCCTTCTGAGCCTTTTCAGCAGCGCGCTCCTGAGCCTTCTTGCCCGGCTTTGCCTTTACCGGGTTGCTCTTGGCGTCGCGCTTTGCGAGGCCGGCTTCGTTCAGGAAGCGCAGAACGCGGTCGGTCGGCTGTGCGCCCTGGTCGAGCCAATGCTTGATGCGGTCAGCGTCGAGCTTGATGCGGGCATCGTTGTCCTTGGCGAGCATCGGGTTCCAGGAACCGAGGTTCTCGAGGAAGCGGCCATCGCGCGGCGAACGGGCGTCGGCGAGAACGATGTGGTAGTACGGGCGCTTCTTGGAACCACCGCGTGCGAGACGAATTTTCAGTGCCATTTTCTTTACTCCTTGGACTTTTCTGGACCGCCCGATCGGGCGGTATGGTTCATTTTGCTGCGGCGCCGTTTTCGGCGTGATCTGCAGCGATCTGCTCATGATGCCGGATGACTTCCTTGATGATGAAGTTCAGGAACTTCTCGGCGAAATCCGGATCCAGATTGGCATCCTTCGCCAGATGGCGGAGGCGTTCGATCTGGTATTCTTCGCGCGCCGGATCAGCCGGCGGCAACTTGTACTTGGCCTTGAGAACGCCGACCTCTTTGGTGCAGCGGAACCGTTCGGCCAGGATATGGACCAGCGCGGCGTCGATGTTGTCGATCGACTGGCGATAGTTCGAAAGCTGGGCTTTGATTTCAGGATCAATCATCTTCTACGCGACCCCTTCACTTCTTCTTGGGCAGGCCAGGAAGGCCTGGGAAACCACCGCCAAGGCCCGGCAGCTTGGCGCCGCCCAGACCCGGCAAACCGCCGCCGCCAAGACCGGGCAGCCCGCCGCCCGGCTTTCCTAGACCGGCAGCTTCAGCCTGCTTCTGGAGCGCTTCGAGCTGCTTTGGGTCGATGTTCGAAAGATCAGGCATGCCACCGCCGAGGCCACCAAGGCCCATCTTGCCGGCAAGGCCGCCCATCATCTGCTTCATCAGGCCGCCCTTGCCCTTGCCGCCCATCATCTTCATCATGTCCGCCATTTGGCGGTGCATCTTCAGAAGCTTGTTGATGTCGGAAGCATCGGTGCCGGAGCCTGCGGCGATGCGCTTCTTGCGCGAATGCTTGAGCATATCAGGGTTGGCGCGCTCGGCCTTGGTCATCGAACCGATGATGGCGAGCTGGCGGCCGAACAGGCTATCGTTCAGGCCGGCTGAGGCCATCTTGTCCTTCATGCCGGCCATGCCGGGCATCATCGACATGATGCCGCCCATGCCGCCCATCTTCTGCATCTGGCGCAGCTGGTCGGCGAGGTCGTTGAGGTCGAACTTGCCCTTGGCCATCTTGGCGGCCATGGCGGCCGCCTTCTCGGCGTCGATGTTTTCGGCCGCGCGCTCGACGAGGCTGACGATGTCGCCCATGCCAAGAATGCGGTCGGCGATACGGCGGGGGTGGAATTCCTCCAGCTCGCCCATGCGCTCGCCGACACCGATGAGCTTGATCGGCTTGCCGGTCACTGCGCGCATCGAGAGCGCCGCACCACCACGGCCGTCGCCGTCCATGCGGGTGAGCACGAGGCCGGTGATGCCGACGCGTTCGTCGAAGTTGCGGGCGAGATTGACTGCGTCCTGACCGGTCAAGCTGTCGGCGACCAGCAGGATTTCATGCGGGTTCGACTTCTTCTTGATGTCGGCCATTTCGACCATCAAGGGCTCGTCGATATGCGTACGGCCGGCGGTGTCGAGGATGACGACGTCATGGCCGCCGAGCTTGGCTGCCTGAACGGCGCGCGCGGCGATATCGGTCGGCGACTGGCCGGCGATCACGGGCAGCGTGTCGACATTGGTCTGGACGCCGAGCTGGCGCAGCTGCTCCTGGGCGGCCGGGCGTCGCGTATCGAGCGACGCCATCAGAACCTTCTTCTTCTCGCGGTCGGTGAGCCGCTTGGCGATCTTCGCCGAGGTCGTCGTCTTGCCCGAGCCCTGCAGACCAACCATCATGATGACGACGGGGGCAGCCGCATGCAGGTCGACGCCCACGCCTTCGCCGCCGAGCATCTCGATCAGCTCGTCATGGACGATCTTGACGACCATCTGGCCGGGCTTGATCGACTTCAGGATCTCGGCGCCGACGGCCTTTTCACGGACGCGATCGGTAAAGCCGCGCACCACGTCGAGCGCGACGTCGGCCTCCAGAAGCGCACGGCGAACCTCGCGCAGCGCTGCGGAAACATCGGCTTCCGAAAGCGCGCCACGGCCTGTCAGTCCATTCAGAATGGATCCAAGACGGTCCTGGAGGTTCTCAAACATCGGCTCTTCCTTGTGATTTCCGCGATGACGGAAACCTTGTGCTTTTCCTTGACGAAAACAAGACGCATAGCCAAAAAGCACCCGAGGGCGCATCGCGCTGTCGGGTGTGGACCTCCGGGATCGATTTATACCTTTGCGGGTCCCGGTCGGTGGCTCGAGTCTTGAAGCTCGTCGCAGATTGAGCGGCGGTAAACAGGAAAAAGCGCCGCGAGTCAAGGCAAAGCCGAGAAAAGACGGCGTTTTGGCCTTTCAAAAGCGCCCACTCGATCCCAGATCAGCCTTCCCTTCAACGGAAACGCTCTTGCATGTCCACTGCCAAGCGACGCAATCCCTATTATCAGGGTCCGGTCTCCGATCACTTCGACGGCACGCATTTCTTCAATCCCGATGGCATCGAACCTCTCGGTTTCAGAGATCTCATGCGATGGCAGTTCGGCGGTGGTCGCGATCGCTGGCCGAAGTCGGTTCCAAGCCCATTCCAGCCAGCCAAGCCGGATTTGCGTGTCGATGGCGAGGATATCAGGGTAACGATGGTCGGCCATGCGACCATGCTGATTCAGGTCGCGGGGTTGAATATCCTGACGGATCCCGTCTGGTCGGATCGGGCCAGTCCCTTCGCCTTCGCCGGACCCAAGCGCGTCGTTGCGCCCGGCATCGCGTTCGACGATCTGCCGCCGATCGATCTCGTCCTCGTTTCGCATAACCACTACGATCACCTTGATGTTGCGACGCTTCGCCGTCTGCAGGCGAAACACCGGCCGCATGTCGTTACACCGCTTGGCAACGATACGATCATTCGCCGTGCCGCGCCCACAATGCAGGTGACGGCAATGGACTGGGGCGAGCACATCTCGCTTCAGGGGATCGATATCTACGCGGAGCCTGTTCACCACTGGTCGGCGCGCGGCACCGGGGATCGTCGAATGGCCCTCTGGGCCGCGTTTGTCTTGGCGACGCCGGCCGGGAAGATCTATCACATCGGCGATACCGGCTTTCACGGCGGCGTCAACTATAAGGCCGCCCAGCAAAAGCATGACGGTTTTCGCCTCGCCATCCTGCCGTTCGGCGCTTACGAGCCGCGCTGGTTCATGAAGGGGCAGCACCAGAACCCGGACGAGGCGGTGCGCGGGATGAACCTTGCGAATGCTGCCTATGTCGCCGGGCACCATTTCGCTACGTTCCAGCTGACGGACGAGGCGATCGATGCGCCGGTCAAGGCGCTCAACACGGCAATGGCCGAACACAGCATCTCGCCCGAACGGTTCCGGCCGCTCAGGGCAGGCGAGGTGTTCGATGTGCCGCTGCTATGATCAGTGTGGCTGCGCCCCCGAACCGTGGGTGTTGACGATGGAATCGGCCTCCTTGCCGTAAAGTTCTTCGAAATGATCGAAGGTCTTCGAGAAGTGGCCGATGCCCTGCGTAGCGGATTTCAGGGATCGTGCCAGCTCTTCGAGGACGCCACCTGGCACCAGTGCGCGGAATATGTCCCAGCCCTTTGCGTTCTCGTCCCGGTCGAAACCGAGAACCTGTCCCTTGAGCGAGGAAACGAGCGTCACCATGCCTCCGGAATAGACCGAGGGGATATGGATATCGACCCGCACGACAGGCTGCATGAGCACGGCGGATGCTTGCGACAGCGCCTGCTTGACGCCCATCTTGCCTGCCGCGCGGAAGGCGAAATCGGAGCTGTCGACCGAGTGGTACTGTCCGTCGGTCAGTGTGACGTCGACGTCGATTACCTGGAAACCGAGAGGTCCTTTCTCCATGGCTTCGCGAGCGCCGGCCTCGACCGCTGGTATGTAGTTTCGCGGCACGGTGCCTCCCTTGACGTGTTCGCCAAAGGTGAAGCCCTGGCCGCGCTCGTTGGGGCGCACACTCAGCTGCACATCGGCGAATTGACCCGCGCCCCCGTCTGCTTGCGGTGGCGGTAATGAACGTCCGACGTCTTCGAGATGGTCTCGCGATAGATCGGGTTCGGCGCGCGATCCGAAACTTCTACGCGAAAGACCTCCGACAGCGTCTTGCGAAGATCGCGGAGATGGACGGGACCCTGGGCGCATATCAGGGCAGCGCCGGTGCCTTCCTCCTGCATTACTTTCAGGCCGCGATCGGTTTCCGCGAGTTTTGCCAAAGTCGCGGACAGTTTCGTCTCGTCGCGCTCGTTGCCGGGGACAAGAATTCTTTCCAGCATGGGTGTTGGTGGCGTCGTCCAGTCGGGTGGCTCGACGCTGCCCGGCTGCGTCAGCAGGGCAGGTGCCGGCAGATGATCCGATTTCAATGCGACAAAGACATCACCCGCCTTGACTGCGCCGGCGATCGGCTTGCCGCTGCCAGCCTCCTGCAGCGGGCCAAGCGTGGCGCCGCCGAGCGAACCGCCTTGCTTGAGGCCATCGACGAGCGCCCGCATCAATACCGTCTTGCCGACATTGGCCTTGTGATAGGCGTGGAAACTCACGGCGGAAAGCGTTGCCTCCTGCGCGCCGGAACTTGTTGCCAGCCTTGCGCGTAGCGCTGTCGCCGGTGGTGCTTCATGGCGAAGCGCCTTCATCAGGCGCATAATGCCATTGCTATGCGAGGCTGCCCCGAACAGCACTGGGATAACCCGGTTCTCCTTCAGAATGCGCGACGAGATCGCGAAGATCGTGTCGCTCGCCGGTTCACGATCCTCGATCAGTTCCTCGAGCAGCCAGTCATCGAACTCGGAAAGCTGCTCGAGCATCTCTGCGCGGGCTTCATGTTCGCGTTCTAGAGTATCCTTGGGAAGTTCGATCAGTGCGGAGGGTTGGCCCTCGCGATAGCGCCAGGCGCGCTCGGAAATCAGGTCGCAGCTGCCGACGATTGTATCGCCCTCGCGGATCGGCACCTGCCGCAGCACGAGGGGATGGTTCGAGTAGGTTTGAAGCGCGGCAATGACATCGCGCAATCGGCCGCGCGGCTCATCCATCCTGTTGATGAAGACGAGACAAGGCGTGCCCGAGGCCTCAATGGCGCGCAAATAGGGTGCAGCCAGAACGGCATCATCGGGCGTTGGCGATATGCAGAGAATACAGGCGTCGCTGGCAAGCAGGGCATCCTGCGCGAGGGCAAGCGCCTCGTTTGCTCCGGGGGTGTCGATCGCACACCACGCTTCGTCCTTGAAATCGAATTCCGTCAGGCTTGATCCATATGGTGAAGCTGACTTTCTGGGCATTCCCTCGAGCGAGGCCAGCTTTGCGACGAGTGTCGTTTTTCCCGTCTGCGAGGGCCCAAGTACCGTGAAGCAGCGCATCGGCGATCCTCCCTGCCAAAAGCACGCATCCGAGACCAAGAATGCCTCGAAGCGGCGAAAAGCGCTAGATATCTGCAGTCATTCTTAAATATGAAGTCGGTCCGGCTTCCCATGAATGTGTCGCTGCGTCCCGCTCCGTCAAGCCACTGGTAATTCCTCGGCATTTCCGCCATATACAGCCCAAACAGAGACGGACATGACACTATGAGCGCAACGGTCGAATTCGCGAAGATGAACGGGCTTGGGAACAAGATCCTGGTCGTTGACATGCGCGGCCGCGCCGACAAGGTGACGCCGGCCGCAGCAATCGCGCTGAATGCCGCTGACGATACGCAGTTCGACCAGATCATGGCGATCCATGACCCGAAGGCTGCAGGCACCGATGCCTGGATCGACATCCTCAACTCGGACGGCTCGAAGGCGCAGGCCTGCGGCAACGGTACGCGCTGTGTCGTGCAGGCGCTTGCGTCCGAGACCGGCAAGAAGGTGTTCACCTTCCAGACGGTTGCGGGCATCCTCAATGCCGTCGAGCATGAGGACGGGACGATCTCCGTCGACATGGGCAAGCCGGTGTTCGAGTGGGACAAGATTCCGCTTGCCGAAGAATTCCATGATACCAGCCGCATCGAGCTGCAAATCGGGCCGATCGACAATCCGGTTCTGCATTCGCCCTCCGTCGCGTCGATGGGCAATCCGCATGCAATCTTCTGGATCGACCGCGATCCGATGTCGTTCGATCTCGGCCGCTTTGGACCGCTGCTTGAAAACCATCCGATGTTCCCTGAGCGCGCCAATATCACGCTGGCGCAGGTGACCTCGCCGAGCTCGATCACGACACGCACCTGGGAGCGGGGCGCGGGACTGACGCTTGCCTGCGGTTCTGCCGCCTGTGCGACGGCTGTTTCCGCTGTCCGCACGGGACGGACCGGGCGGGAAGTCGCGGTGAAGGTCGCGAGCAGCCCCAATCAGGGCATCCTCAACATTGAATGGCGCGAAGGCGATGGCCACGTCATCATGACCGGCCCTGCCGAATGGGAATGGTCTGGCACGCTCGATCCGTCGACGGGTGCGTGGTCGCGCGATGCGGCGCCGGGAGCGGAAGCGCGGTGAGCGGCGTCGAAGTCATCACCTTCGGCTGTCGTCTCAATACCTACGAATCCGAAGTGATGCGGGCCGAGGCCGAGAAGGCCGGGCTCAACAATGCCATCCTCGTCAATACATGCGCCGTCACCGGTGAGGCTGTCCGTCAGGCTCGCCAGGCAATCCGTCGCGCCCGGCGCGACAATCCTCATGCCCGCATCATCGTGACCGGTTGTGCGGCCCAGACCGAAAAACAGACTTTCGCCGAGATGGCCGAGGTCGATGCCGTTCTCGGTAACGAAGAGAAACTGAAGAGTGCGTCCTATCGCGCTTTGCCGGATTTCGGCGTGTCTGCGGAAGAGAAGCTGCGCGTCAACGACATCATGAGCGTGCGCCAGACGGCGCCGCAGATGGTCAAGCATATCGACGGTCATGCGCGGGCGTTCATCCAGGTCCAGAATGGTTGCGACCACCGCTGCACCTTCTGCATCATTCCCTATGGTCGCGGCAATTCGCGCTCCGTGCCGATGGGGGCGGTCGTCGATCAGGCTCGTAAGCTCGTCGAAAGCGGCTATCGGGAAATCGTGCTGACCGGCGTCGACGCGACCAGCTATGGTGCCGATCTTCCGGGCGAGCCGACGCTCGGGCTGCTTGCCAAGACGCTGCTGAAGCAGGTGCCCGATATTCGCCGCCTGCGGCTTTCGTCGATCGACAGCATCGAGGCCGACGGGCATCTGCTCGATCTGATCGCCGAGGAAGCGCGGTTCATGCCGCATCTTCACCTCTCGCTGCAGCATGGCGATGACATGATCCTCAAGCGGATGAAGCGCCGTCATTCCAGCGCGGACGCTTTGGCTTTCGTCAATGACGTGCGCCGCCTGCGGCCTGAGATGAGCTTCGGTGCGGATATGATCGCCGGCTTTCCAACCGAGAGCGAGGAGATGTTCGCCAATGCCGTGCGGCTGGCGGAAGAGGCTGGGATCGCCCATCTCCACGTGTTCCCTTACAGCCCACGACCGGGAACGCCTGCCGCGCGGATGCCGCAGCTCGATCGCGCGCTGGTCAAGGAGCGGGCAGCGCGGCTTCGCGTCACTGGACATCGCCTGCATCAGTCCCATCTCGACGGAATGGTCGGGACGCAGCAATGGCTGCTGGTGGAAAACAACGGTTTGGCGCATACCGAGAACTTCACGCTTGTCGAAGCGGCGGGACTTGCACCCCGAAGCTTCGTGCAGGCTGTGATCACAGGGCACAACGGCAAACACCTCGACATGCAATTGACGGCCGCCGACGCGGCCTGAGTTTACGGAATCCTCATGGCGTTCAACTTCATCAAAAAGGTCTTCACCTTCGGCCCGAAGCCGGAGGAAGAGCAGGCGCCGGAGCCGGTCGAGACCAGGGCCGCCGAGGTCGCGGTCGAGCCGGTCGTGGAAACGACTGCGGTTGCCGAAGTGACTGCGCCGGCGTCATCCGTGCCGGTGGATGGTATGCCGGTTGCCGCCGATCCGGTGTTGCCGGAGGAGATGGAGACCGCGGGTGGGCCTTCCGCCGATGGCGAGGATGTTGGCGCGGACGAGGTTTCCGAGGATTTGCCGACGGCTCTAGCCAGTGAGGATATCGGGCTGGTGCCGTTGTCCTTGCTGGAAGCTGAGGCGGAAGTCGCTGCCGATGCTGCTGAAGCGAAAGGCGCTGACACCGAGGGTTTGGTACCCCCCTCCGTCCTGCCGGACATCTCCCCGGAGATCAACTCGCGGGAAGCTCTCGACCAGGCAATTGATGCCGGAATGAGTGGGCAGGCGGTCCCGCCTGCGGACGAGATCGACCAGCAGCCGTCAACCGACGAAACAGCCGAGGATGAAGCGAGTGAGCCCGCCCAGCCAATCTCCTCCCGTGTGGGGGAGATGCCCGGCAGGGCAGAGGGGGTATCCCGGACGCCGACCCCGCTGATCTAGCTCCCACCGAATCCGACGCCCCCATCCTCCCCAAGGGCTTCTCCACCGCCACCGCGACCCCCGAACCCGTCACCATCGTCCCGCCGGCCAAACTTTCCTGGTTTCAACGTCTGCGCGCCGGCCTTGCCCGGACCTCGTCGCAGCTCACCGGTCAGATCGCGGCGCTGTTCACCAAGCGCAAGCTTGATGACGAGACGCTGCAGGATCTCGAGGATCTGCTGATCCAGGCCGATCTCGGCGTCGAGACGGCGATGCGTGTCACCGATACGCTCGCCTCCGAGCGTTACGGCAAGGACGTGACCGGCGAGGACGTCAGCCGCATCATGGCAAGCGAAATCGCCAAGGTGCTGAAGCCGGTCGCCAAGCCCTTGCAGCTCGATCTCAGCCACAAGCCGCACGTCATCCTTGTCGTCGGCGTCAACGGAACAGGCAAGACGACGACAATCGGTAAGCTGGCGTCGAAGCTTTCGGGTGCCGGCCTCAAGGTCATGGTGGCTGCCGGTGATACGTTCCGTGCCGCCGCGATCGAGCAGCTGAAGATCTGGGCCGACCGCACCAAGTCGGAGTTCATCGGGACGAAGCTCGGCGCGGATGCTGCCGGTCTTGCCTATGACGCTTTCGAGCAGGCCAAGGCGAAGAAATGTGATGTGCTGATCATCGATACGGCCGGCCGGCTGCAGAACAAGGCGGAGCTGATGGCCGAACTCGAGAAGATCGTTCGCGTTCTCGGCAAGCTCGACCCGGACGCGCCGCATACGGTGCTGCAGACGCTCGACGCGACGACGGGGCAGAACGCGTTGTCGCAAGTCGAGATCTTCCGCAATGTCGCCGGCGTCAACGGCCTGATCATGACCAAGCTCGACGGCACAGCGCGGGGCGGCATTCTCGTGGCGATCTCCGCCAAGCACAAGCTGCCGGTCTATTTCATCGGCGTCGGCGAAGGCGTCGATGATCTCGAACCTTTCGAGGCCGAGGATTTCGCGCACGCCATTGCCGGGCTCGGCCAATAATGCCACAGATATGCCGACAAGCACGGGCAAGCGTCTCGTGTGGCACAAACGGATTTGAGATAGAATGACGACAGAGAGCGATATCACCCCAAGCGCTGCCGACCGGCATCACCCGATGCTGAAGCTGGCGCTCGAGCTTGGCCCGCTGCTGATCTTCTTCTTTGCCAACCTGCGCGGCGCCTGGCTGGTCGAGCGTTTTCCTGTTCTCTCGGAGCTCGGCGGACCGCTGTTCGTGGCAACAGCCGTCTTCATGGGGGCGACGGTAATCTCGCTGGTCGTGTCGAAGGCCATGCTCGGGCATCTGCCGATCATGCCCTTCGTGTCGGGCATCGTCGTCCTCATCTTCGGATCGCTGTCGATCTATCTGCAGAACGAAACCTTCATCAAGATGAAGCCGACCATCGTCAACGCGCTCTTCGGCGTTTCGTTGCTTGGGGGGCTCGCTTTCGGCAAGTCGTTGCTCGGCTATGTCTTCAATGCCGCCTTCCAGCTCGATGCCGAGGGATGGCGCAAGCTCACGGTTCGCTGGGGCATCTTCTTCCTTTTCCTCGCCGTGCTGAACGAGGTCATCTGGCGCAATTTCTCCGATGACTTCTGGGTTGCCTTCAAGGTTTGGGGAACGATGCCGATCACCATCATCTTCACAATGGCGCAGATGCCGCTCATCATGAAGCACACGGTAACGCCAGCGGGAGAGGCCGAAAAGTGACAGTCGCAGAAACGCAGACAAGGGTTCGCCATCAGACATTCTGGTTCGCAGCCTGTCTGCTGGTTCTGCTGGCGCAGGTGGTCGCAGAATATCTGATGGGCCGTACGCCGATCTGCACCTGCGGCTACGTCAAGCTGTGGGAAGGCGTCGTCAATTCGAGCGGCAACTCCCAGCACCTGTCAGACTGGTACACGCCGTCGCATATAATTCACGGGTTCATCTTCTACGGCGTGGCGCATCTTGTCCTGCGCGGAAAGCCGTTTGCGGCACGCCTGCTGCTGGCGCTGGTCATCGAGTCCGGCTGGGAACTCCTGGAGAATTCCCCCATCATCATTGATCGCTACCGCACGGCGACGATCTCGCTCGACTATTACGGCGACAGCATCATCAATTCGGCGATGGACACCGTTTTCATGGTCGTCGGCTTCATCTTCGCATCGCGCGCGCCGGTGGCGCTGACGGTGGGGATCGCGATCTTCTTCGAGCTTTTGACCGGCTACCTGATCCGCGACAACCTGACGCTCAACGTCCTGATGCTGGTCTGGCCCGTCGAGGCGGTCAAGACCTGGCAAAGCGCGATCTGATCAGGACGCGGGCGTGCCAAGTGCCTTTGCCATGGCGGGCAACAGGCCTTCCTTCAGACTGATATCGTCGAACGGGCCGACCCGCTTGTAGAGGATCGTGCCGTCAGGGGCGACGAGATAACTTTCCGGAATACCGTAGACACCCCAATCGATCGCGGCCTGCCCCTTGGGATCGACGCCGATGGCGGCAAAGGGATTGCCGAGTTCGCCGAGGAAGCGAACGGCATTGTCGTTCTTGTCCTTGTAGTTGATGGCAACCACGTTGAGGCGGCTGTCCTTCGCGAGCTCCTTGAGGATCGGATGCTCTTCGCGACAAGGGATGCACCAGGAGGCGAAGACGTTGACGAGCGTCAGCTTGCCCTTGATGGCACTATCGGTCAGGGCCGGCAGGTTGGCGCCCTCAAGCGGCGGCAGGCTCAGCGTCGGTGCCTTCGTGCCGATCAATGCCGAAGGGATTTCCGAGATATCCTTGCCGTGGACATCTTGATCGTAAAGCATCTTCGCTGCGGTGGCCGCGATGCCGGCAAAGACGACCAGAGGGATTAAGGCGACGGCATAGCGTCCAAAGCCGCGCTTGGCGGCGTTCGTTTCCAGGGGGGTGCTCATTCGCCATCCTTTGCCCGTGCCGAGCGGCGGCGAATGCCGGAGGCCTCGAGAGCCGCTAGCTCCTTGCGGCGAGCGCGACCATCGGCCCAGGTCCACAGCGTGGCAGCGACTGTCACAAGCGCAGCAAACACGTAGGAGCCGTAAACATAGAAAGCATGTGTCATGGCTATCCCTCGCGGCTCGCGAGGCGCGCTGCCATGCGGCGTTGCGCCGCGACGCGGCGGCGCCAGATTTCGTTGCGCATCGCCATGATGTGCAGCGTGAAGAAAAGCGCGGTGAACGCCACGGCCATCACCAGCAGCGGCCGCAGGAATTCCGGATCGATGGCCGGGCCGTCGAGGCGCAAAACACTGGCGGACTGATGCAGCGTATTCCACCAGTCGACGGAGAACTTGATGATCGGGATATTAACGAAGCCGACGAGGATCAGCACGGCGCTGACACGAGCGGCCTTCGACGGCTCGTCGATTGCCCGATTGAGCGCGATTAGCCCGAGATACATCAGGAACAGAATGAAGACGGAGGTAAGCCTTGCGTCCCAGACCCACCATGTACCCCACATCGGCTTGCCCCAGAGCGAGCCGGTGACGAGGGCAATCAGCGTGAAGGCGGCGCCCAGCGGGGCGGCGGCCTTGGCCGATACATCAGCCAGCGGATGGCGCCAAACGAGCGTGCCGATCGCCGAGAGGCTCATGATCGTGTAACCCATCATCGACAGCCAGGCCGCTGGGACGTGGATATACATGATGCGAACCGTCTCGCCCTGCTGGTAGTCGCCTTCGGTCGTGAAGCTGAGATACAGCCCCACGATGAAACAGAGGGCCGTGAAAGCGGCCATCCAGGGGAGGATGCGGGCAACCAGCGCCAGGAACCGCGTCGGGTTGGCGAGATCGCTGAATTTCGTGATGGAAAGGCTCGTTTCGCTCATGCCGTTTCCTTACCGCGATATGCCTTATGCCGCAATCGAGCGCTCCATCAATCCGACGTGTTGCGCAGTGCCAATGCCGCCGCGGCCGGGCCGATGACGGCAAAGAACAGCGTCAGCGCGACCAGGATCAGAAACGGCGGCAGGAAGGGTGAGGGTCCTTCGACGGCCGCGTAGGTGGCGCTGACGCCGAAGATCAGAACGGGGATAGTCAGCGGCAGCACCAGGATCGAGACCAGCAGGCCGCCGCGCGGCAGGGCGACGGCAACGGCTGCGCCGACGGCGCCAATGAAGGTGATCGCCGGAGAGCCGACCAGCAGCGTCAGCATCGTCGCCCCGATCGCCGTCTCGCTCATGTTCATGAACAGGCCAAGCAGCGGCGAGGCAATGACGAGCGGCAGACTGGTGGCGATCCAGTGTGCCAGGCACTTCACCAGCACCGTCAGGACGAGCGGGGTCTCCTGCATCAGCATGAGGTCGAGCGAGCCATCGTCGCGTTCAGCCTGGAACAGGCGGTCGAGGCCGAGAAGTGCCGCCAGCAGCGCGCCGATCCAGACGATTGCCGGGCCGATGCGGGAGAGCAATGCAAGATCCGGCCCGACGCCAAAGGGGATGACAGCAACGACGGTCAGGAAGAAGAGTACGCCGATCAGCGCACCCCCGCCGGCGCGGACGGAGAGCGTGAGGTCGCGGAGGAGGAGGGCGGTCACGGGCAGGCCCTCGCTGAGGTGGGGTGATTGCTTGGTGCACTAGTCGAGGGCGTTCTGGGTGGGGCAAGCCCGGCGGGACGGTGGCCATGAAGAGGCCATGCCTCGGCGGGTGCCGTGGAAGGCCCCTCCCCAACCCCTCCCCACAAGGGGGAGGGGTTGGGCTGAGGCGCTGTCGAGCGTTCGCATTGTAGCCCAGTGCCGGTTGATAGGTTGGCGTTTTGCCGAGCGGTTACGGCACGCAAGCCCCTCCCCCTTGTGGGGAGGGGTTGGGGAGGGGTTTTTATTGCAGCCACACTCATCCCCACACCCCCGCGCTTACCCCGGCAAATCCCGTCATCCGCAGCTCCCGCACATCGCTCAGCGCCAGCGGTTGATGCGTCGCGGCAAGCACGATCCCGCCCCTTTGGCGGTGGGTCTCGATCAGGCCGGCAAAGAGGCTGTCGCCGCTTGTGTCCAGCGCTGCTGTCGGTTCGTCAAGGATCCACACCGGACGGTGAGCGACGAGCAGCTTGGCAAAGGCGAAGCGCCTTTGCTGACCGGCCGAGAGATAGCCGAAGGGGAGGTGGGTGATCCCGTCAAGTCCTACGGCCTCGGCAGCGTCGTCGATGGAAAAGGCCGGCGTATCGTGGGTATTTCCGAGAAAGCGGCGCCAGAAATCTAGGTTTTCGGCGACCGTCAGTTCGCTCTTCATTGCATTACGGTGGCCAAGATAGTGGCTGACTTCGCCAACGCGCTGATGAATGCTACCGTGTGAATCCGTGAAGCTCACCGAGCCTCTTTCCTGCCGCAGCAAACCGGCGACTACACGCAGCAAAGTCGACTTTCCCGAGCCGTTCTTGCCGGTCAAAACCAGTGCTTCGCCTGACGTCAGGCGGAATGATACACCCTCGAAAATCAGGTCCTCCCCACGGCGCGCGGACAGATTGGTTGCCTCGAGAGAAAAGACGTTTGAGAGGTTTAATTTTTGAGTCATTGCAATGCAAAAAAATCCGAAATGGGCCATGCACTCTCTGGCACCTTTCCCTGAAACTATCTATATGTGCCTAACCACGCCAGCGGTCGGCGTGAATTTCATCGTAGCGCCGAACATGAGGTCTGACTTCATGTGCGGACCGCGGAAATGGCCGTACCCGCATCCTGATGTGCCTTTAGTGCATAGGCGTCCGCACAATTGTGTTCGCGATCAGAAACGGGGTCTCTCGTGTCTAAATCTCTTGATAGCTTCAACTGTCGTTCCGTCCTTACCGTCGATGGTAAGGACTATGTCTATTTCAGCCTGCCGAAGGCCGAAGCGAACGGCCTGCCCGGCGTTTCCAAGCTTCCCTATTCGATGAAGGTTCTGCTCGAGAACCTGCTGCGCTTCGAGGACGGCCAGTCCGTCACCAAGGAACATATCCTTGGCGTTGCCGAATGGTTGAACAACAAGGGCACTGTCGAAAACGAAATCGCCTATCGCCCGGCGCGCGTTCTGATGCAGGACTTCACCGGCGTTCCCGCCGTCGTCGACCTGGCCGCGATGCGCGACGCGATGGTGTCGCTCGGTGGCGATCCCGAGAAGATCAACCCGCTCGTTCCCGTCGACCTCGTGATCGACCACTCGGTCATCGTCGATGAATTCGGCACGCCGCAGGCCTTTGCCCGCAACGTCGAGCTCGAATATCAGCGCAACGGCGAGCGTTACCGCTTCCTGAAGTGGGGTCAGCAGGCGTTCAAGAATTTCCGCGTCGTTCCTCCCGGCACCGGCATCTGTCACCAGGTCAACCTCGAATATCTCGGCCAGACCGTATGGACCAAGGAAGAGGATGGCGAGACGATCGCCTATCCGGATACCTGCGTCGGCACGGATAGCCATACGACGATGATCAATGGTCTCGGCGTTCTCGGCTGGGGTGTCGGCGGTATCGAGGCGGAAGCGGCCATGCTCGGCCAGCCGGTCTCGATGCTTCTGCCCGAGGTTATCGGCTTCAAGCTCACGGGCAAGCTCAAGGAAGGCGTCACGGCGACCGACCTCGTGCTGATGGTCGTGCAGATGCTGCGCAAGAAGGGCGTGGTCTCGAAGTTCGTCGAATTCTTCGGTCCCGGCATGGACAACATGCCGCTCGCCGACCGCGCGACGATCGGCAACATGGGTCCAGAATATGGCGCGACCTGCGGCTTCTTCCCGGTTGACGGCGAAACCATCAACTACCTCACCATGTCCGGTCGCTCGCATGACCGGATCGCGCTGGTCGAAGCCTATTCGAAGGCTCAAGGGATGTGGCGCGAAGGAGATGGCTCTGATCTCGTCTTCACCGATACGTTGGAACTCGACCTCGGCGACGTCGTGCCCGCCATGGCCGGCCCAAAGCGTCCTGAAGGCCGCATCCCGCTGGAAAACATCGCGTCCGGTTTCGCCGGCTCGATGGATGCCGACTACAAGAAGCCCGGCCAGCTCTCTAACCGCTATGCGGTCGAAGGCACCGACTTTGATCTCGGCCATGGCGACGTGGCGATCGCCGCCATCACCTCCTGCACCAACACCTCGAACCCGTCGGTTCTGATCGCGGCGGGGCTTCTTGCCCGCAACGCCGTTGCCAAGGGCCTGAAGACCAAGCCGTGGGTCAAGACCTCGCTGGCGCCCGGATCGCAGGTTGTCGGCGAGTATCTCGCCAAGTCCGGTCTGCAGGCCGATCTCGACAAGCTCGGCTTCAACCTCGTCGGCTTCGGCTGCACGACCTGCATCGGTAACTCCGGCCCGCTGCCGGCGCCGATCTCGAAGACGATCAACGACAAGGGCTTGATCGTGTCGGGTGTTCTCTCCGGTAACCGCAACTTCGAAGGCCGTATCTCGCCGGACGTTCAGGCGAACTACCTGGCCTCGCCGCCGCTCGTCGTCGCCTATGCGCTTGCTGGTACGGTCCAGAAGGACCTGACCAAGGAGCCGATCGGCGAGGACCAGAGCGGCAACCCTGTCTACCTCAAGGATATCTGGCCGACCTCGCACGAAGTGCAGGCTTTCATCCAGAAATACGTCACCCGCGAACTCTACGAGACGAAGTATGCCGACGTCTTCAAAGGTGATGCCAACTGGCAGGCCGTGCAGGTTCCTCCGGGCCAGACCTATGCCTGGGACGACAACTCGACCTATGTGCAGAACCCGCCCTACTTCGTCGGCATGGGCAGGACCGGCTCCGGCGTCTCCGACATCAAGGGCGCCCGCGTCCTCGGTCTCTTCGGCGACAAGATCACCACCGACCACATTTCTCCGGCCGGTTCGATCAAGGCGTCATCTCCTGCCGGTGCCTATCTGCTTGAGCACAATGTCGGCGTCGCCGAGTTCAACCAGTACGGCACGCGCCGCGGCAATCATGAGGTGATGATGCGCGGCACCTTCGCCAACATCCGCATCCGCAACCACATGCTCGGCCCGAACGGCAAGGAAGGTGGCTACACCATCCACTATCCGTCCAAGGAAGAGGAATCGATCTACGACGCGGCCATGCAGTACAAGGCCGAGGGCGTTCCGCTCGTCATCTTCGCAGGTGTCGAATACGGCAACGGCTCGTCGCGCGACTGGGCGGCGAAGGGCACCAACCTGCTCGGCGTCAAGGCCGTGATCGCGCAGTCCTTCGAGCGTATCCACCGCTCGAACCTGGTCGGCATGGGCGTCATCCCCTTCGTTTTCGAAGAGGGCACGACCTGGGCGAGCCTCGGCCTGAAGGGCGACGAAATCGTCACCATCGAAGGTCTCGAGAACATCAAGCCACGCGAGAAGAAGATCGCCAAGATCACCTATGGCGATGGTTCCGTGAAGGAAGTGCCGCTGCTGTCGCGTGTCGACACGCTCGATGAGGTCATCTACCTCAACAATGGTGGCATCCTGCAGACGGTTCTTCGTGACCTCGCTGCCTGATTTTTAACGGACTTGCAGGAGAATGACCGCCGGAAAGAGATTTCCGGCGGTTTTTTGTTTGTCCGAAGGGGCTTTCCGCGGCAGGTCACGACGATGTGTTTTGCTCGTCAGCCGAGAAACCGCGTCTCACCCCTTCGTGACTTTCCGTTTCCGGCCGCAGCGACTATCTCTACGATTAATAGTCGGAGCCGACCTTGCGAGGCCGTCGGCGCTGAAGAAAAGGTAAAGGTGAATGCGCGCGCGGTTGATGATTTCGCTGGTTGCAGTGGCCGCTATGGCGAGCCCGCTCTTTGCGCAGGAAGCCCCCAAGGGCGTCGTCGAGCTTTTCACGTCACAAGGCTGCGCTTCCTGTCCCCCCGCCGATGCCGCATTTCGCAAGCTCGTTGAAAGGGGCGACGTGATCGCGCTCGCATATCATGTCGATTACTGGAACTACCTTGGCTGGGCAGATACGCTGAGCTCCAAGGAGAATACCGAGCGCCAGTATGGCTATGCACGCAGCATGGGCCGCAGCAACGTGTACACGCCGCAGGTGATCGTCAACGGACGGGATCATGTCGCCGGTGCCGATCTCAGTGGCATCTCCGGCAAGATCGATTCCTACGCCGGCGACGGCAAGGGTCTCACGGTTCCGATCAAGGCACGCGTCAATGGAGACGAGCTTGAGATCAAGATCGGCGGTGGTCCCGGCAAGGCGAATGTGGTGATGGTCTATTTCGATCGCGAAAAGACGATCAACGTCGAGAAGGGCGAGAACGGCGGCCAGCAGATCGCCTATCTCCGTAGCGTCTCCGATGTCGAGACGGTCGGCATGTGGGATGGCAAGGAAACGAGCTTGACGCTGCCGGCCAACGTACTGCAGAAGCCCGATTTGGAGGGCTGTGCGATTCTGCTTCAGACGTCGACGGCGGATGGCACGCCTTCAGCAATACTGGGCGCAACTGTCATCATGGCGGGCAAGAGCATCTGATAGTTTCATCTGCGTGGCAGGTGGAAACCGGGTGGCCCGGCTGATCGTATTCGGGGCTGGGGTTAAGGTCGATACGGTCAGCCGGGCCCTTTGGCGCGCTGGCGCCAAACTCGCGATTTGCTACCTGATGAGGTGCGCAAATCTTATTGCAGCGGACTCAGACGAACCCGCAGCTCGATTGGGAGCGAATTTCTATTGCAAATGAGGCGCTGTTTTGACTGAATTGCGGCGCGGGGGAGATTGCACAGAGTATGCTTAATGTGCGCGAGCGCCCGCTTGCAATTTGTAAACGCTGAGGCAAACTGTCATTCACCTGTCACGAACAGAGGCCTTTGGAGACTGATGACAGATCAGCCGGATTTGCGGCCGGGGGAGATCCGAGCCGCCGACAACAGTTCGTCCAGCGTCGTGGATCTCAAGGAATACAGGCAGAGCAAGGATCCGCTTCCAGTCACGTTTCACCGCCGCGAACTCGATGCGATCTTGTGGATCTACGGGCGGATGGTCGGCGAGGGGGAATGGCGGGACTACGCCATCGATCACCTGAAGGACCGGGCGGTCTTCTCCGTTTTCAAACGCTCGGGCGAAATACCCCTCTTCCGCATCGAGAAGAATCCGAAGCTCGCCGCCAAGCAGGGCGCGTTCTCGGTGATCAATACGAACGGTACCATCCTCAAGCGCGGACACGAACTGCAGCAGGTTCTCAAGGTCTTCAACAAGACGCTGAAACTTGTCGAGAAGTGACGCCGGTCAACCGTTGAAAAGCGTTCCAGGGTAGGTTGTCGGATCGGGGTCGGTTGAGCTTCCGGCACCGAGCGCTCGCTGCATGATCATCGTGTCGAGCCATTTGCCGTGTTTGTACCCGGTGCCCTTCAGGCGGCCGGTTTCTTCGAAGCCCGCGCTGCGATGAAGCGCGATCGACGCCGGGTGCGCGCCTCCGATGACCGCCGCCATCTGCCGGAAACCGAGCGACGTGCAGCGTTCGATCAGCTCATGCAGGAGCAGCCTTCCTATGCCTTTCCCCCGCGCTTCGGGCCCGAGGTAGATCGAGTCTTCCACCATCCACCGGTAGGCCGGTCTGGTGCGGAATGACGATGCGTAGGCATAGCCCAGCAACCGGTTCTCGTCGTCCACGGCTGCGATATACGGATAGCCCTGGCCGGTGATGGCGGAGAAGCGTGCTGCCATCTCGCTCAGCTCAGGCGGCGAGATCTCGTAGCTTGCAACGCCGTTCAATACCGACTCTCGATAGATCGCGGTGATGGATTCGAGGTCGGAGGGGGACGCGTCGCGAAGGAGAGTTGGCATTCGGTGGACCGGAGCTGAGAAGACTGAGCGCCCAGAAAGCACTCTCGCGCTTGCCGTTCAAACAAAAAAGGCGGCCGAAGCCGCCTTTTCCGTATTGGTGAAGCCCGCCGTTACTTGCGGTCGCCCATGAACTGCAGAAGGAACATGAACAGGTTGATGAAGTCGAGGTAGAGCGTCAGGGCGCCCATGATCGCCTTGCGGCCAGCGACGGTCGCGCTGTCGGCTTCGTAGTACATGTCCTTGATGCGCTGCGTGTCGTAGGCAGTCAGACCCGAGAAGATCAGGACGCCGATGACCGAGATCGCAAACTGCACGGCCGACGAGGCCAGGAAGATGTTCACGATCGACGCGATGATCAGGCCGAAAAGACCCATCATCAGGAACGAGCCCATCGCCGACAGATCACGCTTGGTGGTGTAGCCGTAGAGCGACAGGGCACCGAACGAAGCCGCGGTCACGAAGAACGTCTGTACAACGCTTTGGCCCGTGTAGATCAGGAACACCGACGAGAGCGACAATCCGACAAGTGCGGCATAGACCCAGAAGGTCGTCTGCGCAGCGGATACGCTCATGCTATTAATCCTGAAGCTCAGGAAGAAGACCATCGCCAGCGGGGCGAAGATAACGACCCACTTCAGCGGGCTCGTGTAGAGCGCTGCGCCAAACGCGGTCAGCTGGCCGTCGGAGACGGCAAAAGTAAAGGCGAAGTAGGCGGCCAAACCGGTGATCGCCAAACCGAGCGCCATCAGGTTGTAAACCTTGATCATGTAGGCGCGCAGGCCCTGGTCGATCATCTCGCCGGTTTGTGCGCGGCTTTGGTAGTTGCGTAGGTCAGCCATAGTTTCCTCTTGACAGCCCCGATTGGAAAACGGTGTCGGGTTCACGACCCGGGCGCCGCTGCGGAGCTCCAGCATGCCTACTGAGCAATATGAGGCTTTCGCCTGCTGCAAACAAGAGCCTTGCAACCGCCGATCGGGTTAAATCGCAGTAAGGTGAAGGGAAATCCGGCTGCGGACCGTCCTCAAAGTTCACGCAAAACGGGTGCGGCTTTCTGCCCGAGAATACGCCACGTTCCGATCAGGCCGATGCTGACCGTCAGCACCAGAGCCACGACGAGCGTGCTGCCGGCGACGGCGGGGAGGAAGTGTGACGGTATCCGCATGATGCGGGCAACGATGAACCAGGCTGCAATGCCACCTGCAAACAAGGCGAAGATGGCGGTTGCGGCGCCGAGGATCAGATATTCGTAGCAGAATGCGCGGATGAGCATTTTTCTCGTTGCGCCCAATGTCTTCAGCACCACCGCGTCGTGGGTTCGCGCCCGGTTTCCGGCGGCGAGCGCACCGGCTAGCACGAGAACGGACGCCATCAGGGCCACGGAGGCGGCGGCACGGATGGCCGTCGCCAGCTGCGCCACAAGCGTATTGACGATGTCGATCGCGTCCTTGACGCGGACGCTGGTGATCGTCGGGTAGGTGTTGGTCACGGACTTGAGTATCGCGGCCTCCTCAGGCGCGGTCGCGGTCGGATCGGTCAAGGTTGCGAGCCAGGCATGTGGTGCGCCCCGGAACGTATTCGGCGAGAACACCATGACGAAATTGATGGAGAGCGATTCCCATTCGACCTTGCGCAGGTTGGCGATCTTGGCTGTGATGTTGCGGCCGAGGACATTGACGGTGACGCTGTCGCCGATCTTCAGTCCGAGTTCCTTTGCCTCTTCCGCCGAGAAGGATACGAGCGGTTCGCCGCTGTAGTCCTTCGGCCACCATGTTCCATCGGTCAGCGATGCGTTCTCCGGAAGGGTCTCCGCGTAGGTAATGCCGCGATCACCGCGAAGAACCCATTGTCCGGCCGGCGGGACCTTCATTTTCGTCACGTCCTGCCCGTTGAAGGCAAGGATGCGGCCGCGAAGCATCGGCACCTCGACGAGCTTGCCCTCTGGTGCGTGTTCCTTGACCAGTTCACGGAACTGGTTCACCTCCGAGCCCTGGATGTCGACGAAGAAGAAATTCGGCGCGCCTGCGGCCATGCGGCCCGTCAGCTGCTGACGCATGTTGCCGTCGATCAGCGTCAGGGTCACGAGCAGCGCCAGGCCAAGGCCGAGTGATAGGACCACGGCTGGCGTGAGGGCGCCGGGCCGATGAATATTGCCGATCGCCAGCCGCAGCGCCGGCGAATTGACGCGTGGGCTGCGTTTTGCCAGCCATGCGATACCGGCCGCGACTGCTCGCAACACCACGAAAGCGAAAGCGATGGCGCCGATGAAGACGATTGCGATGAAGCGGTCGTGGGCGGTTGCGATTGCAAGGCCAGCCAGGGCGGCAAGAAAGGCTGCCGCCAGCACTACATATGGCCAGGAAGGCAGCCCCTTCGCCTCGAAGCCCTGCTCGCGGAAGAGCGCGGTTGCCGGAACTTCGCGAGAATGGCCAAGCGGCATGATGGCAAATGCGAGCGTGGTCAGGACGCCGAAAAGAACCGATACCGCAAGTGCAACGGGATAGAGCGTCGGTGCGGTCGAGATGGGCAGGAACTGCGCGAGGAACTGTGAGGCGATGATGGGCGCCAACGCACCGATCACCAAGCCGATCACGATGCCGCCAAGCGCGATGATGCCGATCTGGAACAGATAGATCAGGACGATCGTGGCAGCAGGTGCGCCGAGACATTTGAAGGTCGCGATGGTCGTTCGCTTCGCGTCAAGAAACGCGCGAACGGCGTTCGCCACGCCGACACCGCCGACAATCAGTGCCGTCAGGCCAACGAGGGTGAGAAACTGGGAAAAGCGCTCGATGTTCTCCGTCAGCGACGGAGCCGCGCGGTCGCTGGTGCGGATTGACCAGCCCGCCGAAGGAAACTCCTTGGCGGCGCGTTCGCGGATACCAGTGACGTCGCCACGGTTCTCAAGCCGGATCTTGTAGGCATGTTCGACAAGGCTTCCGGTCTGGATCAGACCGGACGCCTGCAGCGCCTTGCGGCTGACGATCAGGCGCGGTGCGAAGCCGAAGCCTTCTGAAACGGCGTCCGGCTCCGTCTTCACCGTCCCGGTGATGTTCAGGATCACGTTGCCGAGAAGAATCTCGTCTCCAAGCTTGAGGCCGAGACGGTCGAGGAGCAAGGGAGCCGCGACCGCTCCATAGGTTCCGTTTTGATCAGCGAGGAGAGTATGAAGGGGATAGTTCGGTTCTGCTTCGAATTTCCCGTAGAGCGGATAGGCACCGTCAACGGCCTTCACCTCGACCAGCGCCTGATCCGATCCGTCAGGCTTGCGGGCCATCGAACGGAGGCCGGTGGAAACCGATACCTTGCCCAGTCCCTGCAGGAAGCCAAGTTCCGGCTCGGTCGCCTCGCGATTGTTGAGCTCGAATCGAACGTCTCCAGCCAGAATTTCCTGGCCGCGTGTCTCGATCGTATCGGTGATCGATTGGGATACCGAATTCACAGCCGCAATTGCACCCGTGCCGAGCGCGATGCACGCAAGGAAGATGTAGAAGCCTCTCAATCCTCCCCTCAGCTCGCGCAGAGCCAAGCGAAAGGCGAGCGATATCCGCGGGGTCATCAGCGTCATGCGATGGCCGCTTCGGATGGCACAGCAGCGCTGTCACCCTCGATCCGGCCGGACCGAACGCGAATTTGCCTTGAGCATCGTTTTGCGAGCGCCTGATCGTGGGTCACGAGAAGTAGGGTCGTCCCGCGCTCCGCTTGCTTGGCGAAAAGCAGGTCGGCGATCTGGCGGCCCGTGTCGGCGTCGAGATTTCCGGTTGGTTCGTCGGCAATCAGCAGGGCAGGCGAAGGGGCGAGCGCGCGGGCGATTGCCACGCGCTGCTGTTCGCCGCCGGAAAGCTGACCGGGATAGTGGTTCAGGCGCTCGCCGAGACCGACGGACTTCAGTTCTCGTCGCGCGATCTCGAACGGATTGGCAACGTTTGCAAGCTCGAGCGGGACGGCCACATTTTCCAAAGCCGTCATATTGGCGATCAGATGAAACGACTGGAAGACGATGCCGATATTGCGGCCGCGGAAGTCGGCGACCTGATCTTCGGTCAACGTGTGGAGCGGCGTATCGCTGATATTGATTTCGCCGCTGTCCAGTTTTTCCAGGCCTGCCAGCACCATCAGCAAAGTCGACTTCCCGGAGCCCGACGGACCCACGATGCCGACGGATTCGCCGGCTGATATCGTGAGGTCTATGCCCTTGAGAACGTGGACGGACGCTGCCGCATTGCCGAGCGTCAGATCCGCTTCCTTCAATTCGATGATGGTTTTTGCCAACAGTGTTCGCCCTATATAGATGCGGATAGCACGCCAGTCTTCGGCCCAATCTAGGGAAAGCGGAATGAGTTTTAAAGTTGCCGGCCTTCACATCGCTGTCATTGCAGCCGCCCTGCTGTTCTCGACAGTTGCAAATGCACGAACCATAGCCCTGGTCGGCTTTGGGGACAGCCTGATGGCAGGGTATCAACTGCCGCCTGGTGATGGCTTTCCGGAGAAGATGCAGGCGGCGCTGAAGGCGAAGGGCGTCGATGTGACGATCGCCAATGCAGGCGTCTCCGGCGACACCACGAGCGGCGGGCTTGCGCGAATCGATTGGTCCGTTCCCGACGGTACCGACGGGGTGATTCTCGAGTTGGGCGCGAACGATGCCCTGCGCGGGATCGCTCCGGAACAGAGTGAAAAGAATCTGGACGAAATGCTTGCCCGGCTAAAGGAGCGCGGGATCGCTGTCTTGCTCGTCGGCATGATGGCGCCGCCGAACATGGGTGATGACTATGCCGCCCGGTTCAATCCGATCTACGAGAAACTTGCGCAAAAACATAATGTTGCGATCTATCCGTTCTTCCTCGACGGGGTCGTTCTCGATGCCGGGCTCAAGCTTGAGGATGGCATGCACCCGAACAGCAAGGGGGTTGATGTGATGGTTCAGAAGATGGAGCCGGCTATCACGCAATTCATTGGAACGATTTCTACTGTGAAGAATTAGGGACTTGCGCAGGTGCGCAATGCGTGATTCCGTGTGAGCACCTGCAAAAGATTCGGGGAGTGCTCGTTATGCCGAGACTATTTACCGCCCTCGAAATTCCGCGCAATGCGGCGATGAGCCTCTCTTTGCTGCGCGGTGGTCTCCCTGGTGCTCGCTGGATCGACGTCGAGAACTATCACATCACGTTACGCTTCATCGGCGATGTCGATGGCCGGACCGCTGACGAGGTAGTAGACCGTCTCGATCGCATCGATCGCCCCGAGTTTCAAATTCGGCTGGATGGGATCGGATCATTCGGTTCGAAGAAACCGCATTCGGTGTGGGCAGGGGTTTCGCCTTCCCCGGAAATGTACGCCCTGCAGGCCGAAATCGAACGCATTTGCCAACGGATCGGGCTGCCGCCGGATCCACGCAAGTTCATGCCGCACGTCACATTGGCGCGAATGAAGAACGCACGGGTCGATGACGTCGTCCACTATCTCGCGGGTCGCGGGAATTTCCAGACGACGCAGTTCACCGTGCCGCGTTTCGTGCTTCTCTCCTCACGGGATTCCGTCGGTGGCGGGCCATATCTGACGGAAGAGATCTTTCCTCTTCACGAGGCGTTGTCGGCGCCGAGCGCTGCCAGCAGCTTCCTGCAGCCGGTCAAGAGCCTGGCATAGACCTGCTCGAAATCGCGCTCCGAGCCGTAATAGGGATCGGCGATATACTCGCCGGTTCCGAGAGCGCGATCACCAAACAGGAAGACGTTCCGGGCTTCGGGCGCTAGCCGCCGCAAGCTTGCGACATGTGTCCGGTCCATGCCGAGAATGATGTCGAAACTCTCGATGTCATCCGGCGTTACGCGTCTCGCGCGCTGGTTCGACAGATCGACACCGTGTCGCTTGGCGACTATGACCGACCGGCGATCGGGTGGGTCGCCGACATGCCACCCGTCCGTGCCGGCAGAGTCGACCACGACGTCAAGACCGATGCCGGTTTCCGCAGCGAGATGTGCCATAATGCCTTCGGCAAGCGGTGACCGGCATATATTTCCGGTACAAACAAAGAGGATGCTGACGCGTTTCATAGAGAACCGTTATCTGGAAACGAGGAGGACAATCGCATGAAACGAGAGAAACTGGAACGGACGGCAATTCAGCAAGAGCTCGCCAAGCTCGAGGGTTGGTCTCTGGATGAGGGAGCGGCCTCGATCTCGAAGAGCTTCAAGTTCGGCAGCTTCGTTCAAGCCTTCGGCTTCATGACAGAAGCGGCGCTGGCCGCGGAGAAGCTCAACCATCATCCCGAATGGTTCAATGTCTATTCGCGGGTGGACGTGAAGCTCAACACGCATGATGCCGGGGTCTGACCGAACTCGATTTCAAGCTGGCGGCGGCGATGGAAAAGGCGGCCGCAGGACGGATTGATTGAACGGCCCGCATCAATCACCATATCTGCGCATGGACCAAGAGGATTGATTGGAATGGACGACGTCAAATACGGTGAGATCTTGCTGCCAGGCGACGAGGATACGCAGGCTCGCCGGGAGAAGACGGTGCGCAAGAAATTCTGGCCGACATTCCGGAGGGCGGTTCGACAGATTCCGTTTTCCCGGGATGTCGTTGCGGCATTCTACTGTGCGCTCGATCCGCAGACGCCGCTAAAGGTCCGCGGCACGCTGCTGGCGGCACTTGCCTACTTTGTCCTGCCTATCGACATGATTCCCGACATGCTCGTGGGGATCGGTTTTTCGGACGACATCGCCGTGCTGTCGGCTGCCTTCGCCATGGTCAGCCGCCACATGAAGCCGGACCACTATTCGGCCGCGGACAGCGCACTTGCCGACGAACCTCAGGGAATGAAGACTGTCTGATTAGACGCCTTCGACTTCGAGCAGCTTCTTCAGCTTGCCGAATGCCAGCCGTATGCGCGATTTGACCGTGCCGAGCGGAAGCCCGGTCGCTTCGGCGATCTGTGAGTGGGACTGCCCGAGAAAGAAAGCAGCCTTCAGCATCTCGCGCTGTTCTTCCGGCAGCCTGCCGACCGCAGCACGGACAAGCGCATCGCGATCGTCGTTCGCCACCAGTTCGTCGGCTCCGATCGCCGCCACCGGCTGCAGTGTCGGATCAGCCTGGTCGAGATTGCGGGCGCGGCTTCTCCTCACGAGATCGATGCGCCGGTTGCGAGCAATGCGGAAGAGCCAGGTCGACAGGGAGGACCGCGCGGAATCGTAAAGGTCCGCCTTGTGCCAAAGGACGGTCATCACGTCCTGCACCAGTTCCTCGGCCTCGTCATTGGGCATTTTCTGGCGCAGTAACCAAGATTTGAGGCGCGGCGCGAAATAATCAAAAAGGACGGCGAACGCTTGCTGGTCACGGCGTTCCGCGACTGCCCTGGCAAGGGCAGCGAAGCGCTGTTTTTCCTCCGCATCCATATTCCGTCAAAAGCCCCCTGGCTCGGCGAATTCCTTACCGGATTTCCAATACCTTAATGACCTACAACGGATTTTGGAAAGGTCAAACTCTTGCCTGAATCTTTATGTCTTAAATTTCCTCAGGGCGCTAATTTGGCACCTTTGTCGCATCGCACATCTCGAGCGAGGTTCCAGCGCTCAACATTGACACTCGGGCGGAAATGGCACAGGCAGGCACTTCTCGCGGTCTGTGTTGACGCTTTGGTAACCTGAATTAAGTCAAAATAAAGCAGATCGTGATTATGCGCCGCCCGCTTTGCTCGGGCTCGAATCGCAAGAACCGGCAGGAATATCCATGTTTGTAAAAAGTACCGCAATCGCCCTTTCCCTCGTTCTCGCCGGCGCCGGCATTGCATCCGCTCAGTCCAAGAAGCCCGCTGCCCAGGCAGCGCAGCAACCGGCTGCCGCCGCTTCTTCCGCGCCGACCCGCATCCAACAGTTCCAGGCCTGGGGCGCTTACTCCTACAAGTCCGGCGCGAGCACCGTCTGCTACGTGCTGTCGGTTCCGACCGAGAAGAAGCCGGCCAACATCGACCACGGCGACAATTTCTTCATCGTGTCGCAGCGTCCCGGCCAGAACATCTCTTACGAGCCGCAGGCGATGATGGGCTACACGGTCAAGGAAAGCTCCAAGATCGATGTGGTCATCGACAACAAGACCTTCGTGATGTTCACAAAGGACAAGGCCGGCTGGGTCGAGAACGCGGCGCAGGAACCGGCACTGGTCGCGGCCATGAAGAGCGGCCACTCGATGACCGTCAACGCTACCTCGCGCAAGGGCACCCAGACTTCTTACAGCTATTCGCTGGCCGGTATCTCGGCCTCGCTGAAGCAGATCGAAAGCTGCAAGTAAGCGTTCCACGAGAGCGATGAAATTTCAGAAGGCCGGCCTTGTGCCGGCCTTCGTCGTTTCCATCTATAGTGACGCGCGGCAAAAATGATGCTAAAGGCCCGCGCAACAGCGGATAGATCGCGGTCCTTGCCGTATGCTCCGCATTCAATTTCTGCCACCATGCCCTTCCTACCCGCAAGTCATCCGGCTTTCCGGGGCGGCCGCATGTTGAATTCGGGATTAGAGACTATGTCCGTCATGGATGCGATGACTGTTACCAAGCCCTTGGGCGCAGCGACCGGCAGTGCCGACGCTGGGCTGAAGCCTTCGCTGATCGGCCTCAGCCGCGAAGAGATGGGCGCTGCACTGCGCGAAAAGGGCGTGCCGGAGAAGCAGATCAAGATGCGCGTCGCGCAGCTGTGGAACTGGATCTACGTGCGCGGCGTCTCCGACTTCGACCACATGGCCAATATCTCCAAGGATATGCGCGAGACGCTGAAAAAGCATTTCACCATCGCGCGGCCGGAAATCGTCGAGGAGCAGGTCTCCAACGACGGTACCCGAAAGTGGCTCCTGCGCTTTCCTGCCCGCGGCGCCGGTCGTCCGGTCGAAATCGAGGCGGTCTATATTCCCGAGGAAGGCCGCGGCACGCTTTGCATTTCGAGCCAGGTCGGATGCACGCTCACCTGTTCCTTCTGTCATACCGGCACGCAGCGACTGGTGCGTAACCTGACCGCGGAAGAAATCCTGTCACAGCTGCTGCTGGCGCGCGATCGGCTGGGCGATTTCCCTGACCGTGAAGCGCCTCAGGGTACGATCATGCCGGCCGAGGGCCGCAAGGTCAGCAACATCGTGATGATGGGCATGGGTGAGCCGCTCTACAATTTCGACAGCGTCAAGCAGGCGCTGTTGATCGCTACGGATGGCGACGGGCTCTCACTCTCCAAGCGTCGCGTCACGCTCTCGACCTCGGGCGTTGTGCCTGAAATCTTCCGCACCGGCGATGAGATCGGCGTGATGCTGGCGATCTCGCTGCATGCGGTACGCGACGACCTGCGCGATATCCTGGTGCCGATCAACAAGAAGTATCCGCTGAAGGAACTGATCGACGCCTGCCGCAAGTATCCGGGGCTTTCCAACGCCCGTCGCATCACCTTCGAGTATGTGATGCTGAAGGACGTCAATGACAGCCTCGAGGATGCCAAGGGGCTGATCCAGTTGCTGAAGGGCGTACCGGCGAAGATCAACCTCATTCCGTTCAACCCCTGGCCGGGCACCAACTACCAGTGTTCCGACTGGGCGCAGATCGAGAAGTTCGCCGACTTCATCAACTCGGCCGGCTATGCCTCGCCGATCCGCACGCCGCGCGGCCGCGACATTCTCGCTGCCTGCGGCCAGCTGAAGTCCGAATCCGAGCGTATGCGCAAGACCGAGCGTCTGGCCTTCGAGGCGATGATGATCGCCAACCACGGTGCGGATGATTGATCAGCAAGTTTGATCCGTTCAGTGTTTTCTAATGATTGATTTCATGGCCTGCTTTTCCTAGAAGCAGGCCAAAATCATATCTGGAGGATACCCAATGCGTTCAATTCTGCTTGCTGTCGCGGCCACGCTGGCCCTGACCCTGCCGGCCAAGGCCGAAGATGTCACCGTCGCCGTTACGGCGATCGTCGAGCATCCGGCTCTCGATGCAGCGCGCAAGGGCGTCCTCGATGTGCTGACGGCTGCCGGCTACAAGGAAGGCGAGAACCTGAAGTTCATGTTCGAGTCGGCCCAGGGTAATCCGGCAACGGCTGCGCAGATCGCTCGCCAGTTCGCAGGCGAGGGCCCGAACGTTATCGTCCCGATCTCCACGCCATCGGCTCAGGCCGTCGTTTCCGCGACGCGTGATATCCCGGTCGTGTTTACCGCCGTTTCCGATCCGCTCGGCGCGCAGCTGGTCAAGAACATGGACAAGCCCGGCGGCAACGTTACCGGCCTCTCCGATATGTCGCCGGTTGCCGAGCATGTTGCGCTGATCAAGGAAATCCTGCCGAACGCCAAGACGATCGGCTACCTCTACAACTCAGGTGAAGCGAACTCCGTATCGCTGCTCGCTGTCCTGAAGGTGGAAGCCGAGAAGGCCGGCCTGAAGGTCGTCGAATCCGCTGCCACCAAGTCCGCTGAAGTGCAGGGCGCCGCCCGCGCGCTCGTCGGCCGCGCCGATGCGATCTATGTTCCGACGGACAACACGATCATCTCCGCACTGGAAGGCGCTGTTGCCGTTGCCGAGGAAGCCAAGCTGCCGCTCTTCACGGCCGACACGGATTCCGTTTCTCGCGGTTCGATCGCTGCCCTCGGCTTCAACTATTACGATGTCGGCAAGCAGACCGGCGAGATCGTCGTTCGCATTCTCAAGGGCGAAAACCCGGGCGACATTCCGGTGAAGGTTGCCGCTGGTAGCGATCTGGTCATCAACAAGGGCGCTGCCGCCAAGATGGGCGTGACGCTGCCGGAAAGCGTGCTGAAGCGCGCGACCAAGACGATCGACTGATCGTCCTCGGATACTAGAGAAACTTGCCATTCAGCCGCTCCCGTTTTACGCGGGGGCGGCTGATGGTATTAAAAGCTTGGGTCCGGTTGCAGGCGGGCCAAGTCAAAGGAAAGGGCAGGAGCCTTGAGTCAGATCGCATTCTGGGGAGCCGTGGAGCTGGGGCTGGTCTATGCCTTTGTCGCGCTCGGTGTTTACCTTGCATTCCGTGTGCTGGATTTTCCGGATCTGACGGTTGACGGCTCCTTTCCGCTGGGTGCCGCAGTAACGGCGGTTCTCATCATTGCGGGCGTCAATGCCTGGGTGGCGGCACTCGTCGCCATGGTCGCGGGTGCTGCGGCCGGCATGGTGACCGCGATGCTCAACGTGCGCTTCAAGATCCTCAACCTGCTTGCCTCGATCCTGACGATGATCGCGCTCTTCTCGGTGAATTTGCGCGTCATGGGCAAGCCGAATGTCGCATTGATCAATGCGGATACGATGATCAGCCCGTTCTTCGGCCATGGAATCCGCGATTTCTACGTCCGCCCGCTTTTCGTCGGCGTCCTCGTTGTGGTTGCCGTGGTTGTCGTGTGGCGCTTCCTTGAGAGCGACTCAGGCCTCGCGATGCGCGCGACCGGCGCGAACGCCCGCATGGCCCGCGCACAGGGTGTCGATACCAGCCGCCAGATCTATCTCGGCATGGCGCTCTCCAACGCTTTGGTCGCCTTGGGCGGCGCCTTGTTCGCGCAGACGAACGGCTTTGCCGATGTCACCTCCGGCGTCGGTACGATCGTTGTCGGTCTCGCGGCTGTCATCATCGGTGAAACGTTGCTCGGCCGACGCGGGCTGCTGATCGCCTTGATCGGCTGTGTGCTCGGTTCGATCCTCTACCGCATCGCCATCCAGCTCGCGCTCTCGACCGATGTCATCGGGCTGCAGGCGTCCGACCTCAACTTCGTGACGGCCGTGCTCGTGACGATCGCGCTCATCCTCCCCCGTCTCCGTCGCGGAGGTGCCGCATCGTGATTACGCTCAAGGATATCAAGGTCGTCTTCGGCAAGGGTACGCCGCTGCAGAAGCAGGCGCTGAACGGAGTCAGCCTGACGATCGAGGAAGGCTCGTTCGTAACAGTCATCGGCTCGAACGGAGCGGGAAAGTCGACTCTGCTCGGCGTTCTGGCGGGCGACGTGCTTGCCAGTGAAGGCCAGATACTGATCGGCCACGCGGATGTCACGCGCAAGTCGACGGCTGCTCGCGCCAGCCTCGTCGCACGGGTTTTCCAGGATCCGTTGACGGGAAGCTGCGGCTCGCTGTCAATCGAGGAAAACCTTGCGCTTGCGGCGCGTCGCGGTGAAACCCGCGGGCTCACCTCTGCGCTCGGCCCGAAGCGGCGCGAGCATTTCCGCGAGCGGATCGCCGAACTCAACCTCGGCCTCGAGAACCGGATGCGGGACCGCATGGACCTGCTTTCAGGCGGTCAGCGGCAGGCCGTCTCGCTCGTCATGGCGACGCTTGCCGGCTCTGAAGTCTTGCTGCTCGACGAGCATACCGCTGCGCTCGATCCCGGGATGGCCGAATTCGTCATGGGGCTCACGCAGAAGATCGTCTCGGAGCGCAAGCTGACGACGCTGATGGTCACGCACTCCATGCGCCAGGCGCTGGACTATGGCCACCGCACGATCATGTTGCATGGCGGCGAGATCGTGCTCGACGTGTCAGGCGATAGCCGCAAGGACCTCCAGGTCGAGGACCTGATCGACATGTTCCGAAAGATGCGCGGCCAGACGCTCGACGACGACGCGCTGCTGATCGGCTAAAGATAGGTCGTTGTTCCGGGAAGCCAGCGCTTCCCGGAATTGCCTAGCGCGCCTGTGTCAGCAGGATTTTGGCCGCGAAGGCCGAGAAGACGCCGGCGAAGGTGAAATCCATGCCGCGCAGGATTTTCTTGTTGCTCTGCAGCCAGCTTGACAGTCCATCGGCGGCGAAGACGACGGCGGCATTCACAGGCATGCCAATCACGATGAAGCAGAAGCCTAGGAACAGCAGCTTCTGCGTCACGGCAGGATCGCCGGCACTGACGAACTGCGGCAGGAAGGTCATGAAGAAGATGATGACCTTCGGGTTCAGCAGATTGACCCAGAAGCCCGACGAGATGTTGGCAAGCGGCGTGCCCTTCGAGGCTTCCACCTTGTTGACCGAGAGCTTCGAGCCGTAGCGAACCGCCTGGACGGCAAGCCACAACAGATAGGCCGCACCGCCGGTCTTCAGCATCAGGAAGGCTGTCGGGGATGCGGTGATCAGCGCCGAAACGCCGAAGGCAACCAGCATGGTATGGACGACGATGCCGAGGCTGGTGCCGAGAACCACGAACAATGCCGCCTTCTTGCCTGTGCCAGTGCACGGCTGATGGAAAGCGTCATGTCCGGGCCGGGCGTCGCTGCAAGCAGAAGGGTCGCGGCGGCAAAGGCGAGAAGCGTGGTGAAGCTGGGCAGGAAATCCATGGTCTACTCTGAAAGCCGGAAAACGTCGGTCGCTTTTATCCGGCTTCCAGAGAATGTCTAATCAAACCTTCTAATAGAACCTATTCCTTCTGTTCGAGGTAGGCCTTGAACTTGTCGGAATAGTCTTTGTGCCAGCGCGAGAGCGGCGGGCGGTTTTCGATGATATCGCCCATCGCCCAGGCCATGCGGCGCTCATCCACCGCACGACCGACGTCGTTATCGGGGCAGAGGATGTAGAAGTCGCCGCGTTCCAGGCTTTCGATCATGAAATCGACGGTCTGGTCCGATGTCCATGCCGCAGCCGGCTTTTCGGCGCGATCGCCCTTGGTGAGACCGGTGAAGACGAAGCCGGGGATCAGCAAGTGGGCGGAGATCTTCGAGCCCTCGGTGTTACGCAGTTCGTGCTCAAGCGCTTCGGTGAACACCTTCACGCCGGCCTTCGAGACATTGTAGGCCGGATTGCCGGGCGGCGTGGTGATGCCCTGCTTGGAGCCGGTGTTGATGATCAGGCCGGGTTCGCCATGCGAGAGCATGTGCTGGCCGAAGGTCCTGACGCCGTTGATGACGCCGAGCAGGTTGACGCCGAGGATGCTGTCCCAGTTGGCCTGGGCGCCGAAGATCGACGTTTCCGGGCCAATGCCGGCGTTGTTCATGAGAATATGTACGCGACCGAAGCGCTGGATTACGGTCCGTTCGAGCGCTTCGAGAGACTCCTTCTGCGCGACGTCGGTTTCGACGGCGAGCACATGTTCTTCTCCCGAGATCGCTTTCAGTTCCTCTGCAGCGGCAGCTAGCCGGTCGCCGCCGAGATCGGCAATGGCGACGCTCATGCCCGCGCGTGCGAAATGCTTTGCCGCCGCAAGCCCGATGCCGGAGGCGCCGCCGGTGATGACGGCGACATTGGATTTCTTGATGATGTCTTGGATTCTTGTCACGGCCGGCCTCTCCTCAGCATTGTCAGGACGCTGGCAGATATGGGTTGCGCTTTCGGCCTGTCAAATACTATCCGAACCGCCTATGGCAGCCGTTGCCCTTGCGTCCTGCGCCGATCTCGCTAAAAGTGCCCGCCAGACCGGGCTTGGCGGGTTTGCCGCTGCCCTTTTTGCAACGGACCTCATCATCATGGCATCGCACAAAGACGTAAAGAAAGTCGTCCTCGCCTATTCCGGCGGTCTCGACACCTCGATCATCCTGAAGTGGCTCCAGACCGAACTCGGCGCAGAAGTCGTGACCTTCACCGCGGATCTCGGCCAGGGCGAGGAGCTTGAGCCGGCGCGCAAGAAGGCCGAAATGCTCGGCATCAAGGAAATCTACATCGAGGACGTTCGCGAAGAGTTCGTTCGTGACTTCGTCTTCCCGATGTTCCGTGCCAATGCCGTCTATGAAGGCGTCTATCTGCTCGGCACCTCGATTGCCCGTCCGCTGATCTCCAAGCACCTGATCGATATCGCCCGCAAGACCGGCGCAGATGCGATCGCGCACGGTGCGACCGGCAAGGGCAACGACCAGGTTCGCTTCGAGCTTTCCGCCTATGCCCTGAACCCGGATATCAAGATCATTGCGCCATGGCGCGACTGGTCGTTCAAGAGCCGTACCGATCTGCTCGCCTTTGCCGAAGCCCATCAGATTCCGGTCGCCAAGGACAAGAAGGGCGAAGCGCCGTTCTCCGTCGACGCCAACCTGCTGCACTCCTCGTCCGAGGGCAAGGTCCTGGAAGATCCGGCGCAGGAAGCACCCGAATACGTGCATATGCGCACGATTTCTCCGGAAGCGGCCCCCGACAAGGCGACCACCATCAAGGTTGGCTTCGAGAAGGGTGACGCGGTTTCGATCAACGGCGTACGCATGAGCCCGGCGACGCTGCTCGCAGCGCTCAACAACTACGGTCGCGACAACGGCATTGGCCGCCTCGACCTCGTCGAAAACCGCTTCGTCGGTATGAAGTCGCGCGGCGTCTACGAGACGCCCGGCGGCACGATCCTGCTTGCCGCGCACCGCGCCATCGAGTCGATTACCCTCGACCGCGGTGCCGCGCACCTCAAGGACGAGATCATGCCGCGCTACGCCGAGCTGATCTACTACGGTTTCTGGTTCTCGCCGGAACGCGAAATGCTGCAGGCTCTGATCGACAAGAGCCAAGAGCATGTCGAGGGCGAAGTGACGCTGAAGCTCTACAAGGGCAACGTCATGGTTACCGGCCGCGAGAGCCCGAAGTCGCTCTACTCGGACAAGCTGGTTACCTTCGAAGACGACCAGGGCGCCTACGACCAGAAGGATGCCGCCGGCTTCATCAAGCTCAACGCGCTGCGCCTGCGCACGCTCGCCAAGCGCAACCTCTCGAAGTAATCGAGGGCAGTCTGCCGGATATCGAAGGCCCGCCTCGTGCGGGCCTTTTCATTGGTCCGTTGTGGCGTGGGAGAGTTGTGCCGCGCGTTGCGAGGCGCGCACGAACCAGACGTAGCTGATGATCGAAATCAGCGCCATGATCGGGATCACCGTTCCGAAGGCGAGCAGCGGCATGCCGATCAACGAACCCGCGACGCCGCCGGCAAAGCCGCCGCCCATCTGGATGAAGCCCATCATCGCGGATGCCGAGCCGGCGATATGCGGGAAGGGGTATAGGCCCGATGTCGTCATATGCGGCGTCAGGAAAGCCAATCCAAACGCCAGGAATGCGATAGGCCCCATGATCGAGAGATAGGAGGGCGTGACGAAGTGGACTGATAGCGCGATCATGATACTGGCAAAGCCCAGCAGGCCAAGCCCGACGCGCACTGAGCCGTCGCCGCCCAGGCGCGCCGCCGCACAGCGGAGGCAGACGGAGCCGAGGAAATAGGACCCAGATTGCATCAGCATGCCCAAGCCGAAGGTGGTCGGTGACAGGCCGACGACCTTGATGAGGATGAAGGGGAGAAGTGTCGCCTGCGCGTAGAGTGCGCCGATCGAGCCGCCGAGGACGATCGAAGCAGAGACGAAGCGGCTTTCGCGGGCAAGCTCCAGATAGGCGCGAAGCAGGGGCCCCGGGAGCGCACGGCGCGGATCCGGCATGCTCGTCTCGCGCATGAAGACGATCACCCCGAAACAGATCAGCAGTCCGAAGCCGATGAGGAGGAAGAAGACCGACTGCCAGCCAAACGCGGCCAGCGCCAAGCCGCCGATGGTTGGCGCAGCCGCCGGTCCGATGGCGATCAGGTTCATGATGCGGGAGGCTTCGGTGCCGGTAAATTGATCGCGGACGATGGCGCGCGCCACGGTAATCCCGACGGAGGCGCCGATGCCCTGGATCAGACGGCCGGCGAGCAGCCACTCGATGCCGGGCGCAAAGGCGGCAAGCAGGCTGCCGACCACATAGATGCCGATGAACAGCAGCGTCGCCGCCCGGCGGCCGAACGCATCGGACAGCGGGCCAGCAAGTAGCTGCGCAACCGAGAAGCCGGCGAAATAGACTGACAGCGTCATCTTGATCGCTGAGTCTGATGTCTGGAACGCATGGACGAGCTCGGGCATCGCCGGCGTGTAGATCGACATCGAGATCGGGCCGATGGTTGCGAGAAGCGCGCCGAGCACGCTCGTTCGCCGTTCGCTCATCCGGAATGGGGGCATATGGGTACTCGGTTCTAGTGACTTGCGCGGCCAGCGCGAAGGCTGCTGCTTTTCTTCTGTCGCAAGCTGCGTGATGCGGCAATTCAAAAATCTCAAGGATCGCCATGACAGCTTGACGCCTTTCGATTGGTGCATAAGCTGCGGCTCACCTTTCCGGAGTTTCTCGATGACGCAATCCTTGCTCGCGGGCGCCTTTCTGGCAGCCCTTCTCTACGTGCTCATTCCAGGGCCTGCCTTCCTTGCACTGCTCGGCATAGGCGCGGGTCAGGGCCGCCGTGCCGGGGCCATGTTCGTCAGCGGCCATTTGGTGGGCGATCTGCTTTGGGCATCGCTGGCGCTGATCGCGATCATTGGGGCGAAGACGATCGGGACCTTCGTGTTTGACGCGCTTGGTCTCCTCTGTGGCTTCTACCTAGCCTGGATCGGCTGGAATGCGGTTCGGGCAAAGCCGAAGGGTGACGGGCAGGCGCTTGTGGTGGTGGAACGACCGTTCCGTCGCGGCCTGATTTTCGGCGTCACCAACCCCAAGGGATATCCGGTCGCGCTGGCGACGTTTACTGCTCTCGTCGCGGGATCGGCGAGCGCGCTACAGTTTCACACCCTGCCCATTCTGCTGGCGGTTTCGTTCCTGGGCTTCATCGTCGCCGACATGATCCTGATCACCATCATCGGTGCGGGAACGGTCCGGCGGTTCTACAGGGCGCATGAGCGGCTGATCGTGCGCTGCTCCGGCGTGCTCTTCATGGGCTTTGCCGCGCAGGCGCTCTGGCATGCAACGCCCGGCCTGCTCGGATGGCGGAAGGCCTGAGATCAGACGTCGAGGAAGCTGACGACGGAATCGAGCCGCGCCACCGTTTCCGGGTCGCCGATCGAGTTCGCGATCTGCAGCTGATCCTTGTAGTAGTCCCGGAAATTGAAGCTCGTCGCGTCAGTCACATCCGACAGGTCGAGGATGTTCCCTGACGGGTCGATCGTCCGCATCGGCAGCGGTTCGGAGATTGCCGCAAACGTATCCTGGTCGATGTTGCCGGCGTCGAAGCTCTGCCTTGCATATTGGCGTAGTTCACTGGCGCTGATCGCGGAAAAATCGGGCGTTTCCGCGTTGGTTTCATCGACCTGGAAGGATGATGAAGCCTTCGCCGTCGTGCCGATCTGGTCTTCTAATTCATTGTAATGGCTGGAATTATCTTGGTTTCTTTTAAAGAGAAAATACGGCGAAGACCGCACAGAAAGGATTTCCATGGCGTGTATCCACTTGCAAAAATATGATGCTTGAAATTACCGCGCGTGGCGGACGTACGTCAATCGTTAACGATTAGTTAATTCTTATACATCATTTCTTGCCATGAACTTTTTACAGTGCGGCTAGGAGATGTGCGTCTGATCGGCAATACCAATTGCCAATACGCGTCCCTATATTGCCTGTTCAGTTGCCTGCCACAAAGGATTTCCGAATGCCTTCCACACCAGAATTCAACCCGGCACTTGTCGAATGGAACGGCCTTCACGGCTTGCCGCGTTTCGATGCTCTCAATGATGGCGACTTTGCTCCTGCCTTCGATGCAGCACTCGCGGCGCACGAGAAAGAGATCGACGCGGTTGCCGGTAACCCGGAGGCGCCGACATTCGAGAACACCGTTGTCGCGCTCGAGATCGCCGGCGATGAGCTGTCGCGTGTTTCGGCACTGTTCTGGAATCGCGCGGGCGCGCATACCAACGACACGATCCAGGCGCTGGAGCGGGATATCTCGCCGAAGATGTCGCGCCATTATTCCAAGATCGGCATGAATGCGGCGTTGTTCGCCCGCATCGATGCCTTGTGGGAAGCGCGCGAAGGTCTCGGCCTGACGCTGGAGCAGACGCGCGTGCTGGAGCGCCACTGGAAGGGCTTCGTCAAATCGGGCGCGAAGCTGCCGAAGGTCGAGCAGGAGAAGCTCGCGGGGATCAACGAGAAGCTCGCGGGTCTCGGGACCCAGTTCGGCCAGAACGTGCTTGCCGACGAGAAGAGCTGGGCGCTCATCCTGTCCAACGGCGCGGATCTCGATGGTATTCCGGAGTTTCTGAAGGATGCGATGGCGGCGGCTGCGCGCGAGCGTGGCGAAGAGGGCAAGTTTGCCGTCACCTTGTCGCGCTCGATCATCGAACCGTTCCTGACCTTCTCGGAGCGGCGCGATCTGCGCGAGCAGGCTTTCAAGGCCTGGGTTGCGCGTGGTGCGAACGATGGCGCCACTGATAATCGCGGCATCATCAGGGATACGCTTGCGCTCCGCGACGAGGTGGCAAAGCTCCTCGGGTATGGCAACTTCGCCGAACTGAAGCTCGACAACACCATGGCGAAGACGCCTGACGCCGTGAACCATCTGCTTCGGGAGGTATGGGCAAAGGCCGTCAAGCGTGCCGGCGAGGAGGAAGCCGACATCGCCAAGCTCATCGCTGACGAAGGCAAGAACCACGACGTCATGCCCTGGGACTGGCGGCACTATGCCGAGAAGATCAGGGCCCAGCGGTTCAATTTTTCCGAGGCCGAGCTGAAGCCCTATCTGCAGCTCGAGAAGATCATCGACGCCTGCTTCGATGTCGCTGGACGGTTGTTCGGCATTCGCGCCGTCGAGAAGAAGGGCGTTCCGGCCTACCACCCCGATGCGCGCGTGTTCGAGATCCGCGATCGCGAAGACAGGCTGGTCGCGCTCTTCCTCGGCGACTATTTCGCCCGCAGCTCGAAGCGTTCCGGCGCCTGGATGAGCTCGTTCCAGTCGCAGCACAAGCTGCTACTGAAGAATGGCCGCAGCGGCGAACTGCCGATCATCTACAACGTCTGCAACTTCGCGAAGCCCGCCGAAGGAAAGCCGGCGCTGCTGTCACTCGACGACGCGCGTACGCTCTTCCATGAATTCGGCCATGCGCTGCACGGAATGCTGTCAAACGTCACATACCCCTCGGTTTCGGGCACAGGCGTTTCCCGAGACTTCGTCGAGCTGCCGTCGCAGCTTTACGAGCATTGGCTGACGGTACCCGCGATCCTGAAGCAATATGCCGTGCATTTCGAAACCGGTGAGCCGATGCCGCAGGCTCTGCTCGACAAGGTTCTCGCAGCGCGTACCTTCAATTCCGGCTTCAATACGGTCGAATTCACCTCATCGGCGCTTGTCGATATGGCGTTCCATACCCGCGACAAGGTCGAGGATCCGATGGCGGTTCAGAAAGAGGTGCTGTCGGAGCTCGGCATGCCGAAGTCGATCGTCATGCGGCATGCCTCGCCGCATTTCCAGCACATCTTCTCCGGTGGTTATTCAGCCGGCTACTATTCCTATATGTGGTCCGAAGTTCTCGATGCGGATGCTTTTGCCGCCTTCGAGGAAACCGGCGACGCGTTCAATCGCGAGATGGCCGCCAAGCTCAAGGACAACATCTATTCCGTCGGCGGCGCGATCGACGCTGAAGATGCCTACAAGGCTTTCCGTGGCAAGTTGCCGAGCCCGGATGCCATGCTGGTGAAGAAGGGTCTGGCGACGTTCGAGGAACTGTCAGGCAGCGACGCCTGAGGCGGCAGGTCGCGTATGATCGATACGCGAGGGCTAAAGTATTGACGAACGATGGCATCTTGCCGCTTCGTCACATGACTGTCATTGAACGTTAATAAGCAACCGGCATCGATTTTCAACCGATGCCGGTTTTTTCATGACCCCTCAACCTTCAGAGATCAATGCGGCCGTTTCCACGGCCGGCGTGGAATTGCACTATGGGGCGACACCCGTTCTGAAGGGCATAGATATCTCGCTTTCCAAGGGCAACACGCTGGCGCTGCTTGGGCCGTCCGGCTGCGGAAAGACCACCCTTCTCAGGCTGGTTGCTGGATTGCTCGCGCCGACAAAGGGCTCGATCGCGATTGCCGGACGCACTGTTGCCGATGCCGCGAGCGGCTCTTTTTCGCCACCGGAAAAGCGCAATCTCGGCATGGTGTTTCAGGACTATGCGCTCTGGCCGCACATGACGGTCGGCGGCAACGTCTCCTTTCCCCTCGAAATGCGCGGTATCGGCAAATCCGAGCGGGAATCCCGGACGATGCGAGCATTGGAACGCGTCGGTCTCGGCGCCTATGCCGACCGCAGGCCGAGCGATCTCTCCGGGGGTCAGCAGCAGCGTGTCGCGATTGCGCGGGCGATCGTTGCCGAGCCGCAGCTCATTCTCTTCGACGAACCGCTGTCGAATCTCGATCGCGAGCTGCGCGAGAACATGGTCGGCGAACTGGCCGAACTCATCGCGACGCTCGGCCTGACGGCAATCTACGTGACGCACGATCATAGCGAGGCGCTGACGCTGGCGGACGACGTCGCCGTCATGCGTGGCGGGTTGATCGAGCAGCTGGCATCGCCCGACGAGCTGATCGAGAAGCCCGCAACGCCCGAGGTCGCTGACTTCCTGCGCCTCGGCGGTGTCGCCGAACTCGAGTATCGTGATGAACATTGGTTCTTCAAGGACAGCGCGCTTGCATTGCTGCGCGGCGTCGATGGGTTCGATTGCGCCGTTCGTGTCCTCATTCCCACCGGATCGATCACCGCGGGAGAGATCCTTCCCGGTACGCTTGCCGCAACGGTGCTGCGCTCGCAGTTCCGCGGCGATGGCCATCTGGCGACCGTCTCTCTGGTCGGCGCCGAGACAATCGAATTGCAGGTTTTGAGCCGCGCCAAGCTGCGACCCGGCGAGGCTATCGGTCTATCGATCGATCCCCGCCAGATCCGCTGGTTCGGCAAAGAGGTTCATTCGTCCAAAGAGGAGAATTTGGAGCATGTTTAAGTCGTTGAAGAGCATCACTTTCGGCGCTCTCGCAGTAACGCTGATGGCGGGCGTCGCCCATGCCGATATCACGGTCTACACCGCTGGTCCCCAGGGGCTTATCGATAAGCTGTCGGCCGGCTTTACCAAGGAGACTGGCGTCAAGGTCAACGTCTTCCAGGCAACAACCGGCAAGGTGATGGCGCGTATCGAGGCCGAAGCCTCGAACCCGGTCGTCGACGTTCTCATTTCGGCTTCCTGGGATACGGCGACCGACTTCGCCAAGCGCGGCTGGCTCGTATCCTACACCAGCCCGAACGCCGCCCAGGTTCCTGACTTCCTGAAGACCGACACGGCCGTTGCCCAGGGCATCTCGGCGCTCGGCATTGCCTGGAACACCAAGAGCGGCACGCCGAAGCCAGCCGAGTGGACAGATCTGACCAAGCCTGAATACAAGGACCTGGTCAACATTCCGGATCCGGCACAGTCCGGCTCGTCCTTCGAGCTGACGGCGGCGCTTGCCGGCCAGGATGACTTCAAGCTCTTCAAGGATCTGAAGGACAACGGCGCCATCATCGCGGGTGCCAATGCAGAGGCTCTGAACCCGGTTCTGCAGGGTGCCAAGGCTGCCGTCTTCGGCGCCGTCGATTACATCACCCTCAATGCCAAGGAAAAGGGCGAGGCCATCGATGTGATCTTCCCGGAATCCGGCACCGTCATCGCGCCGCGTCCGGCCATGATCCTCAACTGGTCGAAGAACCAGGACGAGGCGAAGAAGTTCATCGACTACATGCTCTCTGACGAAGGCCAGAAGCTTGTTGCCGACCAGATGCTGATGCCGGCCCGTACCGACATTCCGGCAAACCGTCCGCTGATCAGCGATCTGAAGCTGCTGAAGTACGACACTGCTGCTGTCTACGGCAAGCGGAAGGAAACGCTGAAGCAGGTCACCGACACGTTCGGCGGCAAGTAAGGGCAGGGCGATGAGGACGAACGATAGTAGCGGCGCTGCGCCGGCCGCCTGGCTGGCGATCGCGGGGTTGACCGTTATCGTCGGCGTTCCATTCATCGCCGTTGTGCTTCAGGGCATCTTTCCCAACCTCGGACAGGGCTCGTTCGCGGGCCCTTTCTCCTCGCTTGTTGCGACGCTTTTCGATAGCGCGCTTGTCGGTATGGCCGGGAACACCATTCTGCTCGGCAGTTGCGTGGTGCTGGCCTCGGCGCTGGTGGCGGTGCCGCTCGGCGTGTTTCGGGCGCTCTATCGCATTCCGCTTGCGCCGCTGTGGGATGTGTTGCTGCTCGTTCCGTTCATGATCCCGCCTTACATCGCCACACTTGGCTGGATCATGACGTTGCAACCGCGCGGCTATCTTCAGCAGATCGCGGGATTCAACCTCGCACCCTTTCTTTTTTCGCTGTTCGGCATGACCATGGTCATGGCCTTCAATACCTTTCCGGTCGTCTATTTCGCCGTATCGCGCACGGTCGAGGCGGTTGGCGCGCGCTATGCGGATGTCGGCCGTGTGTTTGGCGCGTCGCCGGCGCGGGCCTTCTGGCGGATCACGCTACCACTGTCGGCGCCCGGGCTCGTTGCGAGCCTGATGCTGGTCTTTGCCGCAGCGATCGAGGAATACGGGACGCCCGCAGCGCTTGGTCGTCGCGCCGGCTTCCAGGTGCTGGTCACCGGTATCGACCTGCGGATCTCGGATTGGCCGATCGATCTGCCGGGCGCGGCGATCCTGTCGATCCTGCTTGTCGTCATGTCTCTGCTGACATTCCTGCTGCAGCGATGGATCCTCGCCCGGCGGTCCTATCAGACAGTGGGCGGCAAACCTGCTGCCAAGGACAAGCGGCCGCTTGGGGCGATGAAGGTTCCGGTGATGATCGCCTTTGCCGTTGTCGCCTTCCTTGCGACCGGCGTACCATTGCTCTCGATCCTGTTCACCGCACTGTCGCGGACGATCTCGGGTGGTCTGGGGCTCGACAACATCAGCGCCGAGAACTTCCTGTCCGTCTTCAACAACAGCGCCGGTGCGCTGGGGGCACTTCTCAACAGCTTCTCGCTCGGCATCGGCACGGCGTTGATTACCGGCCTCATCGGCGTGCTGGCCGCCTATACGGTGGTCAAGACGAAGATCCGCGGACGCGTGGCGATCGACACGATGACGATCCTGCCGAATGCGTTGCCGGGCATCGTCGTTGCCGTCGGGCTGATCCTTGCCTGGAACATGCCCTGGCTGCCGGCGACCCCCTACAACACGGCATTTATCCTGCTTCTCGCCTATTGCTGCATCCTGCTGCCGCAGCCCGTGCGTTACACGACGGCGGCATTCCAGCAGATCGGAGACAGCCTGGAAGCCGCGGCTCGGGTCTTTGGTGCAAGCGGAGTGACTGCGTTCCGCCGCATCCTCCTGCCGCTCGTCTTTCCGAGCCTCGCTTCGGCGATGCTGCTGGTCTTTGCGCTTGCGTCGCGCGAGCTGGTCGCCTCCGTCGTCGTCGCACCTGTCGGCATGCAGACGATCGCCACCTTCATCTGGCGCCAGTTCGAGCAGGGGTCGATCGGCCTCGGCATGGCGATGGCCTTCATCGCCATCCTCATCACGACGCTGTTGCCGCTTCTGCTGCTGACGCTGCTTCGTCGCAGTGGTTTGGTGGCGGAATAGCGCCTCGCCAGCGGGGCTCCCGTAACAAAACTGTCGCTGAAGTTTCGAAAAACCGTCATGCCGCCTTCAAGCGGATGACATGACTGCCGCCATAGGTTCGGCCCTCCCGTTAGCCGGATAGACCTTGGCATGAGATTGACTGAAACGACCCGTCGACGCTTCCTTTCATCCATGGGCGCTGTCGGCGGATTTGCAGTAGCCGGGCTGGCGATGCCCTACTATGCACGCGGCTCGTCCAGTCGTCCGGTCTTCACTGCGGGCGTGCAATCCGGCGATGTCGATGCGAATTCGGGTGTCGTGTGGGCGCAAGTGAGCCGGCCGGCACGGCTCTATGTCGAATATTCGACGAGCGACCGCTTTGCCAATGCAGTGCGCGTCGCGCCCATAGACGTGACGCCGGAGACCAATCTGGCGGGAAAGCTGCTGCTCCAGAATCTCCCGGATGATCAGGAGATATTCTATCGCTTTCGTGCGGCCGACCTTCAGGACGTCAACGATTTGTCCGAACCCATCCATGGACAGTTTCGCACGGCGCCATCAGGCAAGCGCAGCATCCGTTTCGCGTGGTCCGGGGATACGGCTGGCCAGGGCTGGGGCATAGATGACGAGGGGATGCGCACCTATTCGACGATCGCCTACCATCGGCCGGATTTCATGATCCACTCCGGCGACACGATTTATGCCGACAATCCTGTTGCCGATGAGGTCAGGCTGCGAGACGGCGGCATCTGGAAGAACCGTGTGGTCACCGAGGCAAAGCGCGACATTGCGCAGACGCTCGACCAGTTTCGTGGCCAGTGGGCCTATAATCTGCTCGACGACCACGTGAAGGCGTTTAACGCGGTCTGTCCTGTCTTCTATCAATGGGACGATCACGAGGTCCTGAACAACTGGTCGCCCTCGACCGATCTTCGCGACGATGATCGCTACAAGGAAAAGTCGATCGCCATGCTTGCGGCCCGCGCCAGTCGTGCCTTTCACGAGATGACGCCGATCCGCTACGTGGCTGACGAGCCTGGCCGCATCTATCGCAAGGTGTCCTACGGTCCGCTGCTCGACGTCTTCTTCATCGACCTGCGCTCCTATCGCGGCCCGAACAGCGATGGGCTCGATGCCGAGCCAGCGGCGGAGTCGCGACTGTTGGGCGAACGGCAGGTGGCGTGGCTGAAACGAGAACTGGTGCGCTCGACGGCGACCTGGAAAGTGATTGCCTGCGATCTGCCGATCGGGCTGGTGATCTGGGACGACTACGGCCACCGGACGGGCAGCGAGTCGATCTCCAACGGCGACAACGGCCCACCGCGTGGCCGCGAGCTGGAATTCGCCGATCTCCTGCGCTTCATCCGCGACGCGGGCATAGCGAACATGATCTGGCTGACGGCCGACGTGCATTACGCGGCTGCGCATTACTACGATCCCGGCAAAGCGAAATTCCGCGAGTTCCTGCCGTTCTGGGAGTGCGTAGCAGGTCCTCTGCATTCCGGAACCTATGGCCCGCAGGAACTCGACATGACCTTTGGGCCGCAGGTGAAGTTCATGAAGGCCGCGCCCGGCGGGGCGGAGCAGAACCTGCCGCCGTCGGCCGGCATGCAGTTCTTCGGGCTTGTCGACATCGATGGGCAGACCGAGCAACTGACCGTGAGGCTGATGGATCGGAACGATACCGAGCTGTGGCGGACGACGCTCGATCCGCAGATATCGAGTTGATGTCCATGCATGGCAGGCATTCCGGCTTTCCCCCCTTTCGCAAAAGCGAAAAACACTGTATGAGCCGCCCAAATGAAATTGGCGCCTTCTCCCAGCGCGGCGCCCCAGCCTCAGAGATTTAGACATATGGCACTTCGCAACATCGCGATTATCGCGCACGTTGACCATGGCAAGACGACACTGGTTGACGAACTCCTGAAACAGTCCGGCTCGTTCCGCGAGAACCAGCGCGTTGCAGAACGCGTCATGGACTCCAACGACCTGGAAAAGGAACGCGGCATCACGATCCTTGCCAAGGCGACCTCGGTCGAGTGGAAGGGTGTTCGCATCAACATCGTCGACACCCCCGGCCACGCCGATTTCGGCGGTGAAGTCGAGCGTATCCTGTCGATGGTGGACGGCGCGATCGTTCTGGTCGACTCGTCGGAAGGCCCGATGCCGCAGACGAAGTTCGTCGTCTCCAAGGCGCTGAAGGTCGGCCTCCGTCCGATCGTCGCGATCAACAAGATCGACCGTCCCGATGGCCGCCACGAAGAAGTCATCAACGAAGTGTTCGACCTCTTCGCCAGCCTCGATGCGACCGACGAACAGCTCGACTTTCCGATCCTTTACGGTTCCGGTCGCGATGGCTGGATGAACGTCAACCCTGAAGGTCCGAAGGACCAGGGTCTCGCGCCGCTGCTCGACCTCGTGCTTAGCCACGTTCCGGAGCCTACGGTTGCCGAAGGCCCGTTCACGATGATCGGCACGATCCTGGAAGCCAACAACTTCCTCGGCCGTATCATCACCGGCCGTATCAATTCCGGTTCGATCAAGCCGAACCAGGCCGTCAAGGTTCTCGCTCAGGACGGAAAGACGATCGAAACGGGTCGTATCTCCAAGATCCTCGCTTTCCGCGGCATCGAGCGTACCTCGATCGACGAAGCGCACGCAGGCGACATCGTCGCGATCGCCGGTCTCTCCAAGGGCACGGTTGCCGATACCTTCTGTGATCCTGCCGTCACCGAAGCGCTGACCGCCCAGCCGATCGATCCGCCGACCGTTACCATGTCCTTCATCGTCAACGACAGCCCGCTCGCTGGCACCGAGGGTGACAAGGTTACCTCGCGCGTCATCCGCGACCGCCTGTTCAAGGAAGCCGAAGGCAACGTCGCGCTGAAGATCGAAGAAGCCGAAGGCAAGGATTCGTTCTACGTATCCGGCCGCGGCGAATTGCAGCTCGCCGTTCTGATCGAAACCATGCGCCGCGAAGGCTTCGAGCTTGCCGTGTCGCGTCCGCGCGTCGTCATGCACAAGGATGACAGCGGCAACACGATGGAGCCGATCGAAGAAGTCGTCATCGACGTCGACGAAGAGCACTCCGGCGTCGTCGTTCAGAAGATGTCCGAGCGCAAGGCTGAAATGACCGAGCTGCGTCCTTCGGGCGGCAACCGCGTTCGCCTGGTGTTCAACGCGCCGACCCGCGGCCTGATCGGCTACCAGTCGGAACTCTTGACCGACACCCGCGGTACCGCCGTGATGAACCGCCTGTTCAAGGACTACCAGCCCTTCAAGGGCGAAATCGGTGGTCGTACGAACGGCGTTCTCCTGGCCAACGCTCCGGGCGAAGCCGTTGCCTACGCCATGTTCAACCTGGAAGATCGCGGCCCGATGATGATAGAGCCCGGCGAAAAGGTCTACATGGGCATGATCATCGGTATCCACAGCCGCGACAACGACCTTGAGGTCAACGTCCTGAAGGGCAAGCAGCTGACCAACATCCGCGCCGCCGGCAAGGATGAAGCCGTCAAGCTGACGCCGCCGATCCGCATGACGCTCGACCGCGCTCTCTCCTGGATCCAGGACGACGAGCTGATGGAAGTGACGCCGAAGTCGATCCGTCTGCGCAAGATGTATCTCGACGCCAACGACCGCAAGCGCTTCGCCAAGGCGAAGACTGCCTGAGGCGAAACCACTTCGTAGAGACTTTGAAACCCCGGCCATCGCGCCGGGGTTTTTTATTTTGTGCGGTTCGTCGAATCCTTCTTGTCGCAATAGTTAAAAAAGCGTTAAATTTCAGCCGTCGTCCACATGTTAAGTCTGTGGGCAATCAGCCTTAATGCGTTGATGCATATGGTTAATTGTCCACAACGGGACCAGAGTAAGCGTTATGAAGACGTTATCGATCGATGTTCGGCGGGCTGAGCCGCATGACTCCCGAGCTATCTCGGAGGTGCATCGGCTTGCGTGGCGTCATACCTATGCCGGTATCATTCCGCATCGCGCGTTGACGCAAATGATCGAGCGCCGTGGTGAAAACTGGTGGCGCAAGGCAACGCGCGGGCCTGCAACGCTGCTGGTTCTTGATGTTGCCGGTACTGTCGCCGGTTATGCGACGCTGGGGCTCAATCGGGCACGGGCGTTGCCGCAGGAAGGCGAGATCTACGAACTCTATCTTCGCCCGGAATATCAAGGCATTGGCCTTGGAAACATGCTTTTCGGCGAAGCCCGCAGGCTATTGACCTCGCTTGGCTGCAAGGGGCTGGTCGTGTGGTGTCTGGAAGAGAACGATCGTGGCGCGGATTTCTATCGCGGCCACGGTGGCGTTGATTACTGCGAAGGCATCGAGTCCTTCGACCGGAAGCAGCTGAAGAAGATAGGCTTCATCTGGAATTGAGCCTGCAAAAGCAGGTTTTGTCCGGGGCTATCTGCCGCCGCTGAAATTGCCTTCCCCCGAACTTCGCCTACAATGCCGTGTTGCGTCGCGGCATGAAACCGATTATTTGGCTGCGAGCAATCACCTCGCGGGAGTATCGCATGCGCATTGACGCCGTTTCCATTGGCAAGAACCCACCTGAGGACGTCAACGTCATCGTTGAAGTGCCCGTCGGTGGCCACCCGATCAAGTACGAGATGGACAAGGAAGCCGGTACGCTCGTCGTCGACCGCTTTCTCTACACGCCGATGACCTACCCGGGTAACTACGGCTTCGTTCCGCACACGCTTTCGGAAGACGGCGACCCGATCGACGTCCTGATCGCCAGCACGCGTCCGCTGGTTCCGGGCTGCGTCATCAACGTGCGCCCGATCGGCGTGCTGAAGATGGAAGACAATTCGGGCAAGGACGAGAAGATCATTGCCGTGCCGTCGCCGAAGCTGACGATGCGCTACGACAAGGTCAAGGACTACACCGACATGCCTGAGATCACCCTCAAGCAGATCGAGCACTTCTTCGAGCACTACAAGGATCTGGAACCCGGCAAGTGGGTGAAGATCTACGGCTGGGGCGATGCCAAGGAAGCCGGCCAGCTTATCCTCGAAGCCATCGAGCGCGCCAAGAAGGAAAAGGCCTGATCGGCCCGATCTGACATACCGAGTTTTTGAAAAACCCTCCGGGTCGTCACCGATCCGGAGGGTTTTTCTTATGCGGTTGTGTGATGCAATTCGGGGCGCACGTCAACGGCGTGCGCGCCAGGCTTAGGCCACCAACGGGAAGATGGTGTTCCACATCAGCGAACGGATGAAGAAAATGATCAGCAACAGGATGATCGGCGAAATGTCGATGCCGCCGAGATTGGGCAGCACGCGCCGGATCGGTCGAAGCAGCGGTTCGGTGACGTTGTAGAGGAACATCCCGACCGAGTTGACGAACTGGTTGCTGGAATTGATGACGTTGAATGCATAGAGCCAAGAGAAAATAGCGCTGGCAATCAGCACCCAAGTGTAAAGATTCAAAGCCAAATCAATGGTTTGAAAAAGGGCAATCATCGCGGTCTCCAGTTCTTAGTTGACAGACATGTAGACATTGGCGACTAAACGAGCAAGAGCCGTGTCAAAACGCGCAGCAAATCATGTTTAACGGGCCTCCTGCGAGCGGTTGTCGGCCCTGTTTCTTGGAACGCCGATGTCCTTTGCAGCTACCGGAGACCGCTTTGCCGCTTTCCGGCATTCGTCCTACACCCGATTTTTCTTCGCGCGGTTCCTGCTGTCCTTCTCGCAACAGATCGTCAGCGTCGCCGTTGGCTGGCAGATGTACGACCAGACCCGGAGCGCCATCTATCTTGGCCTGATCGGCCTTGTGCAGTTCCTGCCGTCGCTCGTACTCATTCTCGTAACGGGTTCCGTTGCCGACCGGCATAACCGGCGGGCGATCGCGGCGGTGTGCTCTCTCGTCAGCGCGCTTTGCACGCTGGCCCTGTTGCTGATGACCGTGACCGGCACCTTCTCTCCCATTCCGGTTTTCGCGGTGCTGCTGGTCTTCGGCATCGAGCGCGCCTTCATGTCGCCGGCCATCCAGTCTCTTGCACCCAACCTCGTTCCGCCGGAGGATCTGTCGAACGCGATCGCCTGGAATTCGTCTTCCTGGCAGCTGGCGGCGATCACCGGCCCCGTGCTTGGCGGTCTGCTTTATGGCGTCAATCCGCATACTGCCTATACCGTCGCAGTGGTGTTTGCCGGGCTCGGCGCGATCCTGCTTTTCATGATCCCGAAGCCGGCGCAGAAGACCACCGGCGAGGCGAAGAGCTGGGACATGATCCTTGGCGGTTTCCGCTTCATCAAGGCCGAGAAGGTCGTCCTCGGGGCTATCTCGCTCGATCTCTTTGCGGTGTTGCTGGGCGGTGCGACGGCGCTGATGCCGATCTACGCCCGCGACATTCTCACGCTTGGCCCCTGGGGTCTTGGTCTGCTTCGTTCCGCGCCCGGCGTCGGCGCGATCGCAATGGCGCTGTTTCTCGCCGCCTATCCGCTGAGGCATCGCGCTGGCATCTACATGTTCATCGGTGTTGCCCTTTTCGGCCTTGGCACCATCGTTTTCGGCTTCTCGACAAATACCGAGGTGTCGATCGCCGCGCTGGCCTTGATGGGCGCTGCCGACATGGTCTCCGTCTATGTTCGCGAAAGCCTGATTGCGCTCTGGACGCCGGACCAGCTGCGCGGGCGCGTGAATGCCGTCAACATGGTGTTCGTGGGCGCTTCGAATGAACTTGGGGAGTTTCGTGCGGGCACGATGGCGTCCCTGTTCGGCGCCGTGCCTGCAGTCATTGTCGGTGGTATCGGCACGCTTGCCGTTGCGGCGATCTGGGCGACCAGTTTCCCACAGCTTCGCAAAATCGATACCCTGGATGCGCCTTCACGCGAACATGCCTGATCCAAACAGGCCGGCCCTAACCGGGAAGTGCGATCCTGGTTTCCGTCTCAGCCTTTGCAGAATGGCCGGTAAAGACGATATCGAGAAATTCGTTGAGCCATGACCGGAGCGGCGCATCGAACAACATGCGCCCTTCCAAATGCTCGCGCCCCTGCTGGGCGTTCGGCAGGATGAAGCGGTGGGCGCCATGAACCACCCAGCGATGCATCATAGCCCGCGTCAGTTCCGCGTGAAACTGCAGCCCCCAGGCGTGGCCGTTGTAGCGAAAGGCCTGGTTGGGATAGGCGTCGCCCTCCGCCAGAAGCTCAGCGCCGCGCGGCAGGTCGAAGCCCTCCCGATGGAAATGATAGACCATCTTCGGCCAGTGCATCAGCCGCCGGCCCTTCTCGGTGGCGTGCAGCGGATACCAGCCGATCTCTGTCGAGCCATCGGAGTTTGACTGGACCTTGCCGCCGAGCTGACGAACCAGCATCTGTGCTCCAAGGCAGATGCCGAGCAGCGGCCGCTTTTCTCTGAGCGGCACGTCAAGCCAGTTGATTTCGGCCTTCACGAAATCGTCGGGATCGTTCGCACTCATCGGTCCGCCGAAGACGACAGCGCCGGCGTAATCCGCAAGCGTCGACGGCAACTTGTCGCCGAGGACCGGACGGCGGATATCGAGGCGATATCCCTTCTCGACCAGAAGCTGGCCAACCCGTCCGGGACTGGACCGCTCCTGATGCAGCACGATGAGCACCGAGCCGCGGTCGTCCCCTTGCGCCAAAGTGTCAGTCGGCATCGTCCTGTACCACCGTCACGTCAGTCACCCGTCTTGCCGCTTCCTGGCGCTTCTGGATTCGTTCTCGCGCCGAGATGCCGAGCAATTCGGCGATCCGCCAGATCGCGTCGTCTTCCATCTCGCTTCGTTCGCCGTCCGCGTAGACAATGTCCCAGAGAATGCCGATCAGCTCCACCCGCTGTTCGCTGTTCAGGTGGCGCTTGAGGTCAGAGGTGAAGCGGTAATAGTCCACCGCCGAACTTTCGGCTTCCTGTCCTGCCGCGATCAGGGCGTCGAGCTGTTTGCGATCCAGCCCGTATTGTTCCTTCAGCAGCTTGCGAAGGCGCTTTTTCTCGCTGTCCTTGATCTGTCCATCGGCTTCCATGACCTGCATACAGAGCGCTGCTACGGCGATGCGGGGATCGTCGGGAGCAAAGCTGTTTTTCGGGCGGTCTGCGGTAAGGTTGTGAAAGAATACCTGAAATCGTTCGAACATCCGGGTCCTGTTTTCTAGAATAAGCGAAGCCGCGTCTTGGGTTCGGGTTCCGCCATCGGATTGCGCACGCCGGGATCATCCGGACGTCCGCCAAAGAATGGGCGTGCTTCAGAGGACGTATCGTCCGTTGCCTTTGCAGGCGGGGTCGGTTTCGGAGCGGGCCGTGCTGCCTCCGCGATAGTGGCTGCCCGCTCGAGTTCGATGATCCGGTGATCATTGACCGGGCTCTCCGGCCGGGCTTCGCGGACAGGCGGAAGCGTCCGCAGAGCCTGATCGATGGAGACGACGGCACCTTCTTCGGCCGGACCCTCAGCCTGGCCGTAGGGAACCTTCCAGACGAAGGCGTCCAGTTGACCGGTAATGGGCGAGAGCGGCAACCACTTGTCTGACACAAAGCCATCCGCAACCCACGCCGGATCGCGTGGTGCCTTCAGCGCCTGCGCGAGCCAATGCCGGATACGGCCCTGGTCTCCTGTCTCCGCCTCTTCGATGTCGGCAAGTAGCAGGAATGCGGCTTCGCGCGGTTCGATGCGAGCGGCAGCTTCGGCCTTCGCCCGCGCCTTGGCAAAATCCTTGGCATCGACCGCGGCTTGCGCCACGACAAGAAGCGATTCGACGTTGTTGGGGCGCAAAGCTTCGAGCTTCTCTGCGCGTTTCAACCGATCGACGGCGGAATCACCGCTCCTTGCGCGAACGTAGGTACGCCCGATCTCGGGATGCGGATGGGCCTTCCATGCCTGTTCGAGAATTCCAGCCGCCTTGCGGATCTTGTCTTCGCGGAAGAGCGCCTTCGCCGCGACAATTGCGGCGGGCTCGAAATCGGCTGAAAGCCGCAGGGCATGAGTCGCATCGTCCCTGGCGCCGGCAGGATCACTCTCCAGCTTTTCGGTCGCCCTGGCCGTCAGCAATACCGCGCGCAAACGGTCAGCCTCCTGCTTTTCCACGACGCGGGCCGCCTTCTGCTGCTCAAGCAGCCTGATCGCATCGTCCCACCGGCCGGCCTGGCTTCTGTACTCCAGCGTCGCCTGGGCAGCCCAGGGAAGGTAGGGCGCGTTGTCGGCCGCCTGCTCGGCATATTGCCGCGCGGCCTCGTTGGCGCCGAGACGCTTGGCTTCGAGATACAAACCGCGCAATCCGAGTTCTTTCGTCTCGGGATCTCCGGTCATCGCTTCGAACTTTGCCCGTGCCTCGTCATGCCGTCCTTCGATCAGGGCGGCCTGGGCTTCCAGGAGGATGATCAGCGGCTCCTGATCGGCGCGAAGCAGGCCACGAGAACGCGCCGCCATCTTGCGCGCGAGCAGGGCATTGCCGGCGCCGGCCGCGATCAGGCCGGTCGAAAGGGCCTGATAGCCGCGATCACGCTTGCGGGCGCGGAAATAGCGGGTGACGGCATAGGGCGAAGTCCAGATCGAGCGCAGCAGCCACCATGCGACCATGACAATGGCGATCAGCGCGATCAGCGCAGTGGCCGCAACGATAAGCTTCGTCTGATAGAGTTGCCCTTCCCAGATCAGGGAGAGATCGCCAGGCCGATCGGCCAGCCACGAAAAACCATAGCCCAACACAAGTACGAGAGCAGCGAATATAACGAGCTTGATCATTCCTCAGCCCTCTCGTCCGGTGCCGGAGACTGCTTTCGACAATGCACTACCGACAAGCTCTTCGACGCGAATACGTGCTTCCAGCGATTGCTTGAAAGCGGCGGAGGCCTGTTTGGCCGCTGCCGGCAGATTGTTCCATTCAGTCGACGCGCCTGGCAGGTCTCCGTTGTTGACCTTGTTTTCGAAACGCGCCGCAATCGCGTCAACGCTATCGCCCTCGATGTTGCCGACGGGACGAACCTTTACCAGCGATTTCGCGCTAGACATGAGTCGATCCGACCAGCTTTCGTTCGGGTCCGCCTGGTTGGCGGAATCGATGATGGCAGTTGCGACATCAGGCACCTGACGGATGAGGTCGGCGCGCGATGGTACGCCCGTTTCGGCGTAGCTGCGAAGGCTGGCGACGACAGGATCATCGGGAGAGACGCCCGCAAACGTGTCCAGTTCGGCGGCAAAGGGGCCGCCGCGATCGATCGCGGCTTTCAGGGCGGCCGCGGCAATGGCCTTCGCCACCGCTACGTCCTGTCGCGGCTCGTTCAGCTTCTTTTCGGCTTCGGCCAGCCGTTTCTCGATGTCGGCTCCATCGGAGTTGCGCTCCGCGCTGGCACTGGTCACCGTCGCCTGCAGTTGCGAAAGCTGGCTCGTGAGGTCCGCAATCTTCTGATTCAAGGCGTCGACGGATGCGCCGTCGCTGCTTGCCGGTGCTGCCGTCTTTTCGGCTGCCTCCAGTGCTGCGATTCTGGCCTCGAACTTGGCGTCAGGCGCAGCTGGCGGGGAGGCCGCGAGATTGGCGACCGACTGTTTCAAGCCCTCGATCTCGCCGGCGAGGTTGCTTACCTCGGTCGACTGCGAGGGAGCAGCGGAGCGGCCCGGCAGAAAGCCTGCATATTGGATGGCGCCCGCGCCAACGAGAGCGATCAATCCGCCGACGATGCCGGCGGCAATCAATCCCGAGGTATTGCCACGGCCCTCCTGCTTATGTACCGGCGGCTCGTCGGCAGCGTCGGCAGCGTCGGCAGCGTCGGCAGCGTTGAAAGGCTTTTCGAACGGCGCGTCCGGTTCGCTTGCAAGCTGTTCAGTCCCGGCGCCGGATAATTCCGATTCGGTCGCACCAGAGGGTGCCTGCTGGTCCTTTTCAGCATCATTGGCAGAGGCAATTTCCTGCGCATCCAGATCGATGGTGACCGGCTCGTCGGTACTTTTCGAGTGGCGTGGCGGATTTCCTGGTGCCATGGGACCCTCATTTTTCTGTAATAGTTCGAAACTAGTCAGTGATGCCAGTTAAGAAAAGACCTTAGATAAAATTTGGGCGATCAGGAGCCTCCGAGAAGCGACAGAAGGGCACCTTCTTCCGGCGTAAGGGCAATGTCGGCAGAGTGTCGCAGCGAGGCCGGGATGCCTTCAGCAACGGCTTGGCTGAGACACAAGAAGCGAACCGCCGACACGATTTCCGGATTCTCCATGAGCGCAAAGAAGGCCCTGGTTGTCTCGCGGGAGTAAAACAGGATCGCCCGCGGGGGGCGATCGTGCAGCAGGTCTTCCAGCTCGGAGTGAGCGATCTGCAGCGGTCGCATCCGATAGCATTCGACGATGTCTATCGGCAGGCCGATTTCGTTGGCGCGGGCTTCGAACGTGGCCGCCCGCGGTGAACCGGCGAGATAGGTCACAGGCTGGCGGCAGGCCGAAAATATCATATCCGCCAGATCTGCCCCGTTGCCCGTGGAGGCCGCGACGGTACGGAACCCAAAGGCCCGTGCCTCCTCGGCCGTCGCTTGACCGACCGCGAAGACCTGCCGGTCGAAATACTCCGCTGGAAATGTGGGCAGAGATGCCAGCGCGCGGATCGCTTCGGCACTGGTGACCGCCAGAGGGCCGGTACGTTCAGCCAGTCCGAGCAAGGCAGCCGGATCGTGAACCGGTTCCGCCAGCGGAAAAAGGATCGGTTCGTGGCCCATGTCGCGGAGGCGTTCTGCGGTGCGCTCGCCCGAATGGAGAGGACGGGTCACGAGCACACGCATGTCGCCTCAGCTCCAGTCGTCGAAGAAGCTGCTGCCGGCGCGGGCGCGAATGTCCTGCCCGGCGCGGGTGCCGAGTGCCACCGCATCGCGGCGATGCCCGTCGATGGTAACGGCATGCTGGTTGCGGCCATCAGGCGTGATGATCAATCCCGAGAAACGGATCTGGTCGCCCTCACAGATGGCGTAGCCGCCGATTGGCGTACGACAGGAGCCGTCGAGCGCGGCCAGGAAGGCGCGCTCGCAGGAGACGGTGTCATATGTCCTGACATCGTTGATTGGTGCTAGAAGCGCATCGATGTGCGCATCGCCGATGCGGCTCTCGATACAGATCGCGCCTTGGGCGGGAGCCGGAGGAAACGTATCGGCGTCCAGTATTTCGGTGATCACCTCGACCTTGCCGAGCCGCTTCAGCCCGGCCAGAGCCAGCAGCGTGGCGTCGACCTGGCCTTCCTGCAGCTTGCGTAGCCGGGTATCGACGAGGCCGCGGAAGGTGATCACGTTGACATCAGGACGCATGCGGCGAATTAAAGCCTGCCGGCGCAGCGACGCGGATCCGACGGTTGCTCCATGCGGCAGATCGATCAGCTTCGGCGCGGTCCGGCCGATGACGGCGTCGCGAACATCCTCGCGCGGCAGATAGGCCGAGAGATAGAGCCCCTCCGGCAGGACGGTCGGCATGTCTTTCGAGGAGTGTACGGCAATATCGAGATCGCCGGCGGACAGCTTTTCCTCAAGCTCCTGGGTGAAGAGACCCTTTCCGCCGATCTCCGCCAGCGACCGATCGGTGATACGATCACCCTTGGTCGACAGGACGATGATCTCGAACATCTCTTCCGGCAGGTTATGGGCGGCCATCAGCCGGTCTCGCGCTTCATGAGCCTGAGCGAGTGCAAGCGGGCTGCCTCTGGTGCCGATCCGGAAAGGTTTTGTTTGCATCCGCATTGATCCGTTGTTACCGGAGTTCCTCGTAAACAGGTTTAGCACCCATCGCAATCAACGATCAGGCTTCATGGCTCCCTTTCTACGCATCCTCGGTATTGAAACAAGCTGCGACGAAACCGCCGCAGCGGTTGTCGAGCGGGATGCCGATGGCCAGCCGACCGTTCGGTCCGACGTCGTGCTCAGCCAACTCGAGGAGCACAGCGCCTATGGCGGTGTCGTTCCCGAGATTGCGGCTCGCGCACATGTCGAGGCGTTGGATAGCTTGATTGACGAAGCCTTGAAACGTGCCAATGTGTCGCTCTCCGATATCGACGCGATCGCGGCGACATCGGGCCCGGGATTGATTGGCGGCCTGCTGGTCGGGCTGATGACCGGCAAGGCGATCGCGAAGGCATCGGGCAAGCCGCTCTTTGCCATCAACCATCTGGAAGGCCATGCGCTCACGGCGCGGCTGAGTGATGGCCTCAAGTTCCCTTATCTCATGCTGCTCGTTTCCGGTGGGCACACGCAGCTCATTCTCGTGCGCGGCGTCGGCGAGTACGAGCGGTGGGGCACTACCATCGACGACGCGCTTGGCGAAGCCTTCGACAAGACGGCAAAGCTGCTCGGCTTGCCTTATCCAGGCGGTCCAGCCGTGGAGCGGGCGGCGAAGGACGGCAACCCGGACCGCTTCGCGTTTCCGCGTCCGCTTGTTGGCGAGAGCAAGCTGAACTTCTCATTCTCTGGTCTGAAGACCGCGGTTAGACAGGCTGCAACAGAGATTGCGCCACTGACGGATCAGGACGTCGCGGATATCTGCGCCTCCTTCCAGAAGGCGGTTTCACGCACGCTGAAGGATCGCATCGGTCGCGGCCTGGAGCGCTTCAAGATGCAGTTCGGAAATGAGGCCGACCAGCCGGCGCTTGTCGTCGCCGGTGGTGTCGCCGCCAATCTGGAGCTTCGCGAGACGTTGCAGACGCTCTGCGACAAATATGGGTTCCGCTTTGTCGCGCCGCCAATCCGGCTGTGTACCGACAATGCCGTCATGATCGCCTGGGCCGGCCTCGAGCGCATGGCAAACGGCGTCTCGCCTGATGATCTCGACGTGCAGCCACGATCGCGCTGGCCGCTGGATGCGAATGCGGAAACCCTTCTCGGTTTTGGCAAGCGGGGTGCAAAAGCATGAGCGAGAAGATCGCCGTGGTAGGAGCGGGCGCATTCGGAACCGCGCTGGCGGCTGTGATCGCCCTCAACGAACGCGGTCCTACCGTGTTGATCGGTCGCGATCCGTCGCTGATTGCCGATCTGAAGGCCGAGCGTCTGCACGAGGCAGCGCTTCCGGGCGTTGCTTTGCCTGAAGCGCTCGACTTTTCGATCGAGCCATCAGCCGCCAGCGATGCCGATATCGTGCTGTTTGCCATGCCTTCGCAGGCGCAGGCAGATGCCGCCCGCCAATACGCACCCTATCTTGCCAAGAATGCCGTCGTCGTCACCTGCGCGAAAGGTATCGAGCGGACGACCGGCATGTTGCTGACCGATCTTCTCGAACGAGAATTGCCCGGTCATCCGGTGGCGGTCCTTTCCGGCCCGGGCTTTGCCGCCGATATCGCCAAGGGCTTGCCGACGGCAATGGCGTTGGCCGCTGCCGACCTGCCGACGGCGGAGCGGCTTGCGCATGTGATTTCCGGCCGGACGTTTCGTCTCTATGCCTCTTCCGACCGGATCGGCGTGCAGCTTGGTGGCGCGCTGAAGAATGTTCTCGCCATTGCCTGCGGTATCGTCGAAGGCGCCGGTCTCGGGGATTCCGCGCGCGCCGCCCTGATCTCCCGCGGCCTTGCGGAAATGTCGCGTCTCGTGGTTGCGAGGGGAGGTCAGGCCGACACGGTTCGCGGATTGTCGGGTCTTGGCGACCTCGTTTTGACGGCGACAAGCCATCAGTCCAGAAATCTCCGTTTTGGCATTGCGCTCGGCCGCGGCGAACGCGACGATCCGGCGCACGGCCAGCTTGTCGAGGGCGCGTTTGCCGCCGCCGTTGCCTCGCAGCTTGCGAGATCGCTCGGCATCAGCATGCCGATCACGGATGCAATATCCGCTATTATCGATGGCAACCTTGGCATCGCCGATGCCATGGATCAATTGATGACGCGCCCGATCACGACCGAATAGGAGACGGAAATGCTTTTTGCTTTTCTCTGCAAGGACAAGCCAGGCCACTTGAACGTACGCATGGAAGCGCGTCCGGCTCACGTTGAGCATCTCAACAAGCTGAACGCCGAAGGTACGCTGAAGATGGCGGGTCCGTTTCTCGATGCCGACGGCAAGCCGTGTGGCAGCCTCGTGATCGTCGAGACGGACACGATCGAGGCGGCGACGGCGCTGGCGGACGCCGATCCTTACGCCAAGGCCGGCCTGTTCGAGAGCGTCGAGGTGAAGCCGTTCAACTGGGTCTTCAACAATCCGGGAGCATGAACGTGGCGCACTGGCTTTACAAATCCGAGCCTTCGGCATTTTCCTGGGAACAGCTGAAAGCAGCTGGCAAGGAAGGCACTGAGTGGACCGGCGTCCGCAACTATCTGGCGCGAAACAACATGCGTGCCATGCAGATCGGCGACAAGGGTTTCTTCTATCATTCCAATGATGGTCTTGAGATCGTGGGCATCGTCGAGGTCTGCGCGCTGTCGCATCCGGATTCGACGGCCAAGGAAGATTTGCGCTGGGATTGCGTCGATATCCGCGCCGTCCGCGACATGCCGAAGCCTGTCAGCCTGAAGGATGTCAAGGCGAGCGAGAAACTGGCGAAGATGTCGCTGGTTACCTCGATGCGCCTCTCCGTCCAGCCGGTCACCGACGACGAGTGGCTCGAAGTGTGCCGGATGGGCGGCCTCGACAACCCGCCCCGCTGAGATCCCTTTGAAAACAGATCCCGACGTCTTCATCCGCGCAAATACCGGCGTCATGGCGCCGCCGCACGTGTCCGAAATCCGCCTGCATCTGGCGAGCGAGGCGCATGAACTGTGGCTGAAGACGGAGGACGAGCTTGCCGAGATCGGTCTGCCGCCGCCGTTCTGGGCTTTCGCCTGGGCTGGCGGGCAGGGGCTCGCACGGTATGTGCTGGATACGCCTGCCATCGTCAGAAGCAAGCGGGTCGTCGATTTTGCGACAGGATCCGGTCTTGTGGCGATCGCTGCGAGAATGTCCGGCGCATCCAGCGTCACCGCCGTCGACATCGATCCCTGGGCCAAGACGGCGGTCGCGCTGAATGCGGATCTGAATGCAGTCGATTTGACGTTCAAGTCCACCGATATCGTCGGCAGCGATGTCGACGCGGACATTCTTCTGGCGGGCGATGTCTTCTATGACAAAGACTTCGCAGCCAAAATCATACCCTGGTTCGAGCGGCTGACGGCTGACGGTGTGGTCGTTCTGGTCGGAGATCCCGGACGAAGCTATCTGCCCGAGAACGGCTGACATTCTGCGCAACCTACGAAGTTCCCGTTACGCGAGCCCTTGAGGACAGCGACGTCAAGAAGACCGTTGTCTGGCGCTTCAAGGGCGAATGACGCAGACGCCTGCCTCGTAGGAGCAGCTATTGCCCTTCGCGACATCGATGACCTTGGCCTTCGGAGCCAGGGCCTGCTTCGCGCTTGCAGCATAAAAGCGATAGCCGCCACCTGTTACATACGTTCCGCCGTCGACGTCATAGGCATAGGAGGAGCCGGCATAGGTTCCGAAGCTTGCCGCATTGCCGGTCGCTTGCAGGACGATTGTTACATTGCCACGGCCATATGATTGGTTCGGCCGGTCGAAGCGCTTCAGCAGGCGATTACGCCATGGACGGTTGTCGAAGCCGTCATGGTGTCGACCGAAGGCGATTTGGCGACCCGAGAAGCCCAGGTGACCGACCGTGAACGGTTCCCGATGAACAAAGCCACGATGGCGCGGCGCGTGGTAGCCGCCGAAATCACCTGCCAGTGCAGGCAATGCAACAGTTGCCGCAACGGCGATCACCAAAAGTCTTGAAGTCGCGGACATCGTGTCTATCTCCGGAAATCGGATGCTTAACAAAGCGTTAACATGAAAATGCTCCAAAAGCGTCGCCGTGTCCACTGTGCGGCGAATATTGCTTCCTTGGCCGTGCTGGCGAGCGCACCTGTTGCGGCCCGCTGACGCAAATCGATTAAATTATGACGGGCCAGCAATTATACTTGTCGTTAGGGGCTTACGTGATTAAACGTCGCCTTGATGCAACGCACACTAAGGATTTTGTCATTCGTGTGGTTGCTTTGAATGCCCCGAAATCCGGGAGCGCAGAGAAGACGCCGCGAGGTTCTGATGGCGAATGTGACAAATAACCGGCCCCTGTCGCCGCATTTGCAAGTTTACAAACTAATCCCCACCATGCTCATGTCGATCGTCCACCGCATCACCGGTGGCGCTCTCTATTTCGGCACTCTGCTTGTTGCATGGTGGCTGATCGCGGCGGCAACCGGTCAGGCTTATTACGACTGGGTCAACTGGATCCTCGGCAGCATCGTCGGCAAGCTCGTTCTCCTCGGCTATACCTGGGCGCTTCTGCACCACATGGTCGGCGGCTTTCGTCACTTCGTCTGGGATCTCGGCTATGGTTTCGACAAGGCCGTCTCGACCAGGATGGCCAAGATTTCGATCGTCATATCGCTCTGTCTGACCGTGCTGGTCTGGGTGATCGGCTTCCTCATTCGCTTCTGAAGGTTGTTCTCATGGATATGCGCACCCCTCTGGGTAAGGTTCGCGGCCTTGGCTCGGCCAAGGAAGGAACCGATCATTTCTGGCGCCAGCGCGTCACTGCGGTTGCCAACGTACCGCTCTTCATTTTCTTCATCATCTTCATGATCGTTCACGCCGGCCAGCCCTACGCCGAGGTGGTTCACGCCCTGTCGAATCCGTTTGTGGCTGTTGTGATGGGTCTGATGGTCATTTCTGGTATCATTCACATGCGACTCGGCATGCAGGTGATCATCGAGGACTACGTGCACGGCGAGTTCGCCAAGATCGGCCTGCTGATGCTGAACACGTTCTTCTCGATCCTGATGGCAGGGCTCTGTCTCTTCGCCATTCTGAAAATTGCATTCGTAGGATAACCGTATCATGGCACCGACTTCACCCGCTCAGAATGGGAAGGCCTACAAGTACGTCGATCACTCGTATGATGTGATCGTCGTTGGCGCCGGCGGCGCCGGTCTTCGCGCGACGCTCGGCATGGCCGAACAGGGTTTCCGCACGGCCTGCATCACCAAGGTGTTTCCGACACGCTCGCACACCGTCGCAGCCCAGGGCGGCATCGCCGCTTCGCTGCAGAACATGACGCCTGATAGCTGGCAGTGGCACCTTTACGACACCGTGAAGGGTTCCGACTGGCTCGGCGACGTCGATGCGATGCAGTACCTCGCAATGGAGGCGCCGAAGGCAGTCTACGAACTCGAGCACTACGGCGTGCCCTTCTCGCGTAACGAGGAAGGCAAGATTTATCAGCGTCCGTTCGGCGGCCACATGCAGAACTTCGGCGAAGGCCCGCCGGTACAGCGCACCTGCGCCGTTGCCGACCGCACCGGCCACGCCATCCTGCACACGCTCTATGGCCAGTCGCTGCGCAACAACGCAGAGTTCTTCATCGAGTATTTCGCGCTCGACCTGATCATGTCTGACGATGGCAGCCGTTGCACCGGCGTCGTCGCCTGGTGCCTCGACGACGGTACGATCCATCGCTTTGCCGCCAAGATGGTGGTGCTGGCGACCGGCGGCTACGGCCGTGCCTATTTCTCGGCTACCTCGGCCCATACCTGCACCGGCGACGGCGGCGGCATGGTTGCCCGCGCCGGCCTGCCCTTGCAGGACATGGAGTTCGTTCAGTTCCACCCGACCGGCATCTACGGCTCCGGCTGTCTGATCACCGAGGGCGCGCGCGGTGAAGGCGGCTACCTCGTCAACTCCGAGGGTGAGCGCTTCATGGAACGCTATGCGCCTTCGGCGAAAGACCTTGCCTCGCGCGACGTGGTTTCGCGCTGCATGACGCTTGAGATCCGCGAAGGTCGTGGTGTTGGCAAAGCCAAGGACCATATCTTCCTGCATCTCGACCACCTCGATCCGGCCGTTCTGCACGAGCGCCTGCCTGGTATCTCCGAGAGCGCCAAGATCTTCGCCGGCGTCGACGTGACGCGCGAGCCGATCCCGGTTCTGCCGACCGTTCACTACAACATGGGCGGCATTCCGACGAACTATTGGGGCGAGGTACTGAACGCCGACAGTTCCAATCCGGAACGTGTCATCCCAGGCCTGATGGCCGTCGGTGAAGCCGGTTGCGCCTCGGTGCACGGTGCAAACCGCCTCGGCTCCAACTCTCTGATCGACCTTGTGGTCTTCGGTCGCGCCGCAGCGATCCGCGCCGGCGAGGTCATCGACCGCGCTGCACCCGTTCCGCATCTGAATGTCGCGGCCTGCGACAAGATCATGGAGCGCTTCGACAGCATACGCCACGCCAGCGGCAGCACGCCGACGGCGCATCTGCGCGAAAAGATGCAGCGCGCCATGCAGGAAGACGCGGCCGTGTTCCGTACGCAGGAATCGCTGGAATCGGGCTGCAAGCGCATCTCGGCGATCTGGCAGGAAATGCGCGACATCAAGGTCACCGACCGTTCGATGATCTGGAATTCCGACCTCGTCGAGACGCTGGAACTGCAGAACCTGATGGCCAACGCCATCACGACGATCTACGGCGCCGAAGCGCGCAAGGAGAGCCGTGGTTCGCACGCCCGCGAGGACTACACGGAAGGCAAGTTCGCCGGCCGCGACGACGAAAACTGGCGCAAGCATACGCTCGCCTGGGTCAACGACGCGGGTGACGTCAAGCTCGACTATCGCCCCGTTCATACCGATCTCATCGCTGATGGCATCGATCCGCAGAAGATCGCACCGAAGGCTCGCGTGTACTAAGCATGGCAGAAACCCTCTCACAAAATGGTTCTTACGGCGCAGCAAAGGCTGCTGCGTCGCCGACCATTCGTGAGAGGTCGCTTGGCATCTACGCAATCAACCTGGATCGTTCGCCTGATCGTTGGGCCGCAATCGAGGGGCATTTCGGGAAACTGCGCTGGCCGCTGCATCGCGTGAAGGGCATCGACGCGCGGATCGATCGCGACGGCGTTCTTGCCGTGCGTGGCCAGACGCTCGATCTTCCTCCCGATGGCATCGGCTGGAGTGCTTTTCGAAACCGCGTATTCACGCTGGTCGAAGAAGCCTGCCTTTCAGGCCACGTGCTGGCCTGGCAACAGTTTCTCGAATCGGATCACGATCTCGCGCTCATCCTCGAAGATGATGCGGAACCTTACGCCGGGTTCGAAGACACGATGACCGAAATCGTGTCGCGGGCGAGGGCTATCGATATCATCAAGCTCGAAGGCACGCCGCGTCGTGGCGGACGTCTCGTCGTTCCGGCCGAAACACTTGGCCAAAGCCAGCTCGTTCGCTCGTTCCGCCCGCGCTCCGGTGCTGCCGGCTACGTGCTGACCCGATCGGCTGCGAGCCGCCTCGTCGAAGCGGTTGCCCGCATACATATGCCTGTCGACGATTTCCTCTGGAGCCCCGGGCTGCATGGCTGCTCGATTGCTCATGTCTCGCCATGGGTTATCCGGCAGTCCGGTACGGAAAGCACGATGCAGGGCGATCGTTCGGCAAACAAGCGCAAGCGTCGCAACGCTGCGCCTCTCTGGAATGCATGGCTTGCCGTTCGCCGTTTCGGCCTGCGCCTCTCGGTGTGGTGGCACGCGCTCGAAGGTCGCCCGTGGCGCCTGCTCGGCGCGCGGATTGCAGCTTGGTCTCCTACAGATTTATCATATAACGAAGGGGCGGCTCTGGCCGCCAAGGATTGAGGTCCAGCAATGGTTGAACTCGCTCTTCCCAAGAACTCCCAGATGCGCGAAGGCAAGACATGGCCGAAGCCTGAAGGTGCGAAGAATACTCGCGAATTCCGTGTCTACCGCTGGAGCCCGGATGATGGTCAGAACCCGTCGATCGATACGTTCTACATCGATGTCGACAACTGCGGCCCGATGGTGCTCGACGGTCTTCTCTACATCAAGAACAACATCGACCCGACGCTGACGCTGCGCCGTTCCTGTCGCGAGGGCATCTGCGGTTCCTGCGCGATGAACATCGATGGCACCAACACGCTCGCCTGCACCAAGGGCATGGACGAGATCAACGGTTCGGTGAAGATCTATCCGCTTCCGCACATGCCCGTCGTCAAGGATCTGGTTCCGGACCTGACCAACTTCTATGCGCAGCACCGTTCGATCGAGCCCTGGCTGAAGACGGTTTCGCCGACGCCGGCGAAGGAATGGAAGCAGAGCCACGAGGATCGCCAGAAGCTCGATGGCCTCTATGAGTGCATTCTGTGCGCCTGCTGCTCCACCTCCTGTCCCAGCTACTGGTGGAACGGCGACCGTTATCTCGGTCCGGCCGTTCTCCTGCAGGCCTACCGCTGGCTGATCGATTCTCGCGACGAAGCGACCGGCGAGCGTCTCGACAATCTCGAGGATCCGTTCCGCCTGTATCGCTGCCACACCATCATGAACTGCGCGCAGACCTGCCCGAAGGGACTGAACCCGGCCAAGGCGATCGCCGAGATCAAGAAGATGATGGTCGAGCGCCGCGTCTGATCGTTCGAAGCAAAAGGGCTGCAGATGCAGCCCTTTTCTTTATCCGATCACGAAGCCTTGATCTGCCCGGCATTGCGCCAAATTTGTCTCGCAGGTACGGCGTTGCTCTCACTTCGACACAAAATCTCCCTGCGCTGGCTTGATTCAATACAGCCTTTCAAGATAATTCCGCCGTGATTGCGCGGCAACTTCGGGACAATACTGGAAAAATCAGGAGTATCATGATGCAGTTCAGACATATGGCGACAGGTGTCGTAGTCATTCTGTCGTTAGCTGGCTGCCAGCGCACCGCGTACAATGTAGCAAGCTACAGCGCTGCTCCCGCGCCGTTGACAGCTCAGCCGGTGCCATCCGTTCAGGGCGGGCAGCTTCCGCCGCCGACCGGCTCCTCGCAATTCCCGGCCGCTCCGTCTAACACCGCACCCGTCGCCGGTGCACAGCCCGGCGCCATGGCGGCGAATGCGATGGATGTCACCAAGGAATCGATGGTCGGCAGCTGGCGGGTCAACGGTTCGTGCGACATGTTCCTGACGCTCACAAACCTCGGAAGCGGATCGCGCGGCGGTACGCGCGGCTGCGCCGGTGAACTGACGGCCATGGGCTCCTGGGAAGTCTCCGGCAAGCAGGTCATCCTGAAGGACCGCAGCGGCAACCAGATCGGCAGCGTCTACAAGACCGCCGACAATGCCTTCAGCGGCCAGACCAACAGCGGACAGCAAATCAGCCTCAGCCGTTAAGTGATACGGCGGCTCGGGCCGCCGATCGTCCATAGGCGGACCCCTTATGCAACCCATGCCGGACTACTCCCTGAGCGTCAGCGAACAATTGAAGTCGCTGACGGCTTCGGGTGCGCTTCAAGTCGATTCAGCCCAGATGCACGTGGCGAAATGCCTGGATCGGGTTCTGTCCGGACTGAAGCAGCGCCGTCCAGCGGCCAAATCCAGTGCCCTCGGTTGGCTGTTCGCCAACAAGAAGAAGCCATCGGAAGCTGTCAAAGGGCTCTACATTCACGGTAGCGTCGGCCGCGGCAAGACGATGCTGATGGACATGTTTTTCGCCCTGGCACCATCGGCGAAGAAGCGCCGCGCGCACTTCCACGAATTCATGGCCGATGCGCATAACCGAATTGCCGCCCATCGTCTGAAGCTGAAGAACGGCGAGACAAAGCAGGCCGATCCGATCCCTGTCGTGGCGGCTGCTCTCTATGATGAGGCCGAACTACTATGCTTCGACGAATTCACCGTCACTGACATTGCCGATGCGATGATCCTGTCCCGGCTTTTCTCGGAGCTTTTCCGGCGCGGCTGCGTGCTGGTGGCGACGTCGAATGTCGAGCCTGACAATCTTTACCGGGATGGGCTGAACCGTAGCCTGTTTCTCCCCTTCGTCGATCTCCTGAAGCAGCATGCCGATGTTGTCAGCCTCGACTCTCCAACCGACTACCGGATGGAGAAGCTCGGTAGCCAGCCCGTTTATCTGACGCCGCTGGACGAGCGCGCCGATATGGCGATGGACGCATCCTGGATGCAGGCGTTGCACGGGCGGAAGGTGCAGCCGACCGAAATCCCGATGAAAGGTCGGTCGATACACGTTCCTCGGGCGGTTGATCGCATTGCGCGGTTCTCCTTCAGCGATCTTTGCGACAAGCCGCTCGGCGCATCGGATTTTTTGGCCATCGCGGAACGGTTCGATGCGGTCTTCGTCGACCATGTGCCGTTGCTTGGCCCCGAGAAGCGGAATCAGATCAAGCGGTTCATCATTTTGATCGATACGCTTTACGACCATGCAGTGCGGCTCTATGTGTCCGCCGCAGCGATGCCTGAAAACTTGCTGACACAAGCGCGTGGTACCGAGGGGTTCGAATTCGATCGTACAGTCTCGCGTCTTTTCGAAATGCGGAGTGCGGAATATCTAGCCCTGCACAACGAGCGGCGGGCCGCAGAGTAACGTTTTGTTGACGAATTTTCTTACGTTTACGTAAGAGTTTTAGTATCTAACCGATTGAAATTCCTCGCTCAAAAATAATCGTTTGCCATTTTTTGGCATTGGGTCTATGCGATTGCCCCATTGGGCGATGCCCCCGCGCGTCGCCTGACGAATTTTGATCGCAAAGGAAACAGCGAAATGGCGCGTAACAAGATCGCACTCATTGGTTCTGGCATGATTGGTGGCACGCTGGCGCATCTCGCCGGCCTGAAGGAGCTGGGCGACATCGTTCTCTTCGATATCGCTGATGGCATTCCTCAGGGTAAGGGCCTCGACATCGCTCAGTCCTCTCCGGTCGAGGGCTTCGATGCCAACCTGACGGGTGCCAGCGACTATTCCGCGATCGAAGGTGCGGATGTGTGCATCGTTACCGCCGGCGTCGCCCGCAAGCCGGGCATGAGCCGCGACGACCTGCTCGGCATCAACCTCAAGGTCATGGAACAGGTCGGCGCCGGCATCAAGAAGTATGCCCCGAACGCCTTCGTGATCTGCATCACCAACCCGCTCGACGCCATGGTCTGGGCGCTGCAGAAGTTCTCGGGTCTTCCGGCCAACAAGGTCGTCGGCATGGCCGGCGTGCTGGACAGCTCGCGCTTCCGCCTGTTCCTCTCCAAGGAATTCAACGTTTCGGTTCAGGACGTCACCGCGTTCGTTCTCGGCGGCCACGGCGACACGATGGTGCCGCTCGCTCGCTACTCGACCGTCGGCGGCATTCCGCTCACGGATCTCGTCACCATGGGTTGGGTTACCAAGGAGCGCCTCGAAGAAATCATTCAGCGCACCCGCGACGGCGGTGCTGAGATCGTCGGCCTGCTGAAGACCGGCTCCGCCTACTACGCACCGGCTGCCTCGGCGATCGAAATGGCTGAATCCTTCCTCAAGGACAAGAAGCGTGTTCTGCCGGCCGCCGCTCATCTCTCGGGTCAGTACGGCGTCAAGGACATGTATGTCGGCGTTCCCACCGTCATCGGTGCGGGCGGCGTCGAGCGCATCATCGAGATCGACCTCAACAAGGCCGAAAAGGAAGCCTTCGACAAGTCGGTCGCTGCTGTCGCCGGCCTGTGCGAAGCCTGCATCAACATCGCGCCTGCGCTCAAGTAATCAATCGGCGCTGACGTAATCCAAACAGGAATAGACCCATGAATATTCATGAATATCAGGCCAAGGCTCTGCTGAAGGGCTATGGCGCGCCGGTCGCGAAGGGTGTTGCGATCCTCAAGGTCGAGGAAGCCGAAGCCGCCGCGAAGTCGCTGCCGGGCCCGCTCTACGTGGTCAAGAGCCAGATCCATGCTGGCGGCCGCGGCAAGGGCAAGTTCAAGGAACTCGGACCCGATGCCAAGGGTGGCGTTCGCCTTGCCAAGTCGATCGACGAAGTCGTCGCTCACGCCAAGGAAATGCTCGGCAACACGCTGGTAACGGCGCAGACGGGCGAAGCCGGCAAGCAGGTCAACCGCCTCTACATCGAAGACGGCGCCGACATCGAACGCGAACTCTATTGCTCGCTGCTGGTCGATCGCTCGGTCGGTCAGGTTGCCTTCGTTGTTTCGACCGAAGGCGGCATGGACATCGAGGCTGTCGCCCACGACACGCCGGAGAAGATCCACACGATCGCTATCAACCCGGAAACCGGCGTAACGGCTGACGACATCGCCAAGATCGTCAAGGCTCTCGAGCTCTCCGGTGCTGCCGCCGAAGACGCCAAGTCGCTGTTCCCGGCGCTCTACAAGGCGTTCGGCGAAAAGGACATGGCTCTCCTTGAAGTCAACCCGCTGATCGTCATGAAGGACGGCCATCTGCGCGTGCTCGACGCCAAGATGTCGTTCGACGGCAACGCGCTGTTCCGCCATGACGATGTCAAGGCGCTGCGCGACGAGACCGAAGAAGACGCCAAGGAAATCGAAGCCTCCAAGTGGGACCTCGCTTACGTTGCTCTCGACGGCAACATCGGCTGCATGGTCAACGGCGCCGGTCTCGCCATGGCGACGATGGACATCATCAAGCTTTACGGCAAGGAGCCGGCAAACTTCTGCGACGTCGGCGGTGGCGCCGGCAAGGAGAAGGTCGCGGCTGCCTTCAAGATCATCACCGCTGACCCGAAGGTCGAGGGCATCCTCGTCAACATCTTCGGTGGCATCATGAAGTGCGACGTCATCGCCGAAGGCGTTGTCGCCGCGGTTCAGGAAGTCGGCCTCAAGGTTCCGCTCGTCGTTCGCCTCGAAGGCACCAATGTCGAGCTCGGCAAGAAGATCCTCAACGAATCCGGTCTCGCGATCACGGCAGCTGACGATCTCGACGATGCCGCCAAGAAGATCGTCGCGGCGATCAACGCCTAATTTGAGGACCTGATTAGATGTCTATTCTCGTAAACAAGAATACCAAGGTTCTCGTTCAGGGCCTGACCGGCAAGACCGGCACCTTCCACACCGAACAGGCGCTGGCTTACTACGGCACGCAGATGGTCGGCGGTATCCATCCGAAGAAGGGGGGTGAAACCTGGACCGGCTCGAAGGGCGAATCCCTGCCGATCTTCGCTTCGGTTGCCGAAGCCAAGGAACGCACCGGTGCCGACGCTTCGGTCATCTACGTTCCGCCGGCAGGTGCTGCCGATGCGATCATCGAGGCGATCGACGCCGAGATCCCGTTCATCACCTGCATCACCGAGGGTATCCCGGTCATGGACATGGTGCGGGTCAAGGCCAAGCTCGACAAGTCGAAGTCGCGCCTGCTCGGACCGAACTGCCCGGGTATCCTGACGCCGGAAGAATGCAAGATCGGTATCATGCCGGGCTCGATCTTCCGCAAGGGTTCGGTCGGTATCGTCTCGCGCTCCGGCACGCTGACCTACGAAGCTGTGTTCCAGACGTCGAACGAAGGCCTCGGCCAGACGACGGCTGTCGGCATCGGCGGCGACCCGGTCAAGGGCACCGAGTTCATCGACGTGCTCGAGATGTTCCTGGCCGACGAAGCCACGACCTCGATCATCATGATCGGCGAAATCGGCGGCTCGGCTGAAGAAGACGCAGCCCAGTTCCTGATCGACGAAGCCAAGAAGGGCCGCAAGAAGCCGATGGCAGGCTTCATTGCCGGCCGGACCGCTCCGAAGGGCCGCACCATGGGCCACGCCGGTGCAGTCGTTTCCGGCGGCAAGGGCGATGCGGAATCCAAGATCTCTGCCATGGAAGCGGCCGGCATCAAGGTTTCGCCTTCACCGGCACGCCTCGGCAAGACGCTGGTTGAAGTCCTCAAGGGCTAAACCAATCTATATCCCGGGCAGCGGCCGAACCGTCTGCCCGGGTTTTTGACCTAGAATTGAAATGAGCCGCGGACAGGCGGCTAACGATAGATGCGGCAAGCCGGTCGAGTATCCGGCAAAATCACAAGTCAGGAGGCGGGCGAAAGCGTCCGCGTGTAACCATGGCACGGCAAGAAGCCAACGAGCAGTTTCAGATCACCTCGTTCCTGGATGGCGCCAACGCTGCTTACATCGAGCAGCTGTATGCGCGCTACGAAGAAGACCCGAGCTCGGTCAATCAGGAATGGCAGTCCTTCTTCAAGGCGCTCGAAGACAATCCTGACGATGTGAAGAAGGCGGCCAAGGGTGCCTCCTGGCGCAAGAAGAATTGGCCCCTGCAGCCGAAGAGCGATCTTGTTTCAGCGCTCGATGGCGATTGGGGTACGGTAGAAAAGATCATCGAAACCAAGGTCAAGGGCAAGGCGGAAGCCGCCGGCAAGCCGACCGATGGTGCCGACATCCTGCAGGCGACGCGTGACTCCGTCCGCGCTATCATGATGATCCGCGCTTATCGCATGCGCGGCCACCTGCACGCCAAGCTCGATCCGCTCGGGATTGCTGCTCCGGTTGAAGACTACAAGGAACTGTCGCCGGAAAACTACGGTTTCACCGCCGCTGACAACGATCGCAAGATCTTCATCGACAACGTGCTCGGTCTCGAATACGCGACCATCCCGCAGATGATCGAGATCCTCGAGCGCACATACTGCTCGACTCTCGGCGTCGAGTTCATGCACATCTCGAACCCCGAGGAAAAGGCCTGGATCCAGGAACGGATCGAAGGTCCGGACAAGGGTGTTGCTTTCACGCCAGAGGGCAAGAAGGCGATCCTTGCCAAGCTCGTCGAAGCCGAAGGCTATGAACAGTTCCTCGACGTCAAGTTCAAGGGCACCAAGCGCTTCGGTCTCGACGGCGGTGAATCGCTGATCCCGGCGCTGGAACAAATCCTGAAGCGCGGCGGCAGCCTCGGCCTCAAGGAAGCGGTGTTCGGCATGGCCCACCGCGGCCGCCTCAACGTGCTCTCCCAGGTCATGGGCAAGCCGCACCGTGCCATCTTCCACGAGTTCAAGGGCGGTTCCTACGCACCTGACGAAGTCGAGGGTTCCGGCGACGTCAAGTACCATCTTGGCGCATCGTCCGACCGCGAGTTCGACGGCAACAAGGTCCACGTTTCGCTGACGGCCAACCCGTCGCACCTTGAAATCGTCGACCCGGTTGTCATGGGCAAAGCCCGCGCCAAGCAGGACATGGGCGCGACCGTCTGGGACGGCGACACCATCCCTCTGTCCGAGCGTGCCAAGGTTCTGCCGCTGCTGATCCACGGTGACGCGGCATTCGCCGGCCAGGGCGTGATTGCCGAAATCCTCGGCCTTTCCGGTCTGCGCGGTCACCGCGTTGCCGGCACGATGCACGTCATCATCAACAACCAGATCGGCTTCACCACGAACCCGGCCTTCTCGCGCTCGTCGCCATATCCGTCCGACGTCGCCAAGATGATCGAAGCGCCGATCCTGCACGTCAACGGTGACGATCCGGAAGCTGTCGTCTACGCCGCCAAGATCGCCATGGAATTTCGCATGAAGTTCCACAAGCCTGTCGTCGTCGACATGTTCTGCTACCGCCGCTACGGCCACAACGAAGGCGACGAGCCGTCCTTCACGCAGCCGAAGATGTATAAGGTCATCCGCGCTCACAAGACCGTCCTGCAGATCTATGCGGATCGTCTTGTTGGAGAAGGTCTCCTGACCGACGGCGAAGTCGAAAAGATGAAGGCGGACTGGCGTGCGCACCTCGAACAGGAGTTCGATGCTGGCCAGAGCTACAAGCCGAACAAGGCCGACTGGCTGGACGGCGAGTGGGCTGGCCTGCGCACGGCCGACAATGCCGACGAGCAGCGCCGCGGCAAGACCGCTGTGCCGATGAAGCAGCTGAAAGATATCGGCCGCAAGCTGTCCGAGATCCCGGAAGGCTTCCATGCGCACCGCACGATCCAGCGCTTCATGGAAAACCGCGCCAACATGATCTCGACTGGCGAAGGCATCGACTGGGCAACGGCGGAAGCGCTGGCGTTCGGCGGGCTCGTCACCGAAGGTCACAAGATCCGCCTTTCCGGTCAGGATTGCGAACGCGGCACCTTCTCGCAGCGCCACTCGGTGCTCTACGATCAGGAAACGGAAGAGCGCTACATCCCGCTCGCCAACCTGTCGCCGACCCAGGCGCGCTACGAAGTCATCAACTCGATGCTGTCGGAAGAAGCGGTTCTCGGCTTCGAGTACGGTTACTCGCTGGCCCGCCCGAACGCGCTGACGCTCTGGGAAGCCCAGTTCGGCGACTTCGCCAACGGTGCACAGGTCGTGTTCGACCAGTTCATTTCGTCTGGCGAACGCAAGTGGCTGCGCATGTCCGGTCTCGTCTGCCTGCTGCCGCACGGCTACGAAGGCCAGGGTCCGGAGCACTCGTCCGCCCGTCTCGAGCGCTGGCTGCAGATGTGCGCAGAAGACAACATGCAGGTTGCCAACGTCACGACGCCGGCGAACTACTTCCACATCCTGCGTCGGCAGCTGAAGCGAGACTTCCGCAAGCCGCTGATCCTGATGACACCGAAGTCGCTGCTGCGCCACAAGCGGGCTGTCTCGACCCTCGCGGAACTTGCCGGCGAGTCCTCCTTCCATCGCCTCCTGTGGGACGATGCGGAGGTCATCAAGGACGGCCCGATCAAGCTGCAGAAGGACGCGAAGATCCGCCGTGTCGTCATGTGCTCCGGCAAGGTCTACTACGACCTTCTGGAAGAGCGCGAAAAGCGCGGCATCGACGATGTGTACCTGCTGCGCGTCGAACAGCTCTATCCGTTCCCGGCAAAGGCGCTCATCAACGAGCTCAGCCGCTTCCGGAACGCGGAGATGGTCTGGTGCCAGGAAGAGCCCAAGAACATGGGCGCATGGTCGTTCATCGATCCGTATCTGGAATGGGTGCTTGCCCATATCGATGCGAAGTACCAGCGCGTCCGCTACACTGGTCGTCCGGCCGCGGCATCGCCCGCAACCGGCCTGATGTCCAAGCATTTGTCGCAGCTCGCCGCATTCCTTGAGGATGCGCTGGGCGGCTAAGAGAATGAGATCGAAGAGGGAGCGATATGTCGCTTCCTCTTCGCATTAATTCGTTCTTCGGCCTCCGCTGTCGGAACGCCGTCAAACATTACAACGATCAAAATTCAGGATTTGAACAATGGCCACAGAAATCCGCGTTCCAACTCTCGGTGAATCCGTCAGCGAGGCAACCGTCGGTACCTGGTTCAAGAAGGTGGGCGACGCCATCAAGGCCGACGAGCCGATTCTCGAGCTTGAAACCGACAAGGTGACCATCGAAGTACCGGCTCCGGTTTCCGGCACGCTGTCCGAAATCGTTGCTCAGGCTGGCGAGACCGTCGGTCTTGGCGCACTGCTCGGCCAGATCGCCGAAGGTGCGGGCGCTGCTGCCGCCGCTCCGGCAAAGGCTGCTGAACCCGCTGCCGCTGCTCCTGCACCCGTTGCCGCCGCTGCTGCTCCTGTCGCTGCTGCTTCCTCCATGCCGCCGGCCCCGGCTGCCGCCAAGATGCTCGCCGAGAACAACCTGTCTGGCGATCAGGTCGATGGATCCGGCAAGCGCGGCCAGGTTCTGAAGGGTGACGTGATCGCTGCCGTTGCCAAGGGCATTTCCGCTCCGGCAGCCGCCGCGGCGCCTGCCGCTCCGGTCGCCGCACGCGGTCCGTCGACGGTCGAGGATGCCGGTCGCGAAGAGCGCGTGAAGATGACGCGCCTGCGCCAGACGATCGCCAAGCGCCTGAAGGATGCACAGAACACGGCCGCCATGCTGACCACCTACAACGAGGTGGACATGAAGGCTGTCATGGACCTGCGCGCCAAGTACAAGGACGTCTTCGAAAAGAAGCATGGCGTGAAGCTCGGCTTCATGGGCTTCTTCACCAAGGCCATCACCCACGCGCTGAAGGAACTGCCGGCTGTCAACGCCGAGATCGACGGCACCGACATCATCTACAAGAACTTCTGCCACATCGGCATGGCCGTCGGTACGGACAAGGGCCTCGTCGTCCCGGTTATCCGCGATGCCGACCAGATGTCGATCGCCGAAGTCGAAAAGGAACTGGCACGTCTGGCAAAGGCTGCTCGTGACGGCTCGCTCTCGATGGCCGACATGCAGGGCGGTACCTTCACCATCACCAACGGTGGCGTCTACGGCTCGCTGATGTCCTCGCCGATCCTGAACGCACCGCAGTCCGGTATCCTCGGCATGCACAAGATCCAGGATCGTCCGGTTGTTGTCGGCGGCCAGATCGTCATCCGTCCGATGATGTACCTCGCTCTCTCCTACGATCACCGTATCGTCGATGGTAAGGAAGCAGTGACCTTCCTCGTTCGCGTCAAGGAAAGCCTGGAAGATCCGGAGCGTCTGGTTCTCGATCTCTAAGCAATCGACTGGGCCGCGCGAGCGGCCCTTTTCACCTCGGGGCGCGGAATGTCGCTGGCAATCTCCACAGGGCGTATGATGCTGCACCGTGCCGCTGGCAAGGTTGGAGCTTCGCTGGCGTTTCTGCTGAGCTTGCCAATGGCGGCTGTCGGCGCTCCCGATTGCAAGCAGGCCAGCGCCGTCTATGCCGACAGGGATGGTGCCTACGAACTGCGTTTCAAGCCGATCGCTTCGGAGGCGGCTTCCGCCAGCAACTTCTTCACGTTGAAGGTGTTGAAGACCTCCCTGGAACTCGACGGTTATGTCATGCCCTCCGAGGATCCGGCGCGGGCTGCGGGTATCCTGATGTTCCAATGCCCCGACGGCGATGCGACCGGCGCAGACCTCGACGCTTGTACGATCTGGCAGGGTCCGGTCTACGGCGCCGACGCCACGGGCAAAATCGACAATCTCCCGCCTGAAACCGCAGCAGCGGCTGATACGATCCTGCTGCCCGGTCTCGGTCCCGCGATCCGGCAGTCGAAGATCTGGGGTAAGGACAAGGCGACCGTCGCGCCGTGGGATTTGCTGACCTTCAAGGAGTGCGCGAAATGACAGGGCGGCCCGTTCTTCTCGTCACCGGCGGCAGCCGGGCATAGGCGCCGCAGTGTGCCGCCTTGCCGCCAGGCAGGGATGGAATGTTGCGGTGAACTACGCCGCGAACCGTGCGGCCGCCGATGTTGTTGTCGCGGAGGTTCGGGCAGAAGGTGGCGACGCGATCGCGATCCAGGGCGATGTTGGCAACGCGCAAGATATCATTGCGATGTTCGAAGCAGTCGATCGGCATTTCGGGCGGCTTGATGGCCTCGTGAACAATGCCGGCATCGTCGACGCGCCGCAGCGTGTCGACGAGATGAGTGTCGAACGTCTCGAGCGGATGATGCGTATCAACGTCACGGGGTCGATCCTCTGTGCTTCCGAGGCGGTGCGTCGCATGTCGTCGAAGCATGGCGGCAAGGGTGGATCGATCGTCAATATCTCGTCCATGGCGGCGGTCCTCGGGTCGGCGTCGCAGTATGTCGACTATGCGGCTTCCAAGGCTGCAATCGATACGTTCACGATCGGCCTGTCGCGCGAGGTGGCTACCGAGGGCGTGCGAGTGAATGCCATCCGTCCCGGCGTCATTGATACCGATATTCATGCCTCCGGTGGCCTGCCCAACCGCGCGCGCGACATGGCATCCAGCATTCCGATGCAGCGCTCGGGGACGGCCGAGGAAGTCGCCGATGCGGTCCTCTACCTGCTCTCGCCGACGGCTTCCTATATAACGGGCGCCATACTCAACGTAAGCGGTGGCCGCTAGGGTACGAGGGCCTTTGAGATGCAGTACGTTTTCGAATTTCTGGGCCTGATGGCCGTCTTCTCGATATTCATCGTCGTGCCGGGCGCCGACTTCGCCGTGATCCTTCGCCAGAGCATCGTTCACGGCCGGCGCGCGGCCGTCATGACTGGCCTTGGCATGGGCTTTTCGCTGCTCTTCCACATCAGCTACACGATCCTGGGCCTCGGCCTCATCGTCTCCAAGTCGCTGATGCTGTTCGCGATGATCAAGTGGGCGGGTGTTGCCTATCTCGTCTATCTTGGCATCAAGTCGTTTCGGGCGCCGGGCTTCAACGTGGCCGAGATCAGCGTGACTGAAGAAGATCGCAAGCCGATCTCGGCGCTGAAGTGCCTGAGCATGGGGTTCGTCACCAACGCGCTCAATCCGAAGCCGGTTCTGTTCTTCCTGTCGCTGTTCTCGACGCTTGTTCATCATGACACGCCCGGTCTGATCCAGTTCAGCTACGGTATCGGCATGGCCACTGCGCTCGTCGCCTGGTTTGCCGGCGTCTCCACCTTCTTCACCGTAAAGCCCATTCGAGACCGCTTCATCGCAAGCGGCAAATGGTTCAACCGCATCACCGGCGCCGCTTTGGTCGGCTTCGGTTTCCGCCTCGCACTCGCCCGCGCGGCTGACTAAGCAAATAACGAAAAGGAAAAGAAACAATGTCCTATGATGTGATCGTTATCGGAACCGGCCCCGGCGGCTACGTCGCTGCCATCAAGGCCGCCCAGCTCGGCCTCAAGGTCGCCGTCATCGAAAAGCGCGCGACCTTCGGCGGCACCTGCCTCAACGTCGGCTGCATCCCGTCCAAGGCGCTGCTGCACGCCTCCGAAATGTTCCATCAGGCCGGCCACGGCATGGACGCGCTCGGTATTGAGGTGGCTGCACCCAAGCTGAACCTCGACAAGATGATGGCGCACAAGGATGCCACCGTGAAGTCGAACGTCGACGGCGTCGCCTTCCTGTTCAAGAAGAACAAGATCGACAGCTTCATCGGCACCGGCAAGATCATCTCGGCCGGTAAGGTCTCGGTTACGTCCGAAGACGGCAAGGTCCAGGAGATCGAAGGCAAGAACATCGTCATCGCCACCGGCTCCGACGTTGCCGGCATCCCCGGCGTGAAGGTCGACATCGACGAGAAGGTGATCGTTTCCTCCACCGGCGCGATCGCGCTTGAGAAGGTACCGGAGACGATGATCGTCGTCGGCGGCGGCGTCATCGGCCTCGAGCTCGGCTCGGTCTGGTCGCGCCTCGGCGCCAAGGTCACCGTCATCGAATATCTCGACAAGATCCTTGGCGCGATGGATGGCGATGTCTCCAAGCAGTTCCAGCGCATGCTCGCCAAGCAGGGCGTCGACATCAACCTGAGCTCCAAGGTGACTGGCGTCGAAAAGGGTGGCAAGGGCGCGAAGGTGACCTTCGAGCCGGTCGCCGGCGGTGCCGCGCAGACAGTCGAAGCCGATGTCGTGCTGATCTCCACCGGCCGCATTCCCTACACGGCCGGCCTTGGTCTCGAAGAAGCAGGCGTTGCGCTCGACAATCGTGGCCGCGTCGAGATCGACGGTCACTTCCGCACCAATGTTGCCGGAATCTACGCGATCGGCGACGTGGTGAAGGGCCCGATGCTGGCGCACAAGGCTGAAGACGAGGGCGTGGCGCTCGCCGAAATCCTCGCCGGCCAGCATGGCCATGTGAACTACGACGTTATTCCGAGCGTCGTCTACACGCAGCCCGAAGTCGCCTCCGTCGGCAAGACCGAGGAAGAGCTGAAGGCCGCTGGCGTCGCCTACAAGGTCGGCAAGTTCCCGTTCACGGCAAACGGCCGCGCGCGCGCGATGCTGGCGACGGACGGCTTCGTGAAGATCCTGTCGGACAAGACCACCGACCGCGTCCTCGGCGGCCACATCGTCGGTTTCGGCGCCGGCGAAATGATCCACGAGATCGCCGTGCTGATGGAATTCGGCGGTTCCGCCGAAGACCTCGGCCGCACTTGCCACGCGCACCCGACCATGTCGGAAGCGGTCAAGGAAGCGGCTCTCGCCGCCTTCGCCAAGCCGATCCATATGTAATATTAAATTTCGGCAATATGCGTCCGGCCGCTTGTCTCATGACAGGCGGCCGTTTTACTTTTGAACGGTTCTAAAATTGTTCAGGGGGCAACCCATGCGGTCCACACCCGTCGATGCATTCAGCCTGCCGCAACGCCTGCTTCATTGGGGCATGGCGCTGCTGATCTTCTTCAATCTTCTGTTTCCCGACGGAATGAACGAATGGCACCGCGCGATGCGTCACGGCAACGTTCCATCCGCAGACCAAGTCGCAGCAGCCAATATTCATGCCTATGTCGGCATCGCGATCCTCGTGCTTGCGATCGTTCGCGTCTGTCTGCGCTTGCTCCAGGGCGCGCCTGCGGAAATTGAGGACGAGCCCTTGCTATTTCGCGTGGCGGCAAAGGCCGTTCACGTCGGTCTTTACGCATTCATCTTCGTGATGCCGCTGACGGGGATCGCCGCCTATTATTTCGGAGCGAATACCGCCGGGTCTCTCCATGCCGACGTGCTGAAGGTGATCCTCTGGGTACTGATCGCTGCCCATGTCGCAGGTGCACTTGTCCACCAGTTCTACTGGAAGACGAACGTTCTCAGGCGGATGACGGTCGGGCGTTAGTTGACGGCGGTGACCGTGAAGCCCTGCTTGCGCAGCAACTCGATGACGCCGCCTTCACCCGGCAGATGCAGGGCCCCGACGGCCATGAAGACGTTGCCATTGGCCAGAATCGGAGCGGCGCGTTCAGCCATCACCTTGTTGCGGACGAGGATAATGCGCTGCTCGAAGGCGGCGTAGTCGCCGTCATCGTCCTTATTGTCGGGTGACACAGTCTTCAGCATCGGGATCGTCATGCCGATGTCGCCGGAGAGGTAGAGATCGGTCATCGTCTCGACGACGTCGTTCATCTTGGAACCGAGCGCCAGCGTCTCGATCAGCGATTTCAGGTGAAAGTCGGTCGGAAGCTCGGCCATCGCTTGCAGTTGTTCGGCAAGGGTTTCTAGTCCCTTGACCTGCTTGCCTGATGCGATGGCGTCCGTCGCGATCTTCTGGTCGAGGAACTGAACGCCCTTCGCCTTACGTGCCATCTCGCAGCCCGGCAACGCAACGACGCTCGATATCATCCAGGGCCGCATCCGAGAAACAGCGGCGAGCGGAATGCCGCGTTCCTTCAGGCCTTGTTCCAGTCGCGCATAGTCTTCGTGCGACAAAAGCTTCTCGATGGTCGTTCCATCGGTGAACATCATCAGTTCCGGGCGCATGAGAAGGGCCGCGGAGGCCTTCTTCTCGTCGAGGATCTCGTCAGACTCGATGATGATCGTATTGGCGGCATCATGCGCAGCCTGCGCACGGGGCGGCAGGTTGAGCACGCGGGGATCGGTCACATGCATGCTGCCGAGCAGCCAGGAGGGCGCTATTCCCTGCTTTTCGATCTTCCAGAAGATGCCCTTGCCATTCGGCACGGCATCGCCCTCCTTCACGACTTCCGCGTAGCGCGCGGGGTCGCTCTGTTTGAGATCCGTGAGGATGTTGCGGCCGGTGCAGGCGACATCATCGGCTGCGGCAGCCGGCGAGACCGACAGCAATACCGCAATGAGAGTTGCCGCGAGCAGCATGTGAAAGGCGGCGATCAGCCAGAGCAGGATATTGCCCGGCGATGCTATGCTCAGACTGCGGTGGCCGATGGAGATCGTCATGATGATGTTCCGGTCACTGTGGATTGCTAAGCTCTACGCCGCGCGTGCGGATATTCCTTTAAGAGAAGCCGTTAACAAAAGATTACGCCCGCGGATGGGCACGGTCGTAAACTTCCAGAAGCCGCGATGAATCCACACCCGTATAGACCTGGGTGGTGGAAAGGCTGGCGTGGCCGAGCAATTCCTGGATCGTGCGGAGATCGCCGCCGCCGGCCAGCAGGTGGGTCGCGAAGGAATGCCGGAGGGCATGTGGGGTTGCCGTTTCGGGTAAGCCAAAGGCGCTGCGCATCTTCTGCATGGTGCGTTGTATGATCGCCTGCTGCAGCTTGCCGCCGCGCGCGCCGCGGAAGAGGGGTTGCTGGCTTTCGAGATAATAGGGGCATAGCGCCCGGTATTTCTCGACAGCCTCTAAAACAACGGTCAGCAATGGCACGAGGCGTGTCTTGTTGCCTTTACCGGTGATACGCAGCGTCGTCGCACCGCGACTAAAATCGTCAGGCATCAGGTCAAGCGCTTCCGATATGCGCAGGCCGCAGCCGTAGAGCAGGGAAAACACGGCCGCATCGCGCGCTGCGATCCAGGGCTCCTCATGCAGTTGCGCCTCGTCGCTGACCATGGTGATCGCCTGACGGTCCGAGAGTGGCTTCGGCAGGGATTTCGGTTGCTTCGGAGAACGCACCGCGCTCGCGCCGGCGGCATTTACCAGGCCCTTCTTTTCGAGATAACGCAACAGTGAACGCAACCCGGCGAGATTGCGGCCGAGCGACCTTGCGCCAGAACCTTCCTTGCGGCGCGCAGCCAGAAAGGCGCGGAAATCCGCGGGCCGCAGCGCATGGATATCTTTCAGCGTTGCGGGCCCGGCGAGATGGCCTGTCAGAAAGGTCAGGAACTGCCGGGTGTCGCACTCATAGGCGTCGAGCGTGTGCTCGGACAGACGCCTTTCGTTGGCGAGGCTCGCGAGCCAGGCGGTTCGCTCCGCCATCAGCTGCGGGTCGGCGATGATCAGAAGTTCGTTCACGTATCTGGCCCTTGATTTTGCCAATCCGGCTGCCAATTCTGAGGGAGTGACGGTTATGGAATTGCTAATACCGGCCAAGTGGTTGTCATGCTTCCATCATATTAATCACCCTAACTGAGTTTCCCAACGACGTAGGATCTTGAATGCCACGGCGCCACCCCACGACCGCTTTTGGACAGTTCGCGGAAGCAATATCGCTCGTCTCTCATGGCAGGCCGGGACATATTGTCGATACACTGATCGCCGAACGTGGCCAGCGGATCGTGAACCATCCGCTGTGGCCGGTCATGCGCCCTTTTCTCTATACGCTCCTTCGCTACAACAGGGCGATCAGCTTCGCCAATGATGTCGCGAACATGCCGGGCTTCCAGTGCTTCGAGTATATGAGCAACCTTTTGAAGCTCGATATCAATGTCAGTCACGGCGAACGCATTCCCGAGCGTGGCGGTTTCATCCTCGTCAGCAACCACCCGACGGGCATCGCCGATGGTGTCGCGGTTTTTGACCTTCTGAAGAGCAGACGGCCCGACATGATGGTGTTTGCAAACCGCGATGCGGTGCGCGTCAATCCGCGCTTTGCCGAAGTCATCATTCCTGTCGAGTGGCGGGAGGAATACAAGAGCAAACTGAAGACACGCGAAACGCTTCAGCTGACCAACCATGCAGTCAAGGAAGGCAAGGCGACCGTCCTTTTTCCCTCGGGGCGCATTGCCTACTGGGCGAACGGCCGGCTGAACGAGCGGCCTTGGAAGACCTCGGCCGTCGGCCTTGCGCGCAAGTACAATCTTCCGATCCTGCCCGTGCACATGACGGCGCGAAACTCCGGCCTGTTCTACTGGTTCGCGAAGTGGTCGACCGAGCTTCGTGACATGACGGTGTTTCACGAACTGCTCAACAAGCGCGGTGACCGCTTCGATTTCGTGGTCGGGAACCTGATCCCGGTGGAACATCTCGAGGGCGATATCAACGAAGTAACCAAGGCTCTGGAAGACCACACTGTGCATGCGCTGGATGCGGATAGCGATGCGCGCTTTTCGCCGCTCGTACCGCCGGCGGCGCCGGAACTGATCGCTGCCCATTCAATTCCGTGATCGGATCGGCTAAAGCAAGGCATGCTTCTCCGATCCATGTTTGCCCAGAACTACCGGTCCCTGCGCTCGATCCGCATGGATCTTTCGGGAATCAATCTGTTCATTGGCGAAAACGGGGTCGGGAAATCCAACCTCTATCGTGCGCTACAGCTCATCCAGGCGGCGACGCGCGGCCGGCTGGCCCATGAGATCGCGGCCGAAGGCGGCATGTTTTCGGCGCTCTGGTCCGGCCCGCGCAAGGATTCGGAGGGACCGTTCCGCATTCGCCTGGAAACGGAACTTCTGGACGCGGAGAGGGCGATCACCTTTCGCTATCGCGTCGAAGCGGGTTTGCGACCACCGGCTGCCGCGGCAGGCTTTCCTTTCGAACCGCAGATCAAGGCGGAGGAACTTTCGATCGAGACCGGCACGCGGCCGGTCACGATGATGAAGCGCGCCGGCCCGGCCATTTCCGTTCGCGGGCCGAATGGCCGAATGCAGGACTATCCGGAGCAGGCGATGACGTCGGAAACGGCAATCGCGCTGCTCGGCGACGCCGGTCACTACCCTGAGATCGGGACGTTTCGCCGTGCGGTTGACAGCTGGCGGTTTTTTCACGGTTTCCGGACAGATCGCCTCTCGCCGCTGCGGGCGCCTTGTCTTGCCGTGACGGCGCCGCTGCTCGATGAGGATGGCAGTAATATCGCGGCCGTCTTCGCGACGCTGGTGCACACGCGGGAAGACACCGTCGATCTCGATCGAGCTGTAGCGGCGGCCCTCGGTGGTGCGCGCCTTGTCGTGCCGCCGCCTGGGGAGACGGCTGAGTTTGGCCTATCCCTTCCGGAGTTTCCCAACCGGGTCTTTCAGCCGCGAGAATTGTCCGACGGTCAGATCCGTTTTCTTGGGCTGGCCGCGGCACTGATGTCCTATCGCCTGCCGCCGTTGATCGCGCTCAACGAACCGGAAGCGAGCCTTCATCCCGACATGCTGCCGCCATTGGCGGACATGATCGCGGAGGCGGCGCGCAGCAGCCAGATCTGGATCGTCACGCATTCGGAAGCCCTGGCCGCTGCCGTGCGCGAAAAATGCGGCGCCCGTGCACGCCGTGTCGTGCGTCAGGATGGCGCGACGTGGATCGATGGCATGCGCTTCACCGGTGTCATCGATGAGGATGAGTAAGCCGGTGCCATCAGTCTTCCAGGTTTTCTTTTCGCCGCGATGCGGGCATGGTCTCGCCCGATGAGCACAGATTCGTCCGATCTCTTTGGAGCGCTGTTTGAAACGCTGCCGGCAAACCGCACGGTTCCGGTGCTCGTTCCCATGCCTGCGCCCAAGCCTTATTCCTACGCCGTGCCGGATGGCATGGCGGTCGAGCCCGGGTCGGTCGTGCAGGTGCCGCTCGGCCCGCGCCAGGTGATCGGCGTCGTCTGGGACGGTGGCGAGGATGGCGTCGATCCCAAGAAGCTGAGACCGATCAGCCATGTCTTCGATTGCCCGCCGCTCACCAAGGAAATGCGTGACTTCATCGATTGGGTCGCGACCTATACCCTGTCGCCGCCGGGGCTCGTGGCGCGGATGGCGCTTCGCGCGCCGAATGCCTTCGAGCCCGAGCCGATGGTGGAGGGGTTGCGCTTCATGGGCGGCGAGCCGGAGCGGATGACGCCGGCGAGAGCGCGTGTGCTCGATGCGGCAGCGGATGGCCTGTCATGGACGCGCACCGGACTTGCTCATGCAGCCGGCGTTTCGACGAGCGTCGTCGACGGTTTGATCAGCCAGGGGATTTTCGAGACCGTTTTCCTGCCGCCTCCGCCTGTCGTTGCCAAGCCCGATCCCGATTTTGCCGCGGCGCGGCTCGAAGGCCCGCAACGCGAGGCGGCGGACGAAATTCTGGACGAAGTCCGAAAGGGCGAATTCGCGGTTTCGCTGATCGATGGCGTCACCGGTTCGGGAAAAACCGAGGTCTATTTCGAGGCGATCGCTGAAACGCTGAGGCGTGGCAAGCAGGTCTTGATTCTCCTGCCGGAAATTGCGCTGACCGCAAGCTTTCTGGAGCGTTTCCAGGATCGCTTCGGGGCCAAGCCGGCGGAGTGGCATTCCGACCTCCCGCCACGCATGCGCGAAAAGGTCTGGCGCCAGGCGGTGACCGGTGAGGTTCGCGTTGTTGCCGGCGCGCGCTCCGCTCTGTTCCTGCCGTTTGAAGATCTCGGGCTGATTATCGTCGACGAAGAGCACGACCCTGCCTACAAGCAGGAAGACCGCGTCTATTACAATGCGCGCGACATGGCCGTTGTTCGCGGACGGATCGGTGACTTCCCCGTGGTGCTTGTCTCTGCGACGCCGTCCGTCGAGAGCCAGGTCAACGGCCAGAGCGGTCGCTACACCACCATTCACATGCCGACACGCTTCGGCGATGCGGCCTTGCCGGACCTTCACCTCGTCGACATGCGTCGGCATGCACCTGAGCGCGGTGGCTTCCTGTCGCCGGTGCTGATTCGGGCGATCGGCAAGACGGTAGAGAAGCAACAGCAGGCGCTGCTGTTCCTCAACCGACGGGGCTATGCACCGCTGACGCTCTGCCGCGTCTGCGGCCATCGGTTCCAATGCCCGCAATGCTCCAGCTGGCTCGTCGAGCATCGCTTCAAGAGGCAGTTGCAGTGCCATCAATGCGGCCATTCGGAGCGCACGCCTGAAGCCTGCCCGGAATGCGGCACGTTCGATCACCTCGTCGCCTGTGGCCCGGGTGTCGAGCGTATTGCCGAGGAGGTGGAGCGTCATTTTCCCGAGGCGCGAACGATCGTGCTCTCGTCCGACATGATGGGCGGGGTCAAACGGCTGCGGCTCGAACTCGAGGCGATCGCCAAGGGTGAAGCCGATATCGTCATCGGCACGCAGCTTGTGGCCAAGGGTCACAACTTTCCCCTGATGACGCTGGTCGGGATCGTCGACGCGGACCTCGGCCTCGCCAATGGCGACCCACGGGCCGCGGAGCGTACATTCCAGCTCCTGTCGCAGGTTACGGGCCGCGCCGGGCGTACCGGCCTGAAAAGTCATGGCCTGTTGCAAACCTATCAGCCGCAGCATCCGGTCATGCAGGCGATCGTCTCAGGCGATGCGGGCGCATTTTACGAGAGAGAGATCGCCGAGCGCGAGCGCGCGATCCTGCCGCCGTTCGGGCGCTTGGCGTCGATCATCGTGTCGGCAGAAACGCGGCACGATGCGGAAAACCATGCGCGGGCGGTGAGAAGTGCCGCGCCTCACGTCTCCGGTATCGCCGTCCTCGGGCCGGCCGAGGCGCCGTTGGCGCTGGTTCGCGGCCGGCACCGTTTCCGTCTTCTCGTGCACGGTCGGAAAAACTCGGACATGCAGGCGTTTCTGAGGGCGATGCTGGCGCAAGCGCCAAAGGAGCGTGGCTCGGTGCACGTCCAGCTCGACATCGACCCGCAAAGCTTCCTGTAGATCGCTGTCGCAACGGGCTTTTGCCGCGCACGCCAACTATGCCATAAGAACGCGATTGGGCGTGATTTGGGGTCGACTGATGGAACTATATTTTCCTGAGGAATTTGGCGAGCAACTGGCTTTTTGCTCGGCGGCATTCGCGGTTTTGGCGGGCCTCGTTATCATGTTCGCTCCCGGATATTCGATGCGGCTCTTCGGGCTTCAGCCGCGAGAAGGGCGGCGCGACGGATATGCGGAGCTTCGCTCGACGGGCGGAATGTATCTCGCGCTGGGGCTCGCCCCCATCATGTTGGCTCAGCCAAATACTTACCTGGTCTTCGGCGCAGCCTTCGCCATGGCGGCTTTCGCGCGCATCATTTCTCTCCTTTCAGATAAGGGGAGCACGATTCTCAACTATTTACTTCTGGTTGTGCAAGTCATCCTGGCAGCCCTCCCGCTCGCCTATGTCTTCGGTTTCTTTTCCGCTTGAGTTGAACGGAGATCTCGGGCGCCCGGCTCATTATTGAGGCGCATTGCGCATTTTTGCGCGAGAAATCGATGGGAAAGGCGTATTCGGGCGTTACGCGTGTTGCGAGTCCCGATATCCTATGTTAGACGGACCCCGAATTTCGGAAGAAGCAAGAGGCTTCTCTTGCGATTTCTGGGGGAAATCATAACGAATTCAAGATTATAGGTCAGGCGCCCGCCGGGGACCGGATTCTTGGGTTGAAATCAGGGAAATTTGGGCCAGTGGCAGACACATCCCAGCTTACTTCTGGTGTTGCAGAGCGCTATGCCTCGTCGTTGTTCGAGCTCGCGCTTGAGCAGGGCGCCGTCGAAAGCGTCACCAAGGACCTCGAGCAGTTCCAGGCGATGCTCGATGAGAGCGACGATCTGAAGCGTTTCGTTTCGAGCCCTGTTTTCTCGGCCGAAGATCAGCTGAAGGCGATCATTGCCATCAGCGAGAAGGCTGGCATCAGCGGATTCTTCGCAAACTTTCTGAAGGTCGTGGCGCGTAACCGCCGCCTCTTTGCTCTCCCGGGCATGATCAAGGCCTTCCGCATCATTGCTGCCAACCAGCGTGGTGAAATTGCTGCCGAGGTTACCTCGGCCCATGCGCTCACAGCAGCGCAGGAAACTGAATTGAAGGCGGCGCTCAAGGGCGTCACCGGCAAAGACGTGGCGATCAACGTCACGGTTGATCCGTCAATTCTTGGTGGTCTGATCGTGAAGGTCGGGTCCCGTCAGATTGATACGTCTCTTCGTACAAAACTCTCTACCCTTAAGCTTGCATTGAAAGAGGTCGGCTGATGGATATCCGCGCTGCGGAAATTTCCGCAATTCTCAAAGACCAGATCAAAAACTTCGGTAAAGAGGCAGAAGTCTCGGAAGTCGGTCAGGTTCTCTCCGTCGGTGACGGTATCGCTCGCGTTTACGGTCTGGACAATGTTCAGGCAGGCGAAATGGTCGAATTCCCCGGCGGCATCCGTGGTATGGCGCTGAACCTTGAATCTGACAACGTCGGTGTTGTTATTTTCGGTTCGGACCGCGACATCAAGGAAGGCGACACCGTCAAGCGGACCGGCGCCATCGTTGACGTTCCGGTTGGTCCGGAACTGCTCGGCCGCGTTGTCGACGCTCTCGGCAACCCGATCGACGGCAAGGGCCCGATCAACGCGACGCGCCGTGCGCGCGTTGATGTCAAGGCTCCTGGCATCATTCCGCGTAAGTCGGTTCATGAGCCGATGTCGACCGGCCTCAAGGCTATCGACGCGCTCATCCCGGTCGGCCGTGGCCAGCGTGAGCTCGTCATTGGTGACCGTCAGACCGGCAAGACCGCGATCATTCTCGATGCGATCCTGAACCAGAAGGCTATCCACGACAACGGCCCGGACGGCGAAAAGCTGTACTGCGTCTACGTCGCTATCGGCCAGAAGCGTTCGACTGTTGCCCAGTTCGTCAAGGTTCTCGAAGAACGCGGCGCAATGAAGTACTCGATCGTTGTTGCCGCTACGGCTTCCGATCCGGCTCCGATGCAGTACCTGGCGCCGTTCGCCGGCTGCACGATGGGCGAATACTTTCGCGACAACGGTCAGCACGCGCTGATCGGTTACGACGACCTGTCCAAGCAGGCTGTTGCCTATCGCCAGATGTCGCTGCTGCTGCGCCGCCCGCCGGGCCGCGAAGCTTATCCGGGCGACGTTTTCTACCTGCACTCGCGTCTCCTCGAGCGCGCTGCAAAGCTCTCCGACGAGAAGGGCGCTGGCTCTCTGACGGCTCTGCCGGTCATCGAAACCCAGGGCAACGACGTTTCGGCGTTCATTCCGACCAACGTGATCTCGATCACCGACGGCCAGATCTTCCTTGAAACCGACCTGTTCTACCAGGGCATTCGTCCGGCCGTTAACGTCGGTCTGTCGGTTTCGCGCGTTGGTTCTGCCGCTCAGATCAAGGCCATGAAGCAGGTTGCCGGCTCGATCAAGGGCGAGCTCGCCCAGTATCGTGAAATGGCTGCCTTCGCCCAGTTCGGTTCGGACCTCGATGCTTCGACGCAGCGCCTGCTGAACCGCGGTGCACGCCTGACCGAACTCCTGAAGCAGCCGCAGTTCTCGCCACTGAAGACGGAAGAGCAGGTCGCAGTGATCTTCGCTGGCGTCAATGGCTATCTCGACAAGATCCCGGTCGCACAGGTCGGCAAGTTCGAGCAGGGCCTGCTGTCGTACCTTCGTTCGGAAGGCTCGGCTATCCTCGACACGATCCGCACGGACAAGGCAATCAGCGACGATACGAAGGGCAAGCTCACGGCTGCCGTCGATAGCTTCGCGAAGTCCTTCGCCTAATCGGACCCAAAGGACGGATAACGGATGCCTTCACTTAAGGATCTGAAAAACCGGATCGCCTCCGTCAAGGCGACGCAGAAGATCACCAAGGCGATGAAAATGGTCGCCGCGGCGAAGCTGCGTCGCGCGCAGGAGGCGGCCGAGGCCGCCCGTCCGTACTCGCAGCGCATGGGTGCCGTTCTGGCAAACATCGCCGGTGCGATGACGGACGCCGACGGCGCGCCGGCGCTGATGACCGGCACCGGCAAGGACCAGGTTCACTTGCTGGTTGTCTGCACTGCCGAACGCGGCCTGTGCGGCGGCTTCAACTCGCAGATCTCGCGTTTTGCGCGCGATCACGCTCGCAAGCTCATTGCTGAAGGCAAGACCGTCAAGTTCTTCACCGTCGGCAAGAAGGGTTACGACGTTCTGCGTCGTGAATTCGCCTCGCTGATCGTCGAGCGCAAGGAATTGCGCGACGTGAAGAAGGTCGGCTTCGAGAATGCGGATCAGATCGGCAAGCGCATCATCGAGATGTTCGACGCCGACGAGTTCGACGTCTGCACGTTGTTCTACTCCGAATTCAAGTCGGTCATTTCGCAGGTTCCGACGGCACAGCAGCTCATCCCCGCATCGGCCCCCACGGCCGTTGTCCAGGACGAGGAGCATGCCGGCGCAGTCTACGAATACGAGCCGGATCCGGCATCGATCCTCGAGGATCTGATTCCGCGCAACATCTCGGTCCAGATTTTCCGCGCGCTCCTTGAGAACGTTGCCGGCGAAATGGGTGCCAAGATGAGCGCCATGGACAATGCAACGCGCAACGCTGGTGAAATGATCAACAAGCTGACGCTGAACTACAACCGTCAGCGCCAGGCTCAGATCACCAAGGAACTCATTGAAATCATTTCGGGCGCGGAAGCGCTCTGAGGTTAGGGAAAGAGGGTAAGAAGATGGCTAAGGCAGCTACCCCCAAGAAGGCCGCGGCAGGCTCCGCCGGCAAGGTTACGCAGGTTATCGGCGCCGTCGTGGACGTTGCTTTCGAAGGCGAACTGCCGGCGATCTTGAACGCGCTCGAAACCACGAACGGCGGCAACCGCCTCGTTCTCGAAGTGGCGCAGCATCTTGGTGAAAACGAAGTCCGCACGATCGCCATGGACTCGACCGAAGGTCTGGTTCGCGGTCAGCCGGTCTCCGACACCGGTGGTCCGATCACGGTTCCGGTCGGTCCGGAAACGCTCGGCCGTATCATGAACGTCATCGGTGAGCCGGTCGACGAAGCTGGCCCGCTGGTCACCTCCGGCAAGCGCGCGATCCACCAGGACGCTCCTGCCTACGTCGACCAGTCGACCGAAGCACAGATCCTCGTCACCGGCATCAAGGTCGTCGACCTGCTCGCGCCTTACGCAAAGGGCGGCAAGATCGGCCTGTTCGGCGGCGCTGGCGTCGGCAAGACCGTTCTGATCATGGAACTGATCAACAACGTCGCCAAGGCGCACGGTGGTTACTCGGTATTCGCAGGCGTGGGTGAACGTACCCGCGAAGGCAACGACCTTTACCACGAAATGATCGAATCGGGCGTCAACAAGCATGGCGGCGGCGAAGGCTCGAAGGCAGCCCTCGTTTACGGCCAGATGAACGAACCGCCGGGCGCCCGCGCTCGCGTCGCTCTGACGGGTCTCACCATCGCTGAAGACTTCCGCGACAAGGGCCAGGACGTTCTGTTCTTCGTCGACAACATCTTCCGTTTCACCCAGGCAGGTTCGGAAGTGTCCGCTCTGCTCGGCCGTATTCCTTCGGCCGTTGGTTATCAGCCGACGCTCGCCACCGATATGGGCCAGATGCAGGAACGCATCACGACCACGACGACGGGGTCGATCACCTCGGTTCAGGCGATTTACGTCCCCGCCGACGACTTGACCGACCCGGCTCCGGCAACCTCGTTCGCCCACCTGGACGCAACGACCGTTCTGTCGCGTTCGATCGCTGAAAAGGGTATCTACCCGGCCGTTGACCCGCTCGACTCCACGTCGCGCATGCTCGACCCGATCGTTGTCGGCGAAGAGCACTACGAAGTGGCTCGTAAGGTTCAGTCGACGCTGCAGCGCTACAAGGCTCTCCAGGACATCATCGCGATCCTGGGCATGGACGAACTGTCCGAAGAGGACAAGCTGGCCGTTGCCCGCGCCCGCAAGATCGAGCGCTTCCTGTCGCAGCCGTTCTTCGTTGCTGAAGTCTTCACCGGTTCGCCGGGCAAGCTCGTCGCGCTCGAAGACACGATCAAGGGCTTCAAGGGCCTGGTCAACGGCGACTACGACCATCTGCCGGAAGCTGCCTTCTACATGGTTGGCTCGATGGAAGAAGCCATCGAAAAGGCCAAGAAGCTGTCCGCAGCTGCCTGATGCATTCAACAGCGGCGCGCGGGCCGAGGCCACGCGCGCCGTCGTTTGTTTCAAAGACAATCAAGAAGTGAAACGTCATGGCTGACAATTTCAATTTTGAACTCGTATCTCCCGAGCGTCTGCTGCTGTCGGAGATGGTGACCGAAGTTGTCATTCCGGCAACCGAAGGTGAGATGACCGTCATGGCGCACCATGCGCCGACGATGACGACCATCAAGCCGGGCATCGTCAGCGTTCGCTCTGCTAACGGCAAGAAGCAGGACTACGTGGTGTTCGGCGGCTTTGCGGACATTCTGCCGACCGGCTGCACGCTGCTCGCGGAATCTGCAGTCATCGTGCAGGACCTGTCCAAGGACGAGCTGACGCTGCGCATCGACGCGGCGAAGACCGAACTCGATGACGCGCACCACCATGAGCAGAAGTCCCGGCTTGAGCACTACATCATGGAGCTCACGCATCTGCAGGGTGTGGTCAACAAGGACTGACATCGTCTTACCGGACGGATGGAAAGCGGCCCTTCGAGGCCGCTTTTTTTGTTTTTGGCGCAGGGTGTCAGCACCTTCGCGCGACGTCGATGTCAACATGAGCTGTTGCGAAACGTGCAGCGTTGCGCGTGTTTGCTTTCCGCGATTGCCGCTATAGTTTCGCCGTGGGGATTCATGAGGTTCGGCGCGACGGCTGCGCCATAAAAGGTTCATCGGGGGTATGATGTTTCATCCGAAGCTTTTCGAAAATCGCAATGTCGTAGTAACAGGCGCAGGCAGGGGGATTGGACTGGAGGTTACCCGCCAGTTTCTCGACTGCGGTGCCAAGGTGCTTGCTCACATCGGTCGGGAGAGCGAGCGCAGCTTGCCCGATTTTCTGCTGACGGCCGAGGCCGATCGGCGCGCGTTTCTTGTCGCGGCCGACTTCAGCAAGGGCGAGGGAACGCAGGCCTTTGCCAACAAGGTGCTTTCGACGTTCGATCGCATCGATGTTCTCGTGAACAATGCGGGCACCATGGTCGGCCGTTTTCCCGCCGATCAACTGACGGACGAGCAGTATGATGCCGTCGTGCAGCTCAACCAGACATCCGTTGTGGAGCTGACACGCGCGCTCATTCCGGCATTGCGGGCGGCGCAGGCTGCGGCGATCGTCAATACGGTTTCCATTTCGGCGCTGACGGGCGGGAGCCCCGGATCGGCAATCTATTCGGCGTCGAAGGCGTTCGTCGCCACTTACTCGAAGGCGCTTGCGCGAGAACTGGCGCCCAGTGGGGTCCGGGTCAACTGCGTTTCGCCCGGCACCATCGAGACGGATTTTCATCAGCGCTATTCTTCTCCCGAGAAGCTTGAGGCGACTCGCAAGAGCATTCCGCTGCAGCGCCTTGGTACCGCCGAAGACTGCGCACCCGCTTACCTGTTTCTATCTGCTCCTTCACTTTCCGGTTATGTGACCGGGCAAGTACTTGAAATCAACGGCGGTCAGCTCATCTGCTAACCGCCGGACTTTTTTTGGTATTTTAGAAGATCCAAACGATCGGCATGCGCGTATATGTTATCTTGCGACCTGAGTTTTATAATTCATGCAATCAGAGATATAGAATGCATTTGCCTACACCGAGATCGGGTATGCCCGATCACGAATTTCAGAAATTCTCCGCGCGCGCACGAGAGGCGAGCGATCTTCTAAAAGCGCTCGCCCACCATACGCGGCTGCTCATCCTCTGCATTCTTGCCGAGGGGGAGAGAACGGTAGGCGAGATCGAGGATATCCTCGGCATCCAACAAGCGATGGTTTCTCAACAGCTTGCCCGTCTGCGGATGGAGGGGATCGTCAATACGCGCCGACAGGGACGGTTGATCTACTATCGCGTGGAAAACCCTGGCACGGTCGCTTTCCTGCGGACACTGTTCGTCATGGTCCCGGCGGAGGCCTAATCCGGCCCCTTGCCCGTCCCGGTCTTGTCGTGACAATAGCGTGAGCCGAGGTTCGGCGCGGAGGCCGGATGATCGACAAGCTGGAATTCTTCATCGCACTCGCAAACGAGAAGCATTTTGGCCGTGCTGCCGAAGAGTGCGGAATTTCACAACCTTCACTTTCAGCCGCGATCCGCCAGTTGGAGGATCAGCTGGGCGTCATTCTCGTGCAGCGTGGTTCACGCTTTCAGGGCTTAACGCCCGAGGGGCAGCGCGTGCTGGAATGGGCCCGGCGTATCGTCGGTGATGCCCGCACGATGCGGGAGGAGATGCGCGCCGCCCGGAAGGGCCTTTCCGGACATATCAAGATCGCGGCAATTCCAACAGCCTTGTCGATGCTGACGAAGATCACGGCGCCGTTTCAGGAGCGGCATCCGGATGTGACCTTTTCGATCGTCTCCAGGAACTCGCTGCAGGTCCTGAGCATGCTTGAAAATCTGGAGATCGATGCCGGGATCACATACCTCGAGAACGAGCCGCTCGGGCGCGTCACCACCGTTCCGCTCTATGCCGAGCACTACAATCTGATCACGGCCGCCGGCAGCCCTCTCTCGGATCGCGAGAGTGTGACGTGGAAGGAAGTCGGTCTTCTTCGGCTTTGTCTATTGACGGCGGACATGCAAAACCGCCGCATCATCAACCAGCATCTCGCAGAAGCGGGCGCCGTTGCGCATCCGACACTCGAGTCGAACTCGATGATCGTGCTGTTCTCACACGTCCGGACAGGACGCTGGGCGAGCATCATGCCACGCAATATTGCGAAATCATTCGGTTTTCCTGCCGAAATCAGGATGATCCCGATCACCGAACCGCAAGCGCATCATCTCGTCGGTCTGGTGGCGACGCATCGTGAGCCATTCACGCCACTGGTTTCGGCATTATTGCACGAAGCACGAAATCTCGCTGAAGAAGCGGATTTTTGATAGGTTTTTCCTATCGTTTGACGGAACAGCATTATTGATCGCTTCGTCCAACCCTGAGAAAGTTCTATAATGAACTGACGTTAGCGGTCGCAGGCTGCGGAAGAGAGCCTTGCCCCGACGCGCGATTCGCAGGCCGCGGGAGGGCTGCTGATGAATATCCATGTCGCCAAAGGCGATATCGCAACGCGCACCATCGCGATCATCGACCATCTCAAGCATCTCGAAGGGCCGTTGTTGCCGATCCTGCACGAGATCCAGGATGAGTTCGGCTACGTCCCGCACGAGGCGTTGCCTGTCATCGCGAAAGAGCTGAACCTTTCGCGCGCCGAGGTGCATGGCGTCGTCACCTTCTATCATGATTATCGCGATCATCCCGCTGGTCGGCATGTGCTGAAGCTCTGTCGTGCCGAGGCCTGTCAGTCGATGGGCGGCGATCTGCTGGCCGAGCGCGTCAAGGCGCTGCTTGGCGTCGACTGGCACGGCACGACGCCTGATGGAGCGATTACGCTGGAACCCGTCTTCTGTCTTGGGCTCTGTTCGTGCTCGCCGTCCGCGATGATGGACGGCGAGGTACATGGGCGGGTGGACGCCGCCGATCTCGAGGCGCTGATTTCGGAGGCACGTCGATGACCGTCCGGATTTATGTTCCCTGTGATGCGGCGGCACTGGCGTTGGGCGCGGAGCGTGTCGCCAAGGCTATCGCCGAGCAGATTGCCGCTCGCGGGCTCGACGCCAAGATCGTGCGCAATGGTTCGCGCGGCATGCACTGGCTGGAGCCGCTGGTCGAGGTGGAAGTCGCCGGCAAGCGTATCGGTTACGGGCCTGTCAAGGCGAAGGATGTCGTCTCGCTGTTCGATGCGGGCTTGGCCATCGGCGGCGATCATCCCCTCTGTCTTGGCGAGGTGGAGGAACTGCCGTTCCTCAAGCGTCAGACGCGTCTGACCTTCGCCCGTTGCGGCATCACCGATCCGCTCTCGCTTGATGACTACGAGGCGCACGGCGGTCTCGCCGGCTTGCGCCGCGCGGTTTCGATGTCGCCTGCGGATGTCGTCAAGGAAGTGACCGATTCGGGTCTGCGTGGTCGCGGCGGCGCGGGCTTCCCGACGGGGATCAAGTGGAAGACGGTGCTCGACGCACCGGGTGATCGTAAGTACATCGTCTGCAACGCTGATGAGGGCGACAGCGGCACCTTCGCCGACCGGATGATCATGGAAGGCGATCCCTTCGTGCTGATCGAAGGCATGGCGATTGCGGGCCTTGCGACCGGCGCCAGCAAGGGCTTCATCTACACACGCTCGGAATATCCGCATGCGATCGCGGCGATGAGCCGGGCGATCGATATTGCCCGGAGTGCCGGCATCCTAGGTACGTCGGTTCTGGGCTCAGGCAAGACTTTCGACATGGAAGTCCGCACGGGTGCTGGCGCTTATGTCTGCGGCGAGGAGACGGCGCTTCTGAACAGCCTCGAAGGCAAGCGCGGCATCGTGCGCGCCAAGCCGCCGCTGCCTGCTCATAAGGGTCTCTTCGACTGTCCGACCGTTATCAACAACGTCATTTCGCTCGCTTCCGTGCCTGTGATCATGGACAAGGGGTCGGCCTATTATCGCGACTTCGGCCTTGGCCGTTCGCGCGGCACCATTCCGATCCAGATCGCCGGCAATGTGAAGCATGGCGGTTTGTTTGAAACCGCATTCGGCATTTCGCTCGGCGAACTCATCGATGACATTGCCGGCGGAACCGCCTCCGGGCGGCCGGTGAAGGCGGTTCAGGTCGGCGGGCCGCTCGGCGCCTACTTCCCGCGTGCCCTGTTCGATACGCCATTCGACTACGAGTCTTTCGCCGCCAAGGATGGCCTGATCGGCCACGCCGGCATCGTTATCTTCGACGAGAGCGCCGACATGCTGAAGCAGGCGCGGTTTGCGATGGAATTCTGCGCCGTCGAGAGCTGCGGCAAGTGCACGCCCTGCCGCATCGGCTCGACGCGCGGCGTCGAGACGGCGGACAAGATCGCACGCGGTATCGAGCCGGAGAAGAACCGCGAGCTGCTTGCCGATCTCTGCAACACCATGAAGTTCGGGTCGCTCTGCGCGCTAGGGGGCTTCACGCCCTATCCGGTCATGAGCGCGATGACGCATTTCCCCGAAGATTTCGTTCCCACACCTCTCATCGAAGCGGCGGAGTAAGACCATGCCTCTCGTCCATGAAATCGATTACGGCACGCCGGCCTCGACCTCGGAAACCATGGTGACGCTCACCATCGACGGCAACCAGGTGACGGTGCCCGAGGGCACATCCGTCATGCGCGCCTCGATGGATGCGGGCATCGAGATCCCGAAGCTCTGCGCCACCGACATGATCGACGCCTTCGGTTCGTGCCGGCTCTGTCTCGTCGAGATCCAGGGGCGCGCGGGTTTGCCCGCGTCGTGCACAACGCCGGTTGCACCTGGCATGGTGGTCTCGACGCAGACGAACCGCCTGAAGGATGTCCGCAAGGGCGTGATGGAGCTCTACATCTCCGATCATCCGCTCGACTGTCTGACGTGCGCTGCAAACGGCGATTGCGAGCTGCAGGACATGGCGGGTGCGGTCGGTCTGCGCGATGTGCGCTACGGCTATGAGGGCGACAACCATGTCAAGGCGCGCAACAACGGCGATCTCAATCTCAAATGGGCGCCGAAGGACGAGTCCAATCCCTATTTCACCTTCGATCCCGCCAAGTGTATCGTCTGTTCGCGCTGCGTGCGCGCCTGCGAGGAAGTCCAGGGTACGTTCGCACTGACAATTGAAGGCCGCGGCTTCGATTCGCGTGTTTCGGCCGGCATGCATGAGGACTTCGTCTCGTCCGAATGTGTTTCCTGCGGGGCCTGCGTGCAGGCCTGCCCGACGGCGACGCTGACCGAAAAATCGGTGATCGAGATTGGCCAACCGGAGCATTCCGTCGTCACCACCTGCGCCTATTGCGGCGTCGGCTGCTCCTTCAAGGCTGAGATGCGTGGCGAAGAGCTGGTACGCATGGTGCCCTGGAAGGACGGGCAGGCAAACCGCGGCCATTCCTGCGTCAAGGGTCGCTTCGCCTATGGCTATTCCAGCCACAAGGATCGCATCCTCAATCCGATGATCCGCGAGAAGATTACCGATCCCTGGCGCGAAGTGAGCTGGGACGAGGCCTTTGCGCATGTCGCCTCCGAGTTCCGCCGCATCCAGTATCAGTACGGTCGCGATTCCGTCGGTGGCATCACCTCGTCTCGCTGCACCAACGAGGAGACCTATCTGGTGCAGAAGCTGGTGCGTGCCGGCTTCCGCAACAACAACGTCGATACATGCGCTCGCGTCTGCCATTCGCCAACCGGATACGGCCTCGGCCAGGCTTTCGGCACCTCGGCCGGCACGCAGAACTTCGACAGCGTCGAGCAGAGCGATGTCGTCGTCATCATTGGCGCCAACCCGACAGATGGGCATCCGGTTTTCGGCTCGCGCCTGAAGAAACGGCTGCGCCAGGGCGCCAAGCTGATCGTCATCGATCCGCGCCGCACCGACATCGTTCGCTCGCCGCATGTCGAGGCGTCCTATCACCTGCCGCTGAAGCCCGGTACGAACGTCGCGATCCTGACGTCGCTGGCACATGTCATCGTGACGGAAGGATTGTTCAACGAGGCCTTCATCCGCGAGCGCTGCGACTGGTCTGAGTTCGAGGACTGGGCAAGCTTCGTCGCCGAGCCGCATCACAGCCCGGAAGCGTCCGAGAAATTCACCGGCGTTCCTGCAGATCTCGTGCGCGGCGCAGCACGTCTCTACGCCAAAGGCGGCAACGGGGCGATCTACTATGGTCTCGGCGTTACCGAACACAGCCAGGGGTCGACCACCGTCATGGCGATAGCCAACCTTGCTATGGTGACCGGCAATATCGGCCGTCCCGGCGTCGGCGTGAACCCGTTGCGCGGGCAGAACAACGTGCAGGGCTCGTGCGACATGGGGTCGTTCCCACATGAGTTGCCTGGCTATCGTCACGTCTCCGACGATGCGACGCGCGACATCTTCGAGAAGCTCTGGGGCGTCAAGATCAGCAATGAGCCGGGGCTGCGCATTCCGAACATGCTGGATGCAGCGGTCGATGGGTCGTTCAGAGGCCTCTACGTCCAGGGTGAGGATATCCTGCAATCCGACCCTGATACGAAGCACGTCGCCGCCGGCCTTGCTGCCATGGAGTGCGTCGTCGTTCACGACCTCTTCCTGAACGAGACGGCAAATTACGCGCATGTCTTCCTGCCGGGCTCGAGCTTCCTCGAGAAGGACGGCACCTTCACCAATGCCGAGCGCCGTATCAACCGCGTTCGCAAGGTCATGAGCCCGCGCAACGGTTATGCCGACTGGGAAGTGACGCAGAAAATGGCGCAGGCCATGGGGCTTGACTGGAACTACACGCATCCCTCCGAGATCATGGACGAGATCGCCGCGACGACGCCGAGCTTTGCGCTCGTCTCCTACGACTATCTGGAGAAGGTGGGTTCGGTGCAGTGGCCCTGCAACGAGGCGCATCCCGAGGGATCGCCGATCATGCATGTCGACGGATTCGTCCGCGGCAAGGGCAAGTTCATCCGCACCGAGTATGTCGCGACCGACGAGCGGACGGGCCCGCGCTTCCCGCTGCTGCTGACGACGGGCCGCATCCTCAGCCAGTACAATGTCGGAGCCCAGACGCGCCGCACCGACAACGTCGTCTGGCATCCGGAAGACCGTCTGGAGATCCACGCGCACGATGCCGAACAGCGTGGCATTCGCGATGGCGACTGGATCAAGCTGATGAGCCGCTCGGGCGACACGACGCTGCGGGCGCTGATTACCGACCGGGTGGCGCCGGGCGTCGTCTACACCACCTTCCACCACCCGGATACGCAGGCGAACGTCATCACGACGGACTTCTCGGACTGGGCGACCAACTGCCCCGAATACAAGGTGACCGCCGTACAGGTCTCGCCGTCCAACGGCCCGACCGACTGGCAGCGGGACTATGATGAGCAGGCACGCCAGAGCCGTCGCATCGTCAGCAAGCTGGAGCCCGCCGAGTGATCGATCGCCCGACCCGTATTGCCGTCAGACGCACCGCCCGCAGCGGCGGTGTCGTCCTGTCCGGCGAGCGGATCGTTCCCGAGGAAGTGCCGATCGCGTTTTCCTATGGTGGCAGCACGCATGCCGTGATGATGGGCACGCCTGCCGACCTGGAGGATTTCGCCATCGGCTTCAGCCTCACGGAAGGGATCATTTCCGATCTCGGCCAAGTCGCCGGCATCGAGATCGTCGAGAACGAGAGCGGTATCGATGTCCAGATTGCTCTCGTCGATGACGTCGCCACGGCCCTGACTGCCCGCAGACGCAGCATGGCCGGGCCTGTCGGCTGCGGGCTCTGCGGCATCGAGTCGATCGAGCAGGCCGTTCGCAAGGTGCCTGACGTGGCGGCCGTGTCTCTCAAGGCTGTATACCGCGACATCGTGGAAGCCGTTGCGCTATTGAATGGCGCGCAGCCGCTACATCGCGAGACGCGCGCCGTGCATGGCGCGGGCTTCTACCTGCCGGGCAAGGGGCTGCTTGCGGTGCGCGAGGATGTCGGCCGTCACAACGCGCTCGACAAGCTCTGCGGCGCGGTGATTGCTGAGCAGCGATCCGGGGCGGAGGGCATCGTCGCCGTCACCAGCCGTCTGTCCGTCGAGATGGTCCAGAAGGCCGCGATCCTCGGAAGTTCCATTCTTGTCGCCATCTCGGCGCCAACAGCCCTTGCCATTCGCACGGCCGATGAAGCCGGGATGACCCTCGTTGCGCTCGTGCGCGGCGAGGATTTCGAGATTTTTACGCATCCGCACCGCATTCAGCCGGGAAGCATTTCCGATGTCGCATGATACCCATAGCAAGCTGGTCTACATGGCCAACCAGATCGCCACTTTCTTCACCAGCCAGCCGGCCTCCGAGGCGGCTGACGGCGTTGCGAGCCACATCAACAAGTTCTGGGAGCCGCGCATGCGGCGGCAGCTGTTCGAGATCCTGAAGACAGGGGACAACGGGCTGCATCCGCTCGTTGTCGACGCGGCCCGGATGATCAAGAAACCCGAGCCGGTCGCGGCGGCGGAAAAGGCGTAGCTCTAATCTCAGCCCGCCGGCTTCCAGTCGGGCGGGGCCATTTCGAAGCTCGCGAATTCGAAGCCTGGCGCAACCGTGCAGCCGACCAGCGTGAAATCGCCGAGCGTTTCAGCGGATTGCCACCAGTTTGCCGGGATGATCGCCTGCGGACGTTCGCCGGCGAGGATGTCTGTCCCGAGCCTCAAGGTTTCGCTTGCCTTGCCTTCTTCGGAACGATGGAGCGCAAGCGGTGCGCCCGCGTAGAAATGCCATACCTCGGCCGCGTCGTGAACGCGGTGCCAGTGCGAGCGTTGTCCCGATTTCAGCAGATAGTAGATCGCCGTCGAATTCCCGCGCTTGTCGTCGGGACTGTCGCGAAATGTCTGGACGTACCAGCCGCCTTCCGGGTGCGGCTGCATCGAAAGCGCTTCGATAATCTCGTCCGCCGACATCAGAAATTGTCCTTGCGCTTGCGGATCTCGGCAAACACTTCTTCGTTCGTCTTGCTCTCCATCAGCAGGTTGCGACGGATTGCCGGGTCGCCGGCGCGCAGGAAGGGGTTCGTCTCCTTCTCCAGAGCAAGCGTGGTGGGGATCGTGAACTTGCCCTCGGCCCGCATCGTTTCGATCTCGGCGGCGCGGCTCTTCAGCCGCTCGTTGGTGGGATCGATCGTCAGCGCGAAGCGGGCATTGGACAAGGTGTACTCGTGACCGAAATAGACCGCCGTCTCATCGGGGAGCACCGCGAGTTTTTGCAGCGAGTGCCACATGTCGGCTGCCGGCCTCTCGAAGAGCCGACCACAGCCCAGCGCGAACAGGGTATCTGCGGCAAAGAGAAGCTTGTCGTCGACGAAGTGGTAGCAGATATGGCCTGCCGTATGGCCGGGCGTCTCGATGACGCTAATGGTGTGGTCGCCAAACAGAAATGTGTCGCCATCGGCCATCGTCTGGTCGAGACCCGGTATGGCGACGGCCTCGTTGATCGGGCCGATGATCTCGCAGCCATAATGCTCCTTGAGCGCAAGGTTGCCTTCAACGTGGTCGGTGTGGTGGTGGGTCGTGAAAATGTGGGTGATCGTCCAGCCGCGCCGATCGGCAGCAGCCATAACAGCATTTGCATCGGGGGCGTCGATCGACACCGTCAGATTGGTTTCAGGATCATGCACCAGCACCCCAAAATTATCGGTGCGGCAAAGAAAAACATCTAAATCCAAAGGTTTCATTGCTCAAAATACCTCTTTATCGCGGACATACCGGGAATGTAGAGGTTCCGACCTTGAAGTCCAATCGGCCATTGATAACATTTGGTGCAATGCACGCCGATATCGTAGACCTGCGCCAGTTTTATCACTCGGACCTTGGCCGTATTGCCGAGCAGTCGATCTCCATGGCGCTGTCGTCTCTATGGGTTCGTCTGCCTCAGGAGCGGCTCGTGGGCCTCGGCTACGCCGTGCCGTTTCTCGATCGTTTCCAGGCCGACACCGAGCGCACATTTGCATTCATGCCGGCCGGGCAGGGCGCGGTCAATTGGCCTGTCGGTTCGCTATCGAGCACGGCGTTGATCTTCGACGAGGAACTGCCACTGCCAGACTCGTCGATCGATCGGGTGCTGATGGTCCATTCCCTTGAGTTCGCCGAAAGTCCGCGGGAAACACTGAAAGAGCTCTGGCGCGTGCTGGCTCCGGGCGGTCGCCTCGTTATCGTCGTGCCGAACCGTCGCGGCGTATGGGCGCGGATGGAACACACGCCGTTTGGCTCCGGGCGTCCCTATTCTCGCGGCCAGCTGACACATTTGCTGCGTGAGACCAATTTTACGCCCGGTGCGACCGCTGAGGCGCTGCTGTTTCCTCCATCCAAGCTTCGCACGATGATGCGCGTTCGCGGTGTCTTCGAGCGTGTCGGACGGGCGTTGTGGCCCGCCTTTTCCGGTGTCATCATCGTCGAAGCGCAGAAGCGGCTCTATCAGGGTCTGCCGGTGGCGGCCCGCGCCTCTCGCCGCGTCTTCGTTCCAGTGCTGGCACCTCACGGTGTTCCGACCACGCGAAGCAGATAGCCGCTCGGCACTCGACAAGATCGTCGTTCCGTTCTATTGCCTCAGGGCAATTTCAGCCGGATTTCCGGTGTTTTTCCAAGGTCGATCCCATGAGCGAAGAGATGAGCAAGCCCGTTCCGCGTCCCGGTATTCTGGATATCGCAGCCTATGTGCCGGGCAAGGAGCATGCCCCGGGCGTTGCGCGCGTCTACAAGCTCTCGTCGAACGAAACGCCGCTTGGCGCCAGCCCGAAGGCGATCGAGGCATTTCGCGCCGCTGCCGCCAATCTGGAGCGCTATCCCGACGGTCAGGCCATCGAACTGCGCGAGGCGATCGCTGCGGTCCATGGTCTTAACCCGGCTAATATTTTATGCGGCAACGGTTCCGACGAGCTGCTCGGGCTTCTTTGTCACGTCTATCTCGGCGCCGGCGACGAGGCGATCATCACCGAGCACGGTTTTCTTGTCTACAAGATCCAGATCATGGGCGCCGGCGCGACGCCTGTCACGGTCAAGGAGAAAGACGCGACTGTTGATGTCGACGCTATCCTTGCTGCGGTGACGCCGAAGACGAAAATGGTGTTCATCGCCAACCCCGGCAACCCGACCGGCACCTACGTTCCGGTCAGCGAGATACGCCGGCTGCAAGTCGCGCTGCCAAAGAACGTCGTTCTGGTGCTCGACGCGGCCTATGCCGAATATGTTCGCCGCAACGACTATGAAGCCGGGATCGAAATCGTTTCCTCCAATGCAAACGTCGTGATGACGCGGACCTTCTCGAAGGTCTACGGCCTTGCCGCACTGCGCGTCGGCTGGATGTATGCGCCGGCCGAGATCGTCGATGCGCTGAACCGCGTTCGCGGGCCGTTCAACATGAATTCCGCCGCGATTTCCGCCGGTGCGGCAGCGATCCGGGATCAGGCCTTCGTTCAGGAAACGGTGGTCTTCAACCAGATGTGGCTCGACAAGCTTACCTCCGCGTTCGAGGCGCTTGGGCTCAAGGTCACGCCTTCGGTCACCAACTTCGTGCTGATCCACTTTCCTGACGTCGACGGCAAGCGTGCTGCTGATGCCGACGAGTTCCTGACGAGCCGTGGCTACATCCTGCGCGCCGTAAAGGGCTATGGGTTTGCCAATTCGCTGCGCATGAGCATCGGACCGGAGGAAGCGAACCGCGGCGTCATCGAGTCGCTCGGCGAATTTCTGGGACGCAAGGCATGACCGCCCAGTTCGACCGCATCGCGCTGATCGGTATCGGCCTGATCGGCTCCTCGCTCGCGCATGACATCAAGCGCCTTGGGCTGGCAAAGGAGGTCGTTATTGCGACCCGCAGCGCCGAGACGCTCAAGCGCGCCGAAGAGCTGGCGCTTGGCGATCGCTATACGACGTCTTCGGCAGAGGCCGTCGAGGGTGCGGATCTGGTCATCGTGTCGGTGCCGGTGGGCGCTTCCGAAAGCGTCGCGAAGGAAATTGCCGGAAGCCTGAAGCCGGGCGCGATCGTGACCGACGTCGGCTCCACCAAGGCTTCCGTCATCGCACAGATGCAGCCGCATATGCCGCCGCACGTTCACTTCATTCCGGGGCATCCGCTGGCAGGCACCGAGAAGTCAGGCCCGGACGCTGGCTTTCCGGGTCTCTTCGAGGGACGCTGGTGCATCTTTACGCCGGTTGCCGACACCGACCCGGCCGCGTTGAATACGCTGCGCCAGTTCTGGGAGACGCTCGGTTCCAAGGTGGATGAGATGGACCCTGAGCACCACGACAAGGTGCTCGCGATCGTCTCGCATCTGCCGCACATCATCGCCTACAACATCGTCGGCACGGCCGACGATCTGGAGACGGTGACCGAATCCGAAGTCATCAAGTACTCGGCCTCCGGTTTTCGCGATTTCACCCGTCTTGCGGCATCCGACCCGACCATGTGGCGAGATGTCTGCCTGCATAACAAGGATGCGATCCTTGAGATGCTGGCACGCTTCTCGGAGGATCTTGCCTATCTGCAGCGTGCAATCCGCTGGGGCGAAGGCGACAAGATATTCGAGCTGTTCACGCGCACTCGCGCAGTCCGTCGCTCGATCATACAGGCGGGGCAGGATGTGGACGCGCCGGATTTCGGGCGCCCACATGCCCTGGACAAGAAGCCCTGAGGTCAGATCGGCGGGATCGAGCCGAGCGGGATGAAGCCGCTGACGGTGGCATTGCCCTTGTTCACGACCAGATCGACGGAAACCTTGTCGCCGCCGCCCGCGAGGGCCTTCAAGAGCTTGGCTGCGGTATCGACGCTCTTTGCGATCTCCGGGAAGGTCGTCTTGATGCTATCGCGCCAGGGGCCGAGGCGCTCGATTTCCAGCTTGAACTGGCCTGAGAGATAGCCTTCCTCATCGAAGGAGAAGGGACCCGTGACGGTCATGGTCCTGCCATCGCCGATATCAGCCACGGCCTTGCGCAGTTCGCCGCTTGCCCCATAAAGACCCTTCTCGTCGCTGCCGTCGATCATTCCCGCCTTGCCGGCCAGCGTGATATCGGCGCTCGCGGTGAGCTGCGGGAAGACCTGCGGCCAGTCCTTGATCTTGGTGTTGGAGCCCATCACTGCGACCGCGCCATCAAGATCGGCGCCGTTCTGGCGAAGATGGATTTCGGTGTGGGTGGAATCGAAATTGACCGTCTGACCGGTGGTGGAGGATGTTGCAACAACCTTCAGACCGTCAATGACAGTCGAGGAGCGGTCGATGCCCTTCAGCTTGGTGACGAGGCTGGATTGCAGGTTCGCCCACTCCGCATTGATCGAAAGACCGTGTGCGGTCCGGATCTCCGCCGGAGAATCGAGCTCCCAGACAATATGGCCCGGAGCATAGACCTGAGCCGCCGAGCGAAGCTCGCCGAAGCTTGCCGAGACGCCGTTGACGTTGTCGTCGACATCGACCTTCGAGCAGAACAGGCCGATACGGAACGGGAAGCCGCGGAAATCGATGTCGGCGCATTCGCCGCTCACGCCGGCGCTGTCGTGCGGCGCGATGGCTCTCAGCACCGTGGTCTTCAATTGCGAGGCAGCATAGAACCAGCCGCCGGTATAAAGCGCGATGACCAAGATAATGCCGCCGCCAAGCAGCCAGAACTTCCTGCCGCTGCTAGATTGGCTTGACGCTGCCATGATGTTCTCCAATGGTGAATCGCAAAGAGAATTTCGGTCTGGCGTGCGATATGGACGAATTTTGGGTGTTTGGCTACGGATCCCTCATGTGGAATCCCGGCTTCGAGTTTGTAGAGCAGTCTCAGGCGCTTGTTCGTGGGTATCGTCGCTCGCTATGCGTCCGATCCTGGGTACACAGGGGAACGGAGCAGAATCCTGGGCTGGTGCTCGGGCTTGATCGCGGCGGGTCGTGTCGGGGAATGGCCTTTCGGGTCGCCTCTGACCTCTGGCACGAGGTGATAGAATACCTGCGGGAGCGTGAGCTCGTCACCAATGTCTATCTCGAGCGCAACCTGTCACTGCAGCTTGCCGGCGGGCGAAGCGTCAAAGGCGTGACCTACGTCGTCGATCGGAACCACACGCAATATGCGGGCGCGCTGGATGCAGTGGCAGCCGCGCAGATCGTGCATGAGGCGCACGGTAGATCAGGACCCAACGACGCCTATGTCTTCAACACCCTGGCGCATATGAAGGATATGGGTATCCGGGACCACTGGCTTGAACAAGTGGTTGACGAGGTGGAGCGGCTGCGGGCGGCCTGACGTCAGGCGCGGGCAGCGCTTTCCTTGCGAAGCTCTTCAAGCCGATGGGCTGCTGTCGGCGGCATCGGCAGATCTGGATTACGCTCAGCCGCATCGATCAGGAGTTCATCGCTGGCGCGCTCGGTAACGTCGATCAGATGCGCGAAGAAGGCATCGGGATCCATTCCCGGCTGGATGGCCGGCAAGATCCGCACCTTGTAATGGCCGGGATAGCGCATCGTACTACGGCGTGGCCAAAACAATCCGGGATGCATGGCGACGGGCACGACGGGTAGCTTAAGGTCACGATACATCCGTGCAATCCCGTACTTGTAGGCAGGTTCCGCGCCCGGCGGCCGGCGCGTGCCTTCGGGATAGATGATCAGCTGGCGGCCCGTCGCCAGCTCTTCCTTGGTGCGTCGCAGGGCCTCGACCATGACCTTGCCGCGTGCGCCGCGATTGATCGGGATCATCCGCTGCTTCTTGGCATACCAGCCAAACAGCGGGATCCACATCAGCTCGCGCTTCAGAATGTAGACTGGGTCGTCCAGCCAGGGCAGGAGCGCGTAGGTGTCCCAGAAAGACTGATGCTTGGGAGCCAGGATGTAGCCACCCGACGGCAGGTTTTCCATTCCTTCGATCTCGAAGGTGGTCCCGACGATCTTCTCCATCAGCCAATGGTTCGAGAGCGCCCAGTTCTTGGGGACCCGGTAAGCGAGCTTGCGCGGGGCCAGGAAGTAATAGGGCGAGAGCACGAGCATCCGGAGGATGAGATTGGCGTAGAAGATCGTGTTGAAAAGGACGGAACGCAGCGCGATCATGAAATTTCCCAAGGCAAGTGTCCGCAACGAGCGGCTGCGTCGTCGTACACGATATTGCGCGCCTAAAAAAGCGCCTGTTCAGCTTTGTCCGTCGGAGGCGGCCGAACGCAAGCCGGGATGGCGGCCAAGACCGGTCAGGTTCCGTGCACCGGCGAACAGCACTTTCAGGTACTCCGCCAGCATGACGCGCATGGCGTTGGGATCGGTAAACCAGGCGCTGGTCTTCAGGTCGGTGTTGACGACCGGATAGGGAATGAACTGCGTCTCGGGATCGACATAGGCGAGCTCCGAGAGGCTACGTGGCATGTGGTAGTTGTTGGTCACGACAAGCACGCTCTTGTAGCCCTGGCGTGAATCCAGTTTGTCGCTTCCTCGGCGTTGCCGATCGTGTCGAGCGCGTCGTAGCCGATGTCGACGCAGCAGGCGAAGAGTTCAGGCGTTGCCTGTGTCATCTTGCGGATTTGCTTGCTGGTCGTTGTCGGGTGGACGCCCGAGATCAGCAGGCGCTTGCCGGCGCCCTTCTGCAACAGTTCGACAGCCTGGTCGATCCGCTGATAGCCGCCTGTCAGCACCACGATCGCGTCGGCGCGGGGCTCCAGCGGCGGCTTCAGGGTGGTTACCGAATCGGCGAAATGCAGAAAGCCGCCGAAGATCAGGGCTATCGCCAGCACAAAGGCAAAGCCACCCCAGCGCAACATCCGCCGCACCGGCCCGCGCCGTGCAGGCTCGGAGCCGGAGCGGCTCAACTCCGATCTCGAACGACTCGTGTTGCGGGACATATGGCTCATGCTCATGAATCGAAAATTATACGCAGATTACGGCAGCGAACAGACGCTTTGATGGCAAAAAAGGCATGGCAACATCAATTGGTGAGACCGTCGGCCCTTGTGGGGTCCGAGCGCAAGGTGTCGATCTCATAAATCGTCCGCATGACCGTCAAGCGTGCGGTGAAGGTCGTCAGCAGGGCGATGACGATCATCGTGGCGAAGATGCCGGCATAGCCCAGGGCGCCGACGGAAAACGTACCAAAGAGCGCGGTTGCCTGGTCGGTCTGAGGTGTCGCGATCGTATGGCTCTGCAGGAAGCCGGCTGTTAGGAAGAAGAGAGCGGCAAGTGCGCTTCCGACCGCAGATCCCTTGAGGCTGATCTTCAGGAAGTGCTTCTGGAACTCGGTCGCGACGAAGGAACTTTCAGCACCGACGAAATGCAGGACTTCGACGATATGCCGATTGCCTGAAAGCGCGCCGCGCGTTGCAAACACCACCGTCAGCACCATGGCGGAAAATACCAGCAGCAGGATACCTGTGCCGATCATGACCGTGGTGTGAGCCATGGAGACGAGCCGGTCTACCCAGGTACGGTGATCGTCCAGTGTGGATTGCGGGATACTGTCTTTCAGCATAGCGCGCATTGCTTCGAAATCGGGCGGATTGTACTCGTCGATGGTGACGATCACGAGGCGCGGAACGGGCAGTTCCTTGATGTCGAGCCCGGCGCCGAGCCAGGGCTCCAGAAGGCGAGCCGTTGCCGCCTCATCGACGATTTGGGCGCTCTTCGTGCCAACGAAGGTCATCGCCGTGTCGCGCGCCTGATTGAGCGCTTTTTCCATATCGAGACCGTCGTCCGGCTTGATCTGGATCGTGATCTCGCGGGATATCTGGCTTTCCCAGCTGGCCGCGGTCGAGCGCACCATGCTGACGCCACCGAGCGTCAGGCAGGCGAGAAATGCCATGATGGCGATCACCACCATGAGCGCGTTGCCCTGGATATTGGCCGAGGGAAGGATCGGGGCCGTCGGCCTCACCTTCATTTCAGCGCGCTTCGGCGCCTTCTGCGCGGATTTGGGCGATTGCAGCGGAGCGGGCTCAGTCATGGATATCGAGATGCCCTTCCGAAAGAATCATGCGGCGGGCATCGACCTGATCCATCAGCGCCAGATCGTGAGTCGCGATCACGACAGCGGTACCGAGGCGGTTCAGTTCCAGGAACAGGTTGAGCAGCCTGCGGGCCATCGGCGGATCGACGTTGGCAGTCGGTTCGTCGGCCAGCAGGATCTCCGGCCTGTCGATCAGCGCGCGCGCAATGGCGGCGCGCTGTTTCTCACCACCCGAAAGCACCGGAGGAAGCACATTGATGCGCTCGCCGAGGCCTACCCACTTGAGCAGTTCAAGTACGTCGGTCTTGTAGCTGCTTTCCTCCTTGCCGCGCACCCGCAACGGCAGTGCCACGTTCTCGTAGGTGGTCAGGTGGTCGAGGAGGCGGAATTCCTGGAAGATGATCCCGACACGGCGGCGCAGCAGCGGCAGCTCAGGCCGGGGAATATCGGAAATGTCGCGGCCGAACATGCGGATCAAGCCGCGTGTCGGTTGGAGTGACAGGAAAAGCAGCCTGAGTAACGTCGTCTTGCCGGCGCCTGAGGGCCCGGTCAGGAATTGGAATGATTTCTTCGGAATGTCGAAGGTCAGATCCCGGAGAATCTCCGGTCCCATTCCGTAGCGCAAACCGACGTTCTCGAAGTGGATCAACGGGCAGCTCAGTCTTTTGTTGGTTTCACCGCAGGACTTGTTAACCAACTCCGTTAACAAGCGGTAAATTCAGCCGGAAAGACGCCCGTTTGATGGCGGTCTTTGCGAAGCATTAACCATTAAAATTTACGACTGAGCAGGATTCGTTTCAATGCCGGATTTCGTTGCCGGCGCGAAACCATGTGGACACCGGAAAGGCCGTCGTCATGACTTCCTCCTCGTTCAAACGCCAGATGCCTGGTCAGGCATACGACTATCTGCCGCCGGAGCCCGCCAAGCGCGAAATCCGTCCCAACCGGACCGACGATATCGCCGATGCCGAGTTCGTCGTTATCGAAAGAAGCCGGCCGGAAACAGTTCGCAGCCGTGCGTTCAATGACAACCGATCGCGGGTGGACGTCAAGCCGGCGCCGGTCGGTCTGGCGCGCTCCGTTGCTTCGTCCGGCGAGGCATGGCTGCAGCGCGCATCGACGCGCAGTTTCGCTGCGCTCGTCGTTGCTGTCTGCATACTGGTCTTCGGCCTCTCCGGCGGCTTTGCCGGCTTCTCCGGACCGGATGTCGTGAGCGACGGCGCGCCGCTGCATTTCAGCCACGTCACAACGACGCCGCGCGATGCCAACGGCATGCGCGTACTTGTCATCAATGGCATCGTCGACAACGTCAGCCGGGTCACCCAGGTCGTTCGGCCGATACGGGCGGATCTTCTGATCGGCGAACAGCTGACGGCAAGCGTCATCATCAATCCGCCTGGCGACGTGATCTACAGCGGCCAAAGTCGCGGTTTTTCCGCGAAAGTGCAGTACGCCGGTGGAAAAATGCCGGAAGTGCGCCTTTCCTTCGTGCCGTAAGGGGTGCCTCGAACCGTCGTTTGTGGTAACGGCTTGTGCTTCTATTCATGGAGCAAGCCTTAATGCCCGTCGTGCGCGGAAAAAACATCGAGCCTCTTTTCACTGCCGAGCAGATTGCCGAACGCAATCACGCCATCGCAAAGCAGATTGCGGCCGGCCCGACCAAGGATCTCCTGGTGATCGCGATCCTCAAGGGCTCCTTCATTTTTGCAGCCGATCTCATTCGAGCGCTGCATGACAGCGGTCTGGCGCCCGAGGTCGAATTCATCACGCTCTCCAGCTACGGCACCGGCACGGTTTCGCAGGGCGTTCGCATCGTCAAGGACATCGATAGCGATGTGAAGGACCGCGACGTTCTCTTGATCGACGATATTCTGGAATCCGGGCGCACGCTGCGTTTCGCCAAGGAACTGCTGTTTGAGCGCGGCGCCAGAAACGTAACTATCGCAGTGTTGCTCGACAAGAGCGTAAAACGCCGGGAAGAGCTGGAAGCGGATTATGTCGGCTTCGAATGCCCGGACTACTTTGTCGTCGGCTATGGCATGGACGTTGCCTACGCGTTCCGCGAGCTGCCATTCGTAGGCGTCGTCACCGGCGACGCCTGAGCCAGTTTCAAGACGGGTTGTTAACCATCGCGTCCATCGCTGGCCGCCGTTTACCGATCGCAAAGGAAAATCATGTGATTTCCGATGCAGGGCATGAAACGGAGCGATGCACACCATGGCAAAAATTCTGATTACGGAAGACGAGGATTCCCTGCGCTCTTTCGTAGCCCGCGCTTTGCGTCTCGATGGTCATGAGACCGCGGAGGCCGCTGACGGTGCGGAAGGACTGGAAAAGCTGAAGGACGGGGTCTACGACCTTCTTCTCTCGGATATTCGCATGCCCGTCATGGATGGCATAGAACTGGCCCACCAGGCGAAGTCCGCCTTTCCGGCGCTGAAGATCCTGCTGATGACCGGCTATGCCGAGCAGCGGGAACGCGCTGACGATCTGGCGGAGAAGATTGTCGACGTCGTTTCGAAGCCTTTTGCGCTGCCGGATATCCGCAAGGCAGTCGCCAGAGCACTTGCTGCCTGATTGACCGGGTGCCCGCAGTCGTGCGGGCAATCCTCCTCCGACTGGCTTCAGCCTAGTTCGGAACGAATTTTCCTTCGTAGCGCACGCGAAAATTCCGGCGGTGGAAATCCTGCTGGAAGCATACGAAGATCAGCTCGATATCGGCCGCGCTGTCGCGCTTGCTGAGGAGGCTGAGGGTAACGACCACGACGCCCGCATAGCCGCGCGTCAATTTGAAAGCTGCATTGCGGATCTCGTTCGAGGCAGCGTCCTGCCTGTCGTCGCGCCGTTCGTAGATCACCCAGAAACGACAGATATCCCAGGTCGCCCGCAGAATTTCGGTGACTTCCGCCTGAAATTGTTCGGCGTGCATGCCGGGCGCCCAGGACAGGGTCTGCTCGCCCTCGTCGGCGATGACGTTCACATATCCGTCGAAATCGCCTGCCGGGTCGGAGAGCGCGCTTTCGATCATTTCGAAAGCGGCATTTTCACCGATTGCTGTCTTGAAGAGAATCGCCATCGAATCGCTGTTATCACCTATCTAGCGATGCGACATTACGAATCTTCGCGCGCCTGGGAATAGTCTCATAGTCGTGAACGAGAGCGCAGGCTGCGAGTTTCTGCGCTCGAAGGGCAAGTTTCGCCTACTGAATGTCAAGCAGACGCTCCAGATAGTGCCGTTCCATCTCCTGCGATGGATTGTTTCCAAGCTTTTCGCGGATGGCATCCAGAATTTCGCGGGCGCGCTGGACGTCGATCTCATCAGGAACCTTGACCTGATCGCCGAAGTCAGGGCCATCGGCGCGACGCGGACGCCCGAGCGGGTCACGGCCGTTCTGGTTGCCTTGGCCCACCTGTCCCTGCGGCCCCTGGCCTTGGCCCTGCTGGGCCTGCATCATCTGGTTCATCATATCGCGGGCACCCTGGCGAAGGGCTTCCAGCGCGCGTCCCTGGCCCTGTATCGCAGGCTCGCCGTGGCCCTGGCCGAGCTCGCGACCGGCGCCTTCCATCTCGCGCTGCGCCTGGCCGAAACCGGAGCCAGGCTTGATGCCCATGTCGCCAAGGCCCTTCTGAAGCTCTCCGAGCTGCTTGCCGAGTTGGTCCTGGCGCGACCGAAGCTGCTTCAGCGCCTCGCGCAGCTGGTCGGCGGTCATCTGATCAGAAGGAGACTGGCCCTGCTGGTTCTGCTGACCTTGCTGATCCTGCTGGCCCTGTTGCTGCTGATCGCCCTGCTGCGGGTCTTGCGGCAGACCGTCATTGTCCATCGGCATGTCGTCAAGCAGCGGGTCGTTCATGCCCATATTCGGGTCGCCGCGCTGCATGCGGTCCTTCAACTGCTGGTCCAGCTTGAAGGTCTCTTCCATCAGCTTCTGTTGGTCGCGAAGGATCTGGCCGAGCTTGTCCATCTGCTGACGCATCTGGCTGTTGTCTCGTCCCTGTTGCTGCCCCTGCTGAGGGCGTCCAGCCTGCATGTTGTTCATCATGCGCTGCAGTTCGGACAGCATCTGCTGGGCGGCGTCGCGGTTGCCCGAGCGTGCGAGGTTCTCGATCTGGTCCATCATCCGCTCAAGGTCCTGCTGGCGAATGATGTTCTGCGTATTCTGGTTCGGCTGCGTCGGCGCATTCTGCATCCGCTGCGCCAGTTCCTTCATGTAGTCCTGCATGGCCTTGCGCAGCTCGTCCATGAGCTTCTTGATCTCGGCGTCAGGTGCATTTCGCTGCAGGGCGTCGGCCAGGTTCTGCTGCGCATTCCTGAGGTTGCGCTCCGCCTGCGAGAGATTGCCGTCCTCGATGCCGACGGCGATGTCCCAGAGGTAATCCGCCGTGTCCTTCAGCGCTTCCTCACCCTTGGCGAGCTTCATGCGGGCAAGCGCCGATTCCAGCAGGAGATAGTTGGTAAGGTTGGGGATCGTTTCTTCCGGGCGGATCGTCAGCGCTTCGTTCAGCGCGATAGCTTCCGGCATCTTGCGTGTATCGAGGGCAAAGACCTGCCGTTCCTCGGCGACTGCGCCCGCGAGCGGCTCGTTGAAGGGGCGTGCCGGCAGCGTCATCTCGTGTGGCGGGCTGCGTCCCGTCTGCCCGGCCGCATCCTTCGCGACGAGCGTGATGCGGACGCGTTTGCCAGCCAGCGGATGCTCGGTCAGGTTCTTGCTCGCAAGGCCTTTGGCGTCGCGGGCGTTGCGGCGCGGTATGTCGAGCTTGTATTCCGGCAGAGGATAGAGCGGTGTTGCGGCTGGGTCGGATTCGACCGGCAGGATCTCCGCATAGGCTTCCTGAACGCCGTAGTCGTCCTTGACCGTGAAGCCGATCTCGAGCGCGCCGTTGACGGTGGATTTCGGCAAGCCGTTGAAAGCAATTTCCGGCGCCTTGTCAGGAATGACGTCGAACGCCCAGCGGCGACCATTTACTTCCAGGGTGCCGTTTTCCTCGAGCTTCATGATGTGCGTGCTTGCGGTTACGGCAGCAGCCGGAGTTGCAGGCAGCGTTGCGGCGGGTGCCGGTGCCTTCGGGTTCTCCTCGGCAGCGATTTCCATGCGCTTTCCGTCGGCGCGGCTGAAGGCGACCTTCTCATCCGTCTTTGCACCGCTGACGCGGACCGTCAGGCTTGACAGTTCCGGAACGCGGATCGGCGCCTGCTCGGTTCCTGCTGCGCTCAGATAGACTGGAGCCCGTCCTGTGTAGGAGGGAGGCGTTACCCAAGCATCGATGCGCACGGCCGGATCGCTCGTCTCGGCGGCCGGTCGCGGCTGCAGGGCGTCGACGATCGATCCGCCGCTGCTGGACAGCGAATAGCCAAAGGCGACGACAAGCAGAAGTGCAGGGACAGCGCGCAGAGCCCAACGGTCGTGCGCGGCAATGTCGGGGCGCGGAAATCCGGCGTCGAGGGCGGCAATCTTTTCCGCCATACGGGTCTGGTGCTCGCGCCACAAGGCACGCGCAACCGGCGTATCGAATGCAGGCTCGTCCTCCTGCACCGCTACCGGCTGATGCGGCAGGCCATTGCGTTCTTCGAGCAGCCGGTCGGCGGAGGCGACACTGGGCCAACGCAGCCGACGGAACGGATAAAGGGAGGCGAGCAGCGCCAAGCCAAAGGCGGCAAGAAGTGCTAACCGCAACCAGTCAGGCGCCGTGCGGAAAATACCGAACCAGGATACCGTCAGGTAGAGTGCGGCGACACACAGCAGGGGCAGAAGCAGGGGCAGGATCTGCTCTGAAAGCAGGACGGCACGCGCCAGAAAACGCTTCGCCGCCACCAACCGCGCCAAGGACGGCCTCAGGGCAAATGCACCATGTTTCTCCCTGCTGGAGCTCTTGTTCAATCGGGTCTCCGCGAGCTGGCGTTCGAAGGCAGAGTGCACTTACAGCGATTGCCGGGGCAATTCGCGCTCGGTCAAAGATAACATTCTTTGTGGCGAAGGCGAGGGCAAGGGCCCGTCAATGCCGGTTTTTCACGGTTCTTCGCCAAAAAGTGATGCCGCCGCCCGCCGCCCGTCAGTCTAGCCAGGCGGGGACAGAATCCAGACCGATCAGCTCTTCATAGGTGCGGCGCGGGCGAATCACGTGGAAATCGCTCCCCTTGACCAGCACCTCAGGGACGAGAAGGCGGCTGTTGTAGGTGCCGGCCTGCACAGCGCCATAGGCGCCGGCGGAGCTGACGGCGATCAGGTCGCCTGATTTCGGCATGGCCATCTCGCGGTCGAGTGCAAGGTAATCGCCGGTCTCGCAGACCGGACCGACGACGTCGGCCTTGATACGTGGCGCGTTTGCGGCCGAGATCACCACAGGGCGGATCTCGTGATAGGCTTCGTAGAGCGTCGGGCGGATCAGGTCGTTCATGGCGCCGTCGACGATGACGAAGGTCTTCTCACCGCCATCCTTCACGTACAGCACTTCCGTCACCAGGATGCCGGCGTTGCCGACGATCAGGCGGCCGGGCTCCATGACGATCTTGCAGTTCAGCTCGCGCAGCTGGTTCTTGACGATCGCGGCGTAAGCGTCGGGCAGTGGCGGCGGGTTGTTGTCGTCCTTGTAGGGAATGCCGAGGCCGCCGCCGATATCGACGTGGTGGATATCGTGGCCGTCGGCGCGCAGCGTGCTGACCAGTTCGCGCAAGAGCTTGAATGCGTCGTCGAAGGGCTGCAGCTCGGTGATCTGGCTGCCGATATGCATATCGATGCCGGTGGCCTCGATGCCTTCGAGGGTCGCTGCGCGCGCATAGACGGCGCGAGCACGCTCCCAGGAGATGCCGAACTTGTTTTCCTTCTTGCCGGTCGAGATCTTGGCGTGCGTGCGGGCGTCGACATCGGGATTGATGCGGAAGGAGACGGGTGCCTTCTTGCCGGCCTTGATGGCGCGCTGATTGAGGATCTCGAGCTCGGGCTCGGATTCGACGTTGAAGCAGTAAATGCCGGCTTCGAGTGCGAAGTCCATCTCCTGTGGCGTCTTGCCGACGCCTGAAAACATGATGCGATTGGCCGGTATGCCGGCCGCCAGCGCGCGGCGCAGTTCGCCACCGGAGACGACGTCGATGCCGGCGCCGAGATTGCCGAGCGTCTTCAGGACGGCCTGGTTGGAGTTGGCCTTCATGGCGTAGCAGACCATGGAGTCTATATCACTAAAGGCCCCAGCGAAGACCTTGTAGTGGCGCTCAAGCGTCGCCGTGGAATAGACGTAGAACGGCGTGCCGACCGCCTTGGCAATTTCAGGAACGGGAACGTTTTCGGCGTACAGAATGCCGTCGCGATACTCGAAGTGATTCACGTCAGTAGCCTCTTAGAGAAGCGGATCGAGAAGGAAGGGCTTGTCGACGGTGCCGGGCTGTTTCGTCGGCTTGGAGGAGTCGCCACCCTTCGTTGCCTGCGCGCTCGGCGGATCGAGGTCGCCCTTACGCCCGCATCCTGCGACGGCAAGGCCGATCACGGCGAAAACAACCGTCAGGCGGACGATCTGCGGCAAGCTCTTCTGCATGGAATTCCTCTTGGGAAGCGGCACGGGTGGACACCTTCATAGCGAAGTTTATCCACCTTGTGCACCCTGATTGTTGAGGTCAGTTGCGAGCGCGCCAGTAGGCAATCTGCTTGCGCACTTCCGAAGGCGCGGTGCCGCCGAAGCTCTTGCGGCTGGCAACCGATGCCTCGACCGTCAGGACGTCGTAGACCTTGTCTGATATCGCGGCGTTGATTGCCTGCAGATCGGCAAGCGGCAGTTCAGCGAGATCGCAACCCTTGCTTTCGGCCAGCGCCACGGCGCGGCCGGTCACATGGTGGGCATCGCGGAAGGGAAGGCCTGCTTCACGCACGAGCCAGTCGGCCAAGTCGGTCGCCGTCGAATAGCCGGAACCGGCTGCAGCCTTCATGCGGGCGGTGTTGATCGTCAGGTCGCGGACCATGCCCGTCATCGCGGCGATGGCGAGCTCCAGGCTTTCGGCGGCGTCGAAGACCTGTTCCTTGTCTTCCTGCATATCCTTGGAATAGGCGAGCGGCAGGCCCTTCATGATCGTCAGCAGTGCGATCAGCGAGCCGTTGATGCGGCCGGTCTTGGCGCGCACCAGCTCGGCGGCATCCGGGTTCTTCTTCTGCGGCATGATCGAGGAGCCGGTCGAGAAGGCATCCGACAGGCGCACGAAGCCGAACTGCGGCGTCGACCAGATGACGATCTCTTCGGCGAGACGCGACAGGTGCATCGAGCAGATCGCGGCCAGCGCCAGGAACTCGATCGCAAAATCGCGATCCGAGACGGTATCGATCGAATTGCGGGTCGGCTCGCGGAAACCGAGGGCCTTGGCCGTCATGTGGCGATCGATCGGGTAGCCGGTGCCGGCAAGTGCTGCCGAACCGATCGGGCTTTCATCCAGATGCTCGATGGCGTGGCGCACGCGCGAGCGGTCTCGGCCGAACATCTCGACATAGGCCATGCAGTGATGACCGAAGGTCACAGGCTGCGCGGTCTGCAGGTGCGTAAAGCCCGGCATGACGGTCTCGGCATGCTCTTCTGCACGGTCGAGGAAGGCGGCGATCAGATCCGTCAGCATCCGCTCCGTCTTCTGCAACTCTTCCTTGACCCAGAGGCGGAAATCGAGCGCCACCTGGTCGTTGCGCGAGCGGGCGGTGTGCAGGCGACCTGCGGCGGGACCGATCAACGTCGCAAGTCGGGCCTCGACATTCATGTGAATGTCTTCGAGCTTGCGGGAGAATTCGAAATTGCCGCTCTCGATCTCTGACAGGATCGTGTTTAGCCCTTGAACGATCTTGTCTTTATCCTCGGCCGAAATGATGCCCTGGTGGGCAAGCATGGTGGCATGGGCGATCGAGCCGCGGATGTCCTGGGCAAACAGCTTCTTGTCGAAACCGATCGAGGCATTTATCTCCTCCATGATCGCATCGGGACCGGAAGCGAAGCGGCCGCCCCACATCTGGTTGGAGGATTTGGTGTCCGTGCTGTCGGCCATGAAGATGCCTGCCTTGAAGAACGCGTGTCTCGGAGAATGAAATGACGACAAGAACGCCCCTGCGCCTGCCATCCCTGAAGCTGATCGGGATCGCGGCCGTCGCAGGCATTATTGCCGGTGCGGCAGCGGTTTACATCAGGGAAGCCGGGTCTGGCAATGGCGGGACGCAAACAGCATCGGGCGAATGCGCGGCGACGAAGGAGATCGCCACGAAGATTGCGCCGTTGCTCAAGGGACAGGTGGCGGCGATGGTTGCTCCTGACCAGCACCGGAAACTCACCACGATTGCTTTCAAGGGCCCCGATGGTCAGCCGATGACGCTCGACAGCTTTGCCGGCAAGACAGTGCTGTTCAATCTCTGGGCGACGTGGTGCGTGCCCTGCCGTGAGGAGATGCCGGCGCTGAACGCGCTCGAGAAGGAGCTTGGCAGCGACAAGTTCCAGGTCGTGCCGGTTAACATCGACACGGGAGACGACGAGAAGCCGAAGACATTCCTCAGCGAAACCGGGGTCGATGCACTGAAGCTTTATCGTGACAATACGATCGGGGTGTTCAACAACCTGAAAAAGGAAGGCCTTGCCTTCGGTCTGCCGGTGACACTGCTGATCGACGGCAAGGGCTGCCTGATCTCCGCGATGAATGGGCCTGCTGCCTGGGACAGCGAGGATGCCAAGGCTCTGATCAAGGGTGCGGTGGGGACGTGAGGAAGCTCCCTGTCGACCGGCCATTGCCGGTTTGCGGCCCGGCACTACTTTAGCCGACGAAGACGTTATCGCCTAAGAAGCCAGGACCGGCTCGGAAGGCGAACGGTCCTGTAGACGAAGCATATGCTACATCGTAGGAGGCGGAGATGGCAATCTCACGTAGGCAGGCAGAGCGTTTGCTGACGGCAGACGAGTGGCAACTGGTTCAAAAGTCTCATCACCCGGCGATACAGACCCTGTCCGACGCGGACCTCTCGGATCTCGCCAAGCGCATACGGGAGAGGCGCGACCGCGCGCAGAGCGAAGCCCACAGGCAACGCAGGGAAATCAGGGGAAAGGCCGATCCGAAAGGCACCAAGGCGGTCAGCAAGGACACCGGCACCAGAGCCAAGCTTGAAGTTCTGGCGATGGGTGTACGCAGCGTAAACACCGAGCAATCCCGCCGCAGCCGCATGCGCGACAAAATCCGGATGGTTGAGAATATGCGCGCCGCGTTGGCACGCAGGAAAGAAGCAAAAGCCGAGCACGACGCGTCGTTCAACGCGCGCCACGCACATGCAGGCATGCATGCGATTGAAAATTCAAAACCCAAAAATCTGGTCCGGCCGATGGAACGCGGCCGATTGCGGAAGGCCGGGGCTGTGTCACAGGCAAAACGCGACGCTCGCAATCCATGAAGGCTTAATGCGCCAAAGCTTCGGTGGTCCTCCTGACGTAATAGGCAGGAGTGTTCCTAGCGCGTCGGTACCGGCACTTCGCCGCGGTAATCATAGAAGCCGCGGCCGGATTTGCGGCCGAGCCAGCCGGCTTCTACGTATTTCACCAGAAGCGGGCAGGGGCGGTATTTGGAGTCGGCCAGGCCATCATGCAGCACCTGCATGATCGACAGGCAGGTGTCGAGGCCGATAAAGTCCGCAAGCTGCAGCGGGCCCATCGGATGGTTGGCGCCGAGCTTCATGGCGGTATCGATCGCGTCAACTGTGCCGACGCCTTCGTAGAGCGTGTAGATTGCCTCGTTGATCATCGGCAGCAGAATGCGGTTGACGATGAAGGCGGGGAAGTCTTCGGCGACGGTTACCGTCTTTTCCAAAGAGGCAACGAATTCCTTGGCGGCCGAGAAGGTGCCTTCCTCGGTCGCGATCCCGCGCACGAGTTCCACCAGTTTCATCACTGGCACCGGATTCATGAAATGGATGCCCATGAAACGCTCCGGCCGGTCCGTCGAGGAGGCGAGGCGGGTGATGGAGAGCGAAGAGGTGTTTGTGGCAAGGATCGCTTCCGGCTTCAGGACCGGGCAGACGAGCGAGTAGATCTTGCGCTTGACGCTTTCGTCCTCGGTCGCGGCCTCGATCACGAGATCGGAGGCGGCGAGGTCGTTGACATCGGACGAACCAGATATGAGCGCGAGCGTGTCGGTGCGCTGCTCGTCCGTCATCTTGCCGCTCGTGACGTTGCGGGCGAGGTTGCCGTTGATGGTGGCCAGGCCGTGCTGGACGCGCTCATCGGACAGATCGTAGATCTGGACCTTGTAGCCGGCCGATGCCGAAACCTGTGCGATGCCGCAACCCATCTGGCCCGCGCCGATGATACCAATCGTCTTCAACACCGCACTCATCTCCAAGCCCCCGCACGGCAACGCCCCCGCATCGCCGCATTTTTCTAACAAAACTGCCGGGCAAATGATCGCCCGGCAGAAGTAGTAGCCCCTAAAAAGATAATTTTCCAGTCATTCGCAAGTGCGAAAAACCGGCATGTTGGCGATCAAAGCGCCTTTTCAAGTTCCGGCAGGACGTCGAAGAGGTCCGCGACGAGGCCGTAGTCGGCAACCTGGAAGATCGGCGCCTCTTCGTCCTTGTTGATGGCGACGATGACCTTCGAGTCCTTCATGCCGGCAAGATGCTGGATGGCGCCCGAGATGCCGCAGGCGATGTAGAGATCGGGAGCAACCACCTTGCCAGTTTGCCCGACCTGCCAGTCGTTCGGCGCATAGCCGGCATCGACAGCTGCACGGCTTGCGCCAACGGCGGCACCGAGCTTGTCGGCGACCGGCAGGATGACCTCCTGGAACTTCTCGGCGGAGCCGAGCGCGCGACCGCCTGAGATGATGATCTTCGCGGACGTCAGCTCCGGACGGTCGGAGGCCGACAGCGCGTCCTTGACGAAGGTGGAAACGCCCGGGTCGGACGCAGCCGAGATCGCCTCGACAGGCGCGGAGCCGCCTTCTGATGTTGCTGCAAAGGAGGCCGTGCGCACGGTGATAACCTTCTTGGCGTCGGTCGATTGCACCGTCTGGATCGCGTTGCCGGCATAGATCGGACGCTTGAAGGTGTCTGCAGAGACGACTTCAATGATTTCCGAGACCTGGGCAACGTCGAGCAGGGCTGCGACGCGCGGCAGGACGTTCTTGCCGGTGGAGGTGGCGGCGGCGATGATCGTGTCGTAGCCGGCAGCCAGCGAGACGATCAGGGCAGACAGCGGCTCGGCGAGATTGTTGGCGAGGCTTGCATCCTCGGCAACCAGCACCTTGGAAACGCCAGATAGCTTGGCTGCCTGTTCGGCCGCCGCCTTGGCGCCCTTGCCTGATACCAGCACATGCACGTCGCCGCCGATCTTGGAAGCTGCCGTCAGTGTCTTGGCGGTCTGGTCGGAAAGGTGGTTGTTGTCGTGGTCAGCCAGAAGAAGAATGGCCATGGATAGATCTCCCTTTCTCGAACCTTAGAGGACGCCGGCTTCGGACTTGAGCTTGTCGACGAGCTCTGCGACCGACGCGACCTTGACGCCTGCCTTGCGGCCTGATGGTTCCTCGGTCTTCAGCACCTTGAGGCGCGGCGCCGTGGAAACGCCGAAGTCAGCCGGGCTCTTCTTGTCGAGCGGCTTCTTCTTCGCCTTCATGATGTTTGGCAGCGAGGCATAGCGTGGCTCGTTGAGGCGCAGATCGGTGGTGACCACAGCCGGAAGCTTGATCTCGATTGTCTGCAGGCCGCCATCGACTTCGCGTGTCACCTGAGCCTTGCCGTCACCGATCTCGATCTTCGAGGCGAAGGTCGCCTGGGCGGAGCCGAGCAGGGCTGCCAGCATCTGGCCGGTCTGGTTCGAGTCGTCATCGATCGCCTGTTTGCCGACGATGATCAGGCCCGGCTGTTCGACGTCGGCGACACCCTTGAGGATCTTGGCAACGGCCAGCGGCTCGACGGCATCGTCGGTCTCGACGAGAATGGCACGGTCGGCACCCATGGCGAGCGCGGTGCGCAGCGTCTCTTCGGCCTTGGCGGGACCGATCGAGACGACCACCACTTCCTCGGCCTTGCCGGCCTCCTTCAGCCGCAGTGCTTCCTCCACCGAGATCTCGTCGAAGGGGTTCATCGACATCTTGACGTTCGCGAGCTCAACGCCTGTGCCATCGGCCTTCACGCGGATCTTCACGTTGTAATCAACAACCCGCTTTACGGGGACGAGGATTTTCATGGGGGTCCTTCCTTCAACTCTTTCGCCAAGAAAATGCGCGTTTCGGCGCCGCTCCGATTGTCGAATGGCGACATGGATACGCGTTTTTCCTCCAAACACAACGCTTGCCCGTCGCAGACAGGCAAATTGATTCCTGATTATCTAACGTTTACGTTCACGTCAATATTCGGATGGTGGCTTGTCCCAGGGAAGGCGCGGACGCGGCTGACGTCCCGGAATGAAAATCATCGTCGGATTGGGCTTCTGCTGATCGTGCACGGCCCGAGGCATCACCACCTGTCGGTCGAACAGGGGAACACCGCGCCGACGCATGACCACCACGAGAAGCGCGCCGGCGACGATGCCGCCGACATGGGCTCCCCACGATACGTTGCCGTCAGGTTCGATCGCCAGCATGACGAACTGCTGGCCAATCCAGATCACCAGTGGAACGAAGGCCGGCAACGGTATCGGCACGCGCATGAAGACGAGCACCCAGACGCGCACGCGCGGGTGCAGGATGACATAAGCGGCGATGACGCCCGAGATCGCCCCGGATGCGCCGATCAGCGGCGATTCGGACGTCTCGCCGATAAAACCATGAAAGAGCGCGCCGGATATCGCGCAGAGCAAATAGAACAGCAGAAAACGAACATGCCCCATCGCGTCTTCGACGTTATCCCCGAATACCCAGAGGAACAGCATGTTCGAGGCAAGATGCCAGAAGCTGGAATGGACGAAGGCATAGGTGACGTAGGTCAGCGGTTCGGGAACGAGGGCGAGGGCGGGCTCGAGTGTCGCATGATGAAAGGCGACCGCCGGAATATAGCCGAGACCGACGAAGGCGGCCTGAGATACGGTTTCGCTGGCGACGACGCCGGTGAAGAGCCAAACGGCCACGTTTGCCACTATCAGCGTCAAGGTCACCCACTGAAGCTTTATGTATTTAAGCGTATTGGCATCGTGCAGCGGTATGAACAAGACGGCCCCCGGTATTTGCCCTTGCGAAGCGAGCTTAGCGATTCTTGCCCGGAACCCAAAGAACATCCGCATGGCCGCGGTCATTGGCATGGCGGGCGGCGACGAACAGGAAATCGGAGAGCCGGTTTACGTACTGAAGCGCGGCGTCGCTGACGACCTCGCCTTCGGTGCGCGCAAGCGAGACCATCAGCCGCTCTGCGCGGCGCGTGATCGTGCGGGCGAGATGCAGGTGGGCGGCGGCTGAGTGGCCGCCCGGCAGGACAAAGGACTTCAGCGGCTGCAGATCGGCGTTCAATTGATCGATATCGCGCTCTAGCCGGGACACCTGGGTCTCGATGATGCGCAGCGGCTCGTAGGCCGGTGTCTCGCCGGTATCGGGCGTTGCCAGGTCGGCGCCGAGATCGAAGAGATCGTTCTGGATCAGGTTCAGCATCGTATCGAGAATGGGCATTCCCTGCATATGAAGGCGCGCGATGCCGATTGCCGAGTTCGCCTCGTCGATCGTGCCATAGGCTTCCACCCGCAGGTCGCTCTTCAGGCGTCGTGCGCCGGAGACCAAAGCGGTCGTGCCGTCATCCCCGGTCTTCGTGTAGATCTTGTTCAGCTTGACCATGCATTCCCCCTTTGCGCGAAAATCAGGTCGGGCGCCCGCCGCCGGTCAGCCAGAGCGTGAGCATGATCAGAAAGATGGCTATCGCCTGCAGCAGGACGCGCAGCTGCATGAGCTTGTTGGACAGATTGGCGTCGCCACCCTTCATCATGTTGAAGAGGCCGCGTATCAGGACAAGAGCGACGATCGCCATGACGATGATGGCGAGAATGTAAGTGACCGTAGACATTTTCTTGCTTTCCTGGTCAGTCTACCCAGCGCATCAGGCGGTAGAAAAGGTCTGCTGGCAGTAGCCTCTTCAACATCATGCCCTGCTTTGCCGGCGTGGTTACGGGATAATGTGGCTTGGGCCGGCGTGAGTTCAATGCGTGCTTCAAGACAGCGTAAACCGCATCCGGACCGAGCTTGTGTCGGTTAGGTGCCCCCGATCCGTCAAGACGCGCAAGCTGCCGGCGATAATCTGCCGCATGCACGGAGTTACCGACGTCGATATTCTCGTTGATCTTGGCAAGTGCGTTGGCGGTGAAACGCGAGGTGATCGGCCCCGGCTCGATCAAACTGACGTGAATGCCGCTTCCCTCCAGCTCCATCCGGAGCGTCACGCTCAACCCTTCGACTGCAAACTTGGAAGCGGTGTAGGCACCGCGATATCTATAGGGAACGATGCCGAGAATCGACGAGCACTGGACGATGCGACCGTGCCCCTGCTTGCGCATCAGCGGGATGATCCGCCGCGTCAGCTCGTGCCATCCGAAAACATTGGTCTCGAACTGTTCCCTGAGGACCTCCGTCCTGATGTCTTCGACGGCTCCGGGTTGCCCATAGGCGCCGTTGTTGAAGAGTGCATCGATCTTGCCGCCGCTTGCTGCCGTTACTTCGTCCATGAAGTCGGCGATCGACTGGGGGTTGGCATAGTCCATGCGAAAGGCTTCGATGCCGTCAGCCTGCAGGGAAGCAAGGTCATCAAATTTGCGGACAGTGGCAAAGACGCGCCATCCATCGCTCTTCAGGGCGCGTGCGCAATAGGCACCGATGCCGGACGAGCATCCGGTGACGATGATTGTGCGCTGATCCGCCATGGAATGATTCCTGTACAAATTCGGACTCGTTTCCCATATTCGGACTGGCGAGACAATGAAGAAAGCCGAGAGACGGAATGCTGAGAATATTTCGCATCTTCTACGATGTAGTCTACGATGCGATCTATCATTTTCTTGAGGATGACGGGTTTGCGATGGCGAGTCATGTGGCTCTGTCCAGCCTTCTCGCCGTGTTTCCGTTTCTGATCTTCGGGACGACGCTTGCGAACTTTCTCGGTGCCGACCAGTTCTCCGACCGAGCGATCCATCTGATCTTCGACACATGGCCCGAGGCGATCGCCAAGCCGCTCGTCGACCAGGTGATCCAGGTTCTGACGGTCCCGCGCGGCGGGCTGCTGACGGTGTCGGTGCTTGCCGCAGCCTACTTCGCCTCGAACGGCGTCGAAGCGCTCAGGATTTCGCTTAACCGCGCCTATCGCGTGCAGGAAACCCGTCCCTGGTACATCACACGCCTCGCCAGCCTCGGCTATGTGCTGATCGCGGTCGTCATCTTTGCGGCGGTCAGTATCCTGCTCGTGGCGGTTCCCCTCGCGCTCGACTATGCGCGCCGGTGGTTTCCGCTGTTTGCCGATACGCTCGATGTCGTCTTCAGCTGGCGTGTCTATGGAACCCTGTTCATGCTGACCGTCGGCCTCTTCGTCGTGCATCTGTGGCTGCCCGCCGGTCGACGACGCGTCTTCGACGTCCTGCCGGGGGTGCTGGTGACCTTGCTGTTCTGGCTGATTGGTGCGCTGATCTTCGCCTACTATCTGGCGACCTTCGCCAACTATACCGCCACCTATGCCGGTCTGGCCTCGGTGATGATCGTGCTCATCTTTCTCTACATGATCGGCGTGATCTTCATCATCGGTGCGGAAATCAACGCGGCACTCCTGAAATTCCGCGTTCGCGCGATCTTCAAGCACAATTTCCTGAGCGGTCAGGGCAAGACGTCAAAGCCCGACAAGTTTGCGGATATCGGCCGCTGAGAAGCCGCGCTCGCACAGTGCCGATAGCCCGGTATCGCCACGGCTCTTGGAGAGCTTGCGGCCGTCGCTGTCGGTGACCAGCCTGTGATGGTGGTAGATCGGTGTGGGCAGGTCGAGCAGGACCTGCAGGAGCCGATGCACGGCGGTCGAGTGGAAGAGGTCGAGGCCGCGAACGACATGGGTAACGCCTTGCAGCGCATCATCCAGCACCACCGACAGATGATAGCTCGAGGGCGCATCGGAGCGCGACAGGATGACATCGCCCCAGGCTCGCGGGTCGGCCGCTACCCTACCTCGGTCGCCGTCACCGGTTTCATCCCAGAAGAGCGGTGCGTCCAGTTCCTCCATCGCTCTTCGCATGTCGAGACGCCAAGCGTGCTTGAGGCCTGAGGCTAGCAATTCGCGCCGCTCGGATGCCGTTCGCCTGAGGTCGTCGTCCGGGTAAAGCGGAGAGCCGTCGGGATCGCGCGGCCACGGTTGCCCTTCTGCTTCTGTCGCGGCGACGTACGCGCGGATTTCTCCACGGGTCATGAACGAGGGATAGACGAGGCCTCTTGCGATCAGAGTGTCGAGCGAGGCCTGATATTCAGCGAGATGTTCGGATTGACGCCGCACCGGCCGCTCCCAGCCTATGCCGAGCCATTCGAGGTCCGCGTAGATGCCGGCTTCGAATTCGGGTGTGCAACGGGTGAGATCTATGTCCTCTATCCGCAAAAGCAGGCGCCCGGACAAGGATGTCGCCATGTGCTGGTTCAGAAGGGCGGAGAGCGCGTGGCCAAGATGAAGCGGCCCGTTCGGGCTCGGCGCAAAACGAAAGACGGAGCTTTGACGAGGAATCGCGGACATGCTTTCTTCTGCCACGGATTCGAGGAGATCGCGAGGAAGCATGCAGATCATCCGTAACGACGCGGATGTGCGGCAGGGATTGGAGCAGTTGCTGTTGCTCGACCCGCGGCTTGTTCCGGTTGCTGAACACGCCGGTCCCATTCCGCTTCGCTTGCGGGAGCGTGGTTTCGAGGGGCTTGCCCATATCATCGTGTCGCAAATGGTTTCGCGGGCAAGCGCCAATGCGATCTGGCGGCGCATGCTGCAGGCAAACGAACCGCTGACGCCCGAGGCCTATCTTCTGCTTCATCCCGACGCTTGGCGAGAGTTCGGCCTATCGCGTGCCAAGGCGGATACCTTGTCACGGATTGCCGGGGCTGCGGCGACAGGCGAGCTCGATCTCGAGGGGCTTTCGGAGTTGCCAGCGGCCGAAGCGCGCGCGGCACTGACCGCGCTCAAGGGCGTTGGGCCATGGACCGCGGAGGTCTATCTGATGTTCTGCGAGGGGCATGCCGACATCTTTCCGGCCGGTGACGTGGCCCTTCAGAATGCGGTAGCTGCGGCATTCGGTCTCGCTCAGCGTCCGACGGCGAAAGAATTGGCGGTGTTGGCCGAGGTTTGGTCTCCCTGGCGGTCAGTGGCTTCCCGGCTTTTTTGGGCCTATTATGCCGTAAAGCTCGGGCGCGGCGTGCTGCCCGTCGAGTGACTGCGGTCACTTTCTTCAATCCGCCTTACGGGCTGAATATATTGGACTTCACAATGCCGTCACAACCGGCCTAATATAAGGATGCAGATGCCGAATCGATCAGGAGAGTCCCTTGACGATTGCAGTCTCCCCACAGGCCCTGCCCGCGCTCGTTCTGAACGCTGACTATAGGCCTTTAAGTTATTATCCCTTGTCGCTCTGGTCCTGGCAGGACGCGATCAAGGCGGTATTTCTTGACCGCGTGAATATCATCGCGGAGTACGAACACTCGGTTTCTTCTCCGAGCTTTTCGATGCGGCTTCCGAGTGTCGTGTGCCTCAAGACCTACGTTCAGCCGTCCCGTAATCCCGCCTTCACGCGCTTCAACGTCTTCCTCAGAGACAAGTTCGAGTGCCAGTATTGCGGCGAACACGATGATCTGACCTTCGACCATGTCATTCCGCGCGCCCATGGCGGCGAAACGACGTGGGAAAACGTGGTGGCGGCATGCTCTCCCTGCAATCTCAGAAAAGGCAGCAAGCTGCCGAAGCAGGCCGGGATGTTCCCGAACCAGAAGCCTTATCCGCCGACGGTTCAGGATCTGCACAATAACGGCCGGCTTTTCCCGCCCAACTATCTGCACGACAGCTGGCTCGACTATCTCTACTGGGATAGCGAACTGCAGCCTTAGCAGCCCGCTCTATCGCTCAGGCCGATTTGCGCACGCCGACAAAGGCGACGGCCGCAAGGACAAGGCTTGCGATTACGTTCCATCCAGCGAAGGAAAGGCCGAGCACGCGCAGCGCCGCGTCCGTGCAGGATGGTCCCTTGATGGTGTTGAGTTCGGTCAGCAGGTCGCCGGCATTCTGCGTCATGCTGCCGGCGCTGGTGGAGCAGGTCGTCGGCCCCGGCCAGAAGTGCCATTCCACGCCGGAGTGATAGACGCCCATGCCGGCGCCAACGATCATCAGAAGGCCGCCGGCGAGAAGGAAGGTGCGGCCGATCCAGTTCGGCAGGCCGAACGCCGAGGAGAGCGCGCCAATAAGGACGATCGGAATGCCGTAGTAATAGGGCTGGCGTTGCATCAAGCAAAGCGCGCAGGGAATATAGCCGCCTATATACTGGAAGCCGAGCGCTGAGCCGACGACGACAGCCATGCCGAGCGCCAGCAGGACCGAGTAGAGGAAAGCCGGTCGGGTAAGCGAGAAGGAGGCGGTCATGCAGGGCTCCGAAGCGTTTTAGGGGGCAAGCAGTTTGTAGGCCAGGCCAAGGGCGATCAGGATCGCCGCGATAACGGCCGCGATCTGGCCCAGGCGCTTTTCGATGAAGTGGCGGATCGGCTCGCCATAGCGGCGCAGTAGCCAGGCAAGCACCAGGAAGCGCGCGCCACGGGCGATGATCGCGGAAACCACGAAGAACCAGAGATTCATATGAATGACGCCGGCAAGAATCGTCACGATCTTGATCGGCGGAAGATGGGCGAAGCCCGATGTCACGAGAAGAAGAAGCAGGATCTCCCACTCGTCGTGAATGTAGAGGCGGAGATGCTCGAAGGCATCCAGCTTGCCGTAGAATTCGAGCACCGGGCGGGCAACGGCATCATAGGCATAGTAGCCGAGCGTCCAGCCGGCGATGCCGCCAAGGACCGAAGCGATTGTCGCAACGAGGGCGTAGCGGTAGGAACGCTCCGGCTTTGCGAGCGCCATGGGGAGAAACAGGACATCGGCCGGCACCAGAAAGACGGAGCTTTCGACGAAGGCGATAACGGCGAGCCAGACTTCCGCCGATTTGCGGGCAGCGAGAGACATGGTCCAGTCGTAAAGTCTGCGAAGCATTCCGGTCCTTTCCGTTTGGTGCATGAGCTTTATGGGTGGCATGGCCGCGTGTAAATGCTTGCTGTGTCGTTCATGCGGCAGCGCCGAGCAAAATTCTTCGTGATTGACAGCGCTTAGGAGTCGACCCTGGACGGCTCGCGATCATTCTGGCGCATGACATTTCTCGCGGTCCGCGCACGGGCCATTTCCGTGACGGCCTGGCGCAGCGCTGGATGCTTTGCCGTGAACATGTTGAAATCGCGCCGTTCCAGCACGAGGAACTGACAGAAATCGGTGGCAACGACGTCGGCTGTGCGGCGTCCGCCGCTTAGCAGCGCCATCTCGCCGAAGAACGATCCCGGCTCGAGTTTGATGTCCTCTTCTGCAAGCTGGACCTCGACGGTGCCGAAGGACAGGAAATACATGCCGTCGCCGCGATCGCCTTTACGGATCACGCGCTGGCCTGGCAGCGCCGATTTCGGCCTGAAGAGCAGCAGCAATTCTTCCTGCGAATCCTCATCCACCTTGGCGAAAAGCGGGAAGGTTTCGATGAGTTCCTGCATTTCCAGCTGGTGCTCGCGCTCGCGTGCTTCGTTGATCGCGCGGGTGCGCTCCAGCTCTCGGCTGAGGACTTCATACTTGCGATGGCCGAAACGGGCGCATAGCGCTGCCCACCTGTGGTGGACATGTCCGTGCAGTGCTTCGGCGCCGACGCAGATGAGCGGATTGAGGATGATCGAGATGATGGCCGCCGCCAGGATGATGGCTTGGCCATCTGCCGGAAGCAGGCCGAGCGAGACGCCGAGCGCGGCAAGGATGAACGAGAATTCGCCGATCTGCGCCAGGCCGCCCGCCACAGTCAGGCCCATGCCGATCGGGTAACGCAGCAGGACAACGACGGCAAAGGAGATGATCGACTTGCCGACGACGATGAGGGCTATGGCGGCGGCGACGGCCAGCGGTTCGCGTACAAGGATCGACGGATCGAACAGCATGCCGACTGACACGAAAAACAGCACCGAAAAGGCGTTCTGAAGCGGCAACGAGTCGGCCGCGGCGCGATGGCTGAGATGGGATTCGCTCATGATGACGCCCGCGAAGAAGGCGCCGAGCGCGAAGGACACACCGAATATCTGCGCCGATCCGAACGCGATGCCGAGCGCGATCGCCAGGACCGTCAGCGTGAAGAGTTCGCGCGATCCCGTGCGTGCAACAAGTGTCAGCAGCCAGGGAACGACCTTGGGGCCGAGGAAGATCGCCATCATGGCGAAGGCGCCGACCTTGAGCAGCGTCAGGACGATGCTGAGCCAGAGGGGCAGCCCCGCACCGTGAGCGGCACTTTCGGCCGCATGCCCGCCAAGAAACTCTGCAAGCGCTGGCAGAAGAACCAGCGCCAGAACCATGACGAGATCTTCAACGATCAGCCACCCGACGGCGACGCGTCCGCTCGCCTGATCAAGAAGATTGTGTTCCTCGAGCGCCTTCAGAAGCACGACCGTGCTCGCCACCGAGAGGCTGAGGCCGAAGACGATGCCGGCGCCGAGCCCCCATCCCCACCATTCCGCTAGCCCGATGCCGAACAGCGTCGCGATCACGATCTGGGCGATGGCACCGGGGATGGCAATGCCGCGCACCGCGAGTAGGTCGGCGGTCGAAAAGTGCAGGCCGACACCGAACATCAGCAGGATAACGCCCATTTCCGCGAGCTGGCTGGCAAGGCTGCTATCGGCAATGAAGCCCGGCGTTACAGGCCCCAACGCAATCCCCGCCACAAGATATCCGACAAGCGGCGGCAGCCGCAGGCGGTCGGCGATGTAGCCGAAGATGGCCGCACAGACAAAGCTGACGGCTACGGTGGCGATAAGCGTTACTTCCTGATGCACGTGCTCGCATTCCCTCGTTTTGCGGGCGTCACTTTGACTGAAGTAAGAGTAAAATTAAACAGATGATTTGCGGTAGGTGGTGGAGTACAGGTGACTCATCTCCGCCGAGATATGGACGGGCCGGAGATTGGAAAGTGCGCGGCATTTTCGTTATCTTCTACAACCATCTATGGCAGAGCTCAGGGCTGCTTGTCGCTGACCGTTTCAAGAGACTAGAGTTCGATCGAACGCTATAGCGCTTCGATGGAGCTTCAAATGCCGCACCAGATAAAAGACGCCGCCCAACGGAAGCTCGCCTTTAGAGGTTATCCGAAAGTGCTTCTTGATCGGCCGAAGTTAGCTGCCTTGATTGGAGCCATGGCTGCAAATTGGGGGGAAATCGACGAAACAATCAAGTTTCTGTTTGGCGCGGCAGCCCACAGCGACCACCAGAATGGTGGTTTAACCATCGACCCAATAGCTGGCGTCGTCTTCGGTTCTATTGAGCACCTCGGCCTTGCTACACGCCTTGACGTGATCAAAGCGATCATCCCGTGTCGGCTGGGTCGCGAGTACGTTGCGGAATTTTCGGACATTGCTGCTGAAATCAGAAAACGAAATCCCGAGCGAAACGATGTCATTCATGCGTCGTGGAATATCTGTGACGAGTACCCTGACGATCTCATACTTTTGCGTGATGGGCAGCCATATCGATACACTTTCGCTGATCTTAATGATCGGCTGGAGCGGGCTGTCGCTACCCGAAATCGCCTTTGGGATTTTGCCATTAAGGTAGCGAACGCCCCAAAAATCGCAATAAAGTGAGTGTCAGATACTAAACTCACCACAGGTGGCGCCGCACCAGCTTTATGGAAACGACAAGCTGTGAGATAACGCAGTCGCTTCGACCGGAACAAAAATCGGTCAGATTTGTCCCACGCATTTTCGGGTTGAAAAATGTGGGACAAAAACAGCGATTTTATATAGCAAAATCAACTGTCGCAGTAAGGAGGTGGTGCCCCATGCCGGAGTCGAACCAGCACTTCTTTCGAAACTCGATTTTGAGTCGAGCGCGTCTACCAATTCCGCCAATGGGGCAACGGATACCGACGAGGCGGGTGTCTAGCATGCGTTCGCCCGCGCGCGCAAGACGGCGGGCGAAGTTCTCGGCTTGATTTATTGCGGCTTTCCGGCCCTTGCTGGCCGGAAGCGCCAGGTATTAGTGGGCGGCGGCTGCGGCCGGCTGATGGATGCCCGATTTCTTGAGCGTGATCGCCAGGATCGAGGCCAGCAGGCAGAAGGCGCCGGCGATGAAGAAGGCCGGAAGATAGCTCTGCAGCTCCGTCCGCGACCAGCCGGCGCCATAGGCAGCGGTTGCCGCTCCGAGTTGGTGGCCGGCGAAGACCCAGCCGAATACGAGGCCGGCCTTTTCGCGGCCGAAGCGATCGGCGGCGATCTTGACTGTCGGCGGCACGGTGGCGATCCAGTCGAGGCCATAGAAGACGGCGAAGATCGACAGGCCGTAGAAGCTGAAATCGCTGAAGGGCAGGAAGAGCAGCGAGAGCCCGCGCAGGCCGTAGTACCAGAACAGCAGCCAGCGATTGTCGAAACGGTCGGACAGCCAGCCGGAGCCGATCGTGCCGAAGAAATCGAAGATGCCCATGACGGCTAGAACGCTCGCAGCCGCGACAGGGACGATGCCGAAGTCGCCGCAAAGGGTGACGAAATGCGTCTGAATCAGGCCGTTGGTGCTCAGCCCGCAGATGAAGAAGGTGGCAAACAGGATCCAGAAGGTCGAGGTGCGGGAGATTTCCTTGAGAACGATGATCGGGGTTGCGAGCATCGTCAGCAGGCCTCCCTGCGGCGGGATGTGCGGCGTCACCTGCTCGTCACCGAAGGCCGGGAGATTAAGGTCGGAGGGGCGGTCACGCATGAAGGCCAGTACCAGAAGGGCTGCAACCATGATCATGCCGCAGACGAAAAAGACCGTCGCGCGCCATCCGTAGCTTTCCGTCAGCTGCGCCATGAACGGCAGGAAGACCAGCTGGCCGGTGGCGGAACTGGCCGAGAGCATGCCGACGACCAGCCCACGATGCTTGGTGAACCAGCGGGCAGAAACGGTCGCTGCGAGAACCATCGCGGTCAGTCCGGTGCCGAAGCCGACGACGACGCCCCAGAGCAATAGCAGCTGCCAAAGCTCGGTCATGAACAAGGAGCCAACGAAACCGCTGGCGATCAGGATCATGGCAAAGACGATGACCTTGCGGACGCCGAAATAGTTCATGAAGGCGGCGGAGAACGGCCCCATGAGGCCGAAGAGGATCAGACGGACGGCAAGTGCCGAGGATATCTGCGAGGTTTCCCAGCCGAACTCATCCTGAAGCGGCTTGATGAGGACACCCGGCGCGCCCATGGCGCCGGCGGTCACCAGCATGGTGATGAAGGTTGCCGCGACGACGACCCATCCGTAGTGGATGTTGCGTCGCGCCAGCGTTGAGGCAAGTGCAGTGGATACCATGTGGCCGTTCCGTATTGAGGTTTGCCGGAGACTATCGAAAGCTTTTAGATGACGATCATCATAATTGTTGCGTATTGATGATGGACATCATATAAATTGTCAAGCAACGAATTGCGGAGAAGCGAATGCGGGTTAGCCGAGAGAAATTTGCCGAAAATCGCGAGAAGATCCTGCAGGTTGCGGGGGTGCTGTTTCGCGAGAAGGGCTTCGACGGTATCGGCGTTGCGGAGATAATGAAGGCTGCCGGCATGACGCATGGCGGGTTCTATGGGCATTTCGAATCAAAGGAAGACCTGGCGCTTGAGGTCAGCCGGGCGCTGATCGAAAAGGTGAAGATCCGCTGGAACGAGATCATCGCCTCGGCGCCGGGGCGACCGTTGGATGCGCTGCTCAATCACTATCTGTCGCGTTGCAGTGTCGATGATCCGGGCGGGAGCTGCGTCTTTGCCTCGCTCGCCCAAGAAGTCAGCCGCAGCCGCGGTGCGGTGCGCGAGACGTTCAATGACGGGCTTTCGATGCTCGTCGATATCCTCTCCGGCATTGTTCCCGGTGAAACGCCGAAGGAGCGTCGTGAAAAGGGATTCACGACGCTTTCAGCCATGATGGGGGCGGTCATCCTTGCGCGGGCAGTCGAGAGCCGTGAGCTTTCGGACAGTTTTCTCTATACGACGCGCGACGCGCTTTCCCTCGCTAACAAAGCTGATGCCTAGCATCGGCCCGAAAATCGGAATCGATTTTCGGAAAGCCTGATGCGTAGATTCAACAAGATAGAGCGTCCTTTGTGCGTCCTTGAGGACGCACGGCGCTCTAGCTTCGACGGGCGATCAGGCCACCGATCTCCACGATCTCCGCGAAGATGCCCTCGGGCGAAAGCTTTGCGAGCGTCTCACGCAGGGCGGCCTCGAAGGCTGCAGACTTGTCGCCAAGCGCCTGCGGCGAAGTTGCCGATGTTGAAAAGGCGCGGCCGACGATATCGTCGGGGCTGAGCTTGCGTTCCCTGATGACGGAAATCCGTTCGAGGTCGTTGAAGCGTGACTGAAGCAAGATGCCTTCATGCTCCACCCAATCCGGCCCTTTGCGCCGTTCACGATCGGCATTGCGTTCCGGCGCATAGCTTTCGGCGAGCGTGTTGACGGCCTGCCGCCAGTCTGGCGTTGAAGAAATATGCCGGTCGCCGAACAGGACGACGCAACCGCCCGGTACGGTGATATCATCGAGCGCCTTTAGCGTTGCCGGGCGATCCATCCAGTGAAACGAGCGCCCCATGACCGTCAGCTTCAGCGGTGCGAAACGCTGACCGAGATCATATGAAGAGCCTTTGACGAAGGTTACGGTTACACCGGCCGCGGCAGCGTCGGAGGCTGCAGCCTCCAGCATCTCCGGCTCGGGATCGAGGCCGGTGACATCGGCGCCGGCCAATCGCGCAAAGGCGATGCCGAGTTGGCCTGGGCCGCAGCCAAGGTCGAGCACGCGGTCGCCCGGCGCAAGACCGGTACGTTCGGAAACGTGCGCGATCAGGTCGTCGGGGTAGGGAACGCGGTAACGCGTGTAATAGGCCGCCGTGGATTGAAAGCGGCGTGCCTCGAAGGGAATGGTTGTCATCGTGGAATCCTTGAGAAAAGGCAGTCGCGTCGAAATGCCGATCCGGATGCGACGTCCGGGACCGGCTATCCTTCTGCGCGTTACCTCACTTGAAGCCTTCGACCCGGTGCGGCACGTAGGGTTCTTCAAGGGCCGCGACGTCTTCCTTTGTCAGCTTGACGGCCAAGGCCGTAACCGCGTCAGTCAGGTGGCCCGGCTTCGATGCGCCGATGATCGGGGCCGTCACTTCGCTCTTCTGGACAATCCAGGCTGTCGCGATCTGGGCACGGGAAACCCCGTATTTTTCAGCCAGCTTGCCGACAAGGCCGATAATGGCGCGATCGGCATCTTCGGCCTGCTTGTAAAGCGTTTTGCCGAATTCATCGGTTTCGCTGCGCGCCGTCTTTTCATCCCAATCGCGCGTCAGGCGACCACGAGCGAGCGGGCTCCATGGGATCACGGCGATCTTCTGGTCCGCGCAGAAGGGCAGCATTTCGCGTTCTTCTTCACGGTAGAGCAGGTTGAGATGGTCCTGCATGCTGACAAAAGGCGTCCAGCCGTTTGCGCGCGATGTGTAGAGCATCTTGGCGAACTGCCAGGCATACATCGAGGAGGCGCCGATATAGCGCGCCTTGCCGGCCTTGACGACATCGTGCAGCGCTTCCAGCGTTTCCTCGATGGAGGTCGTCGGGTCAAAGCGATGGATCTGGTAGAGATCGACATAGTCGGTGCCCAAACGGCGCAGGCTGTTGTCGATCTCGTCGAAGATCGCCTTGCGCGAGAGGCCGGCGCCGTTCGGCCCCGGTCGCATGCGGTTGAATACCTTCGTCGCGAGCACGATGTCCTCGCGCTTTGAGAAGTCCTTTATGGCGCGTCCGACGATCTCTTCCGAAGATCCGTCGGAATAGGTGTTGGCGGTATCGAGGAAGTTGATGCCGTGATCAAGCGCCTGCTTGATCAGAGCACGGCTCTCCTCCTCGCCAAGTGTCCAGCTATGATTGCCGCGGCCTGGATCGCCGAAGGTCATGCAGCCCAGGCAGATTTTCGACACTTCCAGGCCAGTGCCGCCAAATTTGACGTAATCCATGAAATTGCTCCAAACATCGAGTCGCTACCCAGCGCGCCCCTTGATCTAGCGCGGCAAACACGAAAGTGTCTGTCAGCCACACAAAAGTTTTGTGACCGCTACAGGCGCCAGTCTCTGTCTCGCGCTTGCGTATGCGGAGTTCCGGGTGTTAGCTGCTGCAGCATTTGACTGGATTTCTGCCGATGAGACTGCCGCAGCGCGATCGCTACGAAGACCTTTACCGTGATTTTGCGTGGGACATCCCTGACGATTTCAACATCGGCCGTGCGGTGAGCGACGACTGGGCCGAGCGGGCGCCAGAGCGCGTCTGCCTTGAGCACTTCAGCCCCGATGGCAATCACCTTTCGATGACATATCGCGAACTGGCCGAGCGCTCGTCTTCCTTTGCCAATGCGCTGGTCTCGCTGGGGGTGAAGAAGGGCGATCGCGTCGCGTTGCTGCTGCCGCAATCGTTCGAGACGGTCATTGCACATGTTGCGATCTACAAGATCGGCGCGATCGCGTTGCCGCTGGCCTTGCTCTTCGGTGTCGAGGCGCTGGAGTACCGGTTGAAGACGGCGGGCGCATCCGTCGTCATCACCAACGCTTTCGGCCTTGATCGAATCCGCGAGATCCGCGAGCGCCTGCCCGATCTCAGCGAAGTGATCTCTGTCGATGGCGAAGCACACGGCGCGCGATCCTTTTCCGCGCTTGTTGGGGAGTATCCGCAAGTCTTCGAGGTTGCCAAGACCGCGCCTCATGATCCCGCATTGATGATCTTCACCTCAGGGACGACGGGCCCGCCAAAGGGCGCCTTGCACGGCCATCAGGTGCTCGCTGGCCACATACCCGGAATGCAGTTTGCCCACGAAGGTTTTCCGCAGCCGGGCGACAAGGTCTGGACGCCCTCGGACTGGGCCTGGGCCGGCGGACTGCTGAATGCGCTGCTGCCGAGCCTGCTGCTCGGTGTTCCCGTCGTCTCGTCACCGGCGCAGAAATTCGACGCGGATATGGCTTACCGCATCATGGCCGAGATGAAGGTGCGCAACGGCTTTATTCCGCCGACCGCGCTCCGGCTGCTGCGATCGGTTCCCGATCCACGGAAGAAATACGATCTCGTCTTGCGCACGATCGGCGCGGCAGGCGAATCGCTCGGCGCCGAGACCCATGATTGGGTAAAGCGCACAGTTGGAATTACCGTGAACGAGTTCTACGGCCAGACGGAGTGCAATTTCGTCCTGTCATCGAATGCCTCGATCGGGATCAGCCGACCGGGCGCGATCGGCCGGGCGGTGCCTGGACATCGCGTCGCGATCGTCAGCGAGAAAGGCGAGGAACTGCCTGTTGGGGAGCCCGGGCAGATCGCCATCCGGCGGCCGGATCCTGTGATGTTTCTCGGATATTGGAACGACGCAGAGGCCACGCAGCGCAAGTTTGCCGGTGAATGGTTGCTGACAGGCGATATCGGACGCCAGGATGCGGAAGGCTACGTGACTTTCTTCGGCCGGGACGATGATGTCATTACCTCGTCCGGATACCGGATCGGACCCGCTGAAATCGAGGACTGTCTGATCGGACATCCGGCCGTGCAGCTCGCCGCAGCCGTTGGTAAGCCGGATTCGGTTCGGACCGAGATCGTCAAGGCCTATGTGGTGCTGGCGCCCGGCTTTGAGCCTAGCGAGCGATTGGCGCTCGATATTAGTGAGTGGGTCAAGATGCGCCTCTCGATGCACGAGTATCCGCGCGAGGTGGAGTTCGTGCCGGAACTGCCGCTGACGACGACGGGCAAGGTGATCCGGCGCCTGCTGCGCGAGCGATCGGCCAGCGCCGCGCCTATCCACGCCCCGCAAGGGACATGATTTTTTGACGCAGCATTTTCGCGACGCTTCGCGTACTGCTGTACATGTGAAGCTGAGCCGAGACCTGGCGGACTTCACGGTCACTGTTCTGTGTCAGCCCGATCACCACGGTTCCCATCTCTTCCCGCTCCTGCCAGAGTCGGCTCATGATCGGATGATCGGGAATAGCGCAGGAATCCGAACGCTGGATGTTGGCGTCGTCGAGATGCCATTCGGTCAACTCCGCCATCAGAAGCTTACCCGGCGAATAACGGGCGTAGCTCTCGTTGTAAGCCGTTTTCCAGGTGTAGGCCTCGCCACCCATCATCAGCACGACGGTGGAGGCAATCGCTTTTCCATTGAGGTCGATCGTGTGGACGCGAACGGCATCGACCTCCGCCAGGTTTGAGATCGCCTCGCGGGCGAAGGCGGTATGATAGCGGTCGGTCACCAGCGCGCTGCGCTTCTTCCCCTTCCAGCCGCCGGCTTCGAGCGCCAGGAATTCCTCGAAACGGGTGTGGATCTCGCGCGGTTGGCGGGCGACGCTGTAGCCGACGTTGCCCTGCTCTTCCAGCAGGCGCCATTGCCGCCGCATTTCGCGCAGGTGCGACGATGATACCGAGCGGCGCAGGTAGACGGTCGCGTCCTCGTCGCTTTGCAGCATCGGACGCAGGTAGGGATTGGTCACGGTGATCGGCAGGTTCCGGCCGATCGCCACCGCTTTTGCCAGCCGCGCGAAGATGCCGTTCAGCCGGACATCCGGCAATACGAGGATCGAGGGCAGGCGCAAGTTGCGGTCGGCCAGCCCTTCCAGCAGGTTGTCGAGCGTTTCGGCAGCGTCTTCGCCATCGACGAGCGGCGTTCCCAAGGGAGCGAAATTGTTCGCCCAGATGCGGATGATGGACGGCCCTACCGCAAAGCCGGGTTTCTCAACCGAGAACGGCATCAAAACGCGCAGTCGACTGCGGCTTTCGTTTCGGTCCCGAAGCAATGCAAAATTCACCTGTCGATCGTCGAGGCGCGGCATGGCTGGCGCCAGGAAGCGGCCGGTGAAGAACACGTTCGGCTCCATCGCGCGGTTTGAGAGGAAGTCGAGTTCCTCCTGCATCTCGTAGCCGAGCTTGCCGGAATAGAGGCAGAGTTCCCGACCGGGCCGGCCGACGTCGATGCGGGCCTCGGCCTGCGGCGCGTCGAACGCCAGCGAGGCCAGTTCATGGACCATTCGGTTCTTGGTCGCATCGGTCGTCGGAGTGGCGGAAGGAGTGCGGACCATTCTGTCAGGCTTCCATCTCGTTGTGGGCGACGGGCGGTTTGGCGAAGGCGAAGAGGGCGATGCCAAGCGAGCGGCGAACCGCAAGGTGCAGCAGCACGGCTTCGACGCCCATTGCCGACGCGGTGGCGATTGCCGCGCCTTCGATGCCGAATTGCGGGATGAGGGCAATGTTCAGCACGACGTTTGCCTTCAGGGCACCGGCGTAGAGCATGACGCAGATCTTCTGCTTGCCGGCCATCATGAGCAGGGTTTCGGCAGGTCCCACCAGCGCCTTGGCGAGGATACCGGCGAGCAGGATTGCCATCAGCGCATAGCCGGCCGTGAAGGCGCCGCCGAACAGCGAAAGCAGGAGGTGCCCGGCAGCCAGGACCGCAAGGCCGACCGCAAGCGCGGGCCAGAACGTCCATCTGGCGGCATCGATCGCGGCTGCGGCGAGCTGCGGACGGTTGCCTTCGGCGATGAGGCTCGAGAAACGCGGTCCGGAGGCGGCCTTGACCGAAAAGTTGATGAAGTGGACGAGCGCCATCGTCTTGGCGGCGGCGAAATAGATCGCGACATCGTGCGGCTCGAGGAAGATGCCGACGACGACGACGTCCGAGTTGGTAAGGAGGAAGCTCACGCCTTCGATCAGGAAGATCGGAAAGGCAACGCCCAGCCATCCTAGGAAATCGACCTTGCTCGGGCCCTCTTTGTAATGACGGCGCAGGCGCACGAGCGTTGCGGCATATTGGCCAAGCGCCGTGACGTAGGTGGCCGCAAGCGCTGCCTGCATTGCCGTAACGGCGGTACGCGGCGCACCGAAGCCGATTGCCGCCAGCATGAACAGGATGATGAGGACAGGCCGGATGATATAGACCGGACTCAAGGCCATGACCGGCCAGTGATTGGCGCGCGACGTTCCTTCCAGGATATCGCCGAGCGCGATCATCGGCATCGCCAAAAGGCCAAGCACGATCGGGATGATGTAGTAGCTCTGGACCTTGTCGCTGAAGACGTGCAGCGCGATCATGCCGATCGCGAGGACGATAGTGCCTGAGATCAGGCCGAAGACGCGCGCCGTGCCGGTGAGCCCGCGAATCTCGGCGTAAGCGCCGGCGGCCCTGTATTGCGGCAGAAAACGGACAATCGCCGTGTGAAAACCTAGGCAGGACAGGTCCCCGAAGAGAACGATCAGCACCCAGACGAAGACAAAGATGCCGTATTCGTATTCGCCCATCATCCGGGCAAGGACGATCTGAGACAGGAAGGCGAGGGCAGCACTGGCGATACGGATGGAGAATGCGGTCAGCGCCATGCGCTGGGCGGCCGCCTTTTCACCGCGCTCGGTCAGCACGGCGAGCAACGCGCGCAGAATACGGCTACCTGCAGGGCGAAGCCCCGCAGGCATAAGCTTTTCTGCCGTCTCTATGACTGCCATCACGAACACGCAAAACTCTCAGGCAAATCGTGCCTAGAGTAGTGGCATGACACGGTTAAGAAACGGTTGTGACGGGACCCCTTGGCTTAACCTGTCCCCAGTTCAAGGCGTCAGCCGCCACCGCGCGTCAACGCCCGGTCTATCAGGACATCGAGGACCTCGGCATAGCTGATGCCCGATGCCGCCATCGCCTTGGCGTACATGCTGATATTGGTGAAGCCGGGGATGGTATTGAGCTCGTTGACCACGAAGGACATGTCCTGCATCAGGAAGAAATCGACGCGGGCCATGCCGTCGCAGCCGAGGGCCCTGAAGGCCTGAAGTGCGGTCTTGCGCAAGGCGTCCTCGATCTCCTTTGGCAACTGCGCCGGCACGCGGAGCGCTGCACCGGCCTCATCGATATATTTCGCCTGGTAGCTATAAAAACCGTGGCTCTCCGCCGGTGCGATCTCGCCCGGCAGCGAGATGGTGATCTCGCCGTTTGCGTGTTCGAGCACGCTGAACTCAATCTCGCGGCCGGCGATGAATTCCTCGGCGAGAAGTTTGCTGTCGTGCCTGAAGCCCTCAGCGAGGGCGGCGGCGAACTCCTCTTGCGTCTTGACCTTGCTGACACCGACCGACGAGCCCTGGCGCGCGGGCTTGATGAAGAGCGGCAGACCGAGTTCGCGCGCCGCTGTTTCGAAGGAAGGCACGCTGTCCTCCTCAATGCAGAGCGCCTTTGCCACGGGCAGTTCGGCTTCTCTCAGCAGGCGCTTGGCGATGTCCTTGTCGATGGCGGTCACCGATCCGAGCAGGCCGCAGCCGGCGAGCGGCACCCGGGCAACGGCTGCCATGCCCTGGATCGAGCCATCCTCGCCATGCATCCCGTGCAGCACGGGAAAGAGAACGTCGATCGCGGGGACTTCATAGGGCTGGGCGCCTTGCGGGATGGCGAGTAGGCGGCCATGGCCGCCGGGCACAAGGCTGACCTCGACGGCTTCCTCGACCTTGGCGGCGGATGAAGGCGTGGTGCCCTTGGGCAGGAGCAGCCATTGTCCTTCCCTGGTCACGAAGATCGGCAAAACGTCGTAGCGCTCGGCGTCAAGTGCTGCGACGACGTTGGTCGCTGAGAGGATGGAGACATCGTGTTCGGGCGAGCGGCCGCCGAAGAGGATGGCGATGCGCGGGCGGGTGGGCTGTGTCGGCATGGAGGTTGGTCCCCTTGGATCGTTATCGTTGGTCGAACCTGACGGCGACGCCGCGATTGGCGAAAAAGCGGTCGAAGATTTCGATCGGTAGCTCGACATCTGCCTGGCTGGCTTCGTCGTGGCCGGACGGATTGTGGAAGCGGATCGTGTCGGCGGTTGCCGCCGTCACCAGCACGAGATGGCCGCCCTTTGCCGGCGGCTGGCGGTCCGGCCAGCGGATCTGGCTGTTGACCGAGGCGATGAAGAAGGGATTGTCCTTCAGAACATCCTCGATATCAGGTGTCTGAAGGCCAGTGATCGTTTTCGCATCGAGACCGAAGGTTTCACCGACATAGGTGACGAAGGGCGCGTAGATCAGCCCCTTGATAGACTGGTCCTCCTCGTTGACGACATAGCCGCCGAAGGCAGTACACCCACGCGCGAGGTCGATCGTGCGGTGGTCTTCGCCCCGGGAGGCGAGGATCATCTTTAGGCAGGCCATGCCGCAGATATTGACTGCCCACCGCGCATATTCCTCGACGGTGTCGGCGCCGGATCGCTGCCAGAGCGGGTCATCCAGCAAGGCAGAAGCGCCGCGCTCCAGTACGGAGAGCGTCATCGATGCGGTTTCCCACTGGCTGAAATAGGGGGCCTTGCAAGCGGTGTGGTTCATCGAGTGTCCCTGAAATCAATCCTGATATCGGCGCAAGCTCGATGAACAAAGCGACTGTTTTGCGGCTGAATTTCGAGTGGACTATGGACCTGGAAGTTGTGGGCAGATTTTGATCCTTGGCGGGACGCGGGCATGAAAAAGCCCTCGCGACATTCCGGTCGCGAGGGCTTCGATCTTAATGCCGGATCAGGCCTCAGACCTGCTCGAACGCACCATGGCAGTGCTTGTACTTCTTGCCGGAGCCGCACGGGCAAGCCTCGTTACGGCCGACGCGGCCCCAGGTCGCGGGATCGGTCGGGTTGCGGTTTTCCGGCGCAACGACCACTTCGCTGGCCTGATACAGCGCAAAATCGTCTTCTCCGGTGTCCGGATCGATGTGATGCGCCTGCATCATCGGGGGTTCCGGCTCGGGCGGAGCCTGTTGCACGAGCTCTACGCGCATCAGCTGCGCCGTCACTGCTTCGCGCAGGTTGTTCAGCAGCGAGGTGAAGAGTTCGAATGCCTCGGACTTGTACTCCTGCAACGGGTCGCGCTGGGCATAGCCGCGGAAGCCGATGACAGAGCGCAGGTGGTCGAGGTTGACGATATGTTCGCGCCACAGATGGTCGAGCGTCTGCATGACGACCGAGCGCTCGACGTAGCGCATGATGTCGTCGCCGAAGCGCTCGGCCTTTTCCGTGAAGGCCGCATTCGAGGCCTCGGTCAGGCGTTCGCGAATGTTGTCTTCGCCGATGCCTTCCTCCTTGACCCAATCCTCGACCGGAAGATCGAGGTTGAGGAGGGCGTTGGTCCGTTCCTTGAGGCCGACTGCATCCCACTGCTCGGCGTAGGCGCGCTCAGGGATATGCTTCTCGACCAGATCCTCGATGACCTCGCGGCGCATGTCGGAAACGGTCTCGGCGATATTGGCCGATTCCATCAGCTCGAGGCGCTGTTCGAAGATCACCTTGCGCTGATCGTTCAGAACGTCGTCGTACTTCAAGAGGTTCTTGCGGATGTCGAAGTTGCGGGCTTCGACCTTTTTCTGCGCGCGTTCCAGAGCCTTGTTGATCCAGGGATGGACGATCGCCTCGCCTTCCTTGAGACCGAGCTTGGTCAGCATCGAATCCATGCGATCGGAGCCGAAGATGCGCATCAGGTCGTCCTGAAGCGACAGGTAGAACTTCGAGCGGCCCGGGTCGCCCTGACGGCCGGAACGGCCGCGCAGCTGGTTGTCGATGCGGCGGCTTTCATGGCGTTCCGTCGCGATGACGTACAGGCCGCCGGCGGCCAGCGCCTTTTCCTTGAGCTGCTTGATCTCTTCGCGGATCGCTTCGATTTTGGCGTCGCGCTCGGGACCTTCCTCCACTTCGCCAAGCTCGCGCTCGATGCGCATTTCGAGGTTACCGCCGAGCTGGATGTCGGTACCGCGACCCGCCATGTTGGTGGCGATGGTTACAGCGCCGGGCACGCCGGCCTGGGCAACGATGTAGGCTTCCTGCTCGTGATAGCGGGCGTTCAGGACTTGGAAGTTGTTGAAGCCCTGCTTGCGCATCAGGTCGGCGAGCAGTTCGGACTTTTCGATCGAGGTCGTACCAACGAGAACCGGCTGGCCGCGCTTCTGCGCATCCGCGATCTCGGCGATGATCGCCTTGTACTTCTCCTCGAAGGTCCGGTAGACCTCGTCGTCCTCGTCGATACGCTTGATCGGCAGGTTGGTCGGTACTTCGATGACGTCGAGACCGTAGATGTTGCCGAATTCTTCCGCTTCCGTCTGCGCCGTACCGGTCATGCCGCCAAGCTTGTCGTACATACGGAAGTAGTTCTGGAAGGTGATCTGCGCCAGCGTCTGGTTCTCAGGCTGGATCTGCACCTTTTCCTTGGCTTCCAGCGCCTGGTGCTGGCCTTCCGAGTAGCGGCGGCCCGGCATCATGCGGCCGGTGAATTCGTCGATGATGACGATCTCGTCGTTGCGGACGATGTAGTCCTTGTCACGCTGGAACAGCTTGTGGGCCTTCAGCGCGTTGTTGACGTGATGGACGATCGCGACGTTCTCGATGTCGTAGAGCGACTGCCCCTTGAGCAGGCCGGCTTGGCGCAGCAGGTTTTCGAGCTTCTCCGTGCCTTCTTCCGAGAAGTTGGCCGAACGCTGCTTTTCGTCGATCTCATAATCGCCTTCCGACAACAGCGGAATGAACGCATCGATCGTGTTGTAAAGATCGGAGCGGTCGTCCAGCGGACCGGAGATAATCAGCGGCGTGCGTGCTTCGTCGACCAGGATCGAGTCGACTTCGTCGACGATCGCAAAGTTGTGGCCGCGCTGGACCATCTGGCTCTTCTCGTACTTCATGTTATCGCGAAGATAATCGAAGCCGAGTTCGTTGTTGGTGGCGTAGGTGATGTCGCAGGCGTAAGCGGCAGCGCGCTCTTCGTCCGACAGCCCGTGAACGATGACGCCGGTGGTCAGGCCGAGGAAGCTGTAGAGCTTGCCCATCGTGGCCGCGTCGCGGCGAGCCAGGTAGTCGTTGACGGTGACGACGTGGACGCCCTTGCCCGACAGCGCGTTCAGATAGACGGGCAGAGTGGCGACGAGGGTCTTGCCTTCGCCGGTCTTCATTTCCGCGATCGCATTCGAGTGCAGGATCATGCCGCCGATCAGCTGTACGTCAAAAGGTCGCATGCCCAAAACACGGCGCGATGCCTCGCGAACGACCGCGAAGGCTGGCACGAGGATGTCATCCAGTGTCTTGCCTTCCGCCAGGAGCTTGCGGAATTCAACCGTCTGAGCTGCCAGCTGTTCGTCGCTCAAGGCCTTCGTTTTCTCTTCGATGGCATTGATGTCTGCGACGTTCGGCTGGAAGGACCGCACGCGGCGATCATTGGCAGAGCCAAATATTTTGCGGGCTATACCGCCAAAGCTGACCATACGAGTGGTCCTTTCTGAATATTCTTCCCCGGCTTTTCTTGGTCCGTTGCCCAGCCGAATTTCAGGCACACGTCTCGAAACGCCAGGAAACTGTTCTGGACGCGAGGTTGCGTGACAGATAAGAGGGGGGTCGAATGATGTCAACGGATTTGGGCGATATAGAAAGGCCACAATCCGGTGTTGATGGCTGTTTCAGGCTGGATTCACGAAGTTGAAGCCGGTGGTTTAACTGTGAAGGGTTATTTGATGTTGAACTACAACAAGATTGCCGTGCTGGCGTTCGCGACGTTTGTTGCGTTCCAGGCGCCTGTCCGCGCTGAAGACAAGCCGGATGCCGTCGTTGCCAAGGTCGGCGATGTCGAGATCCACCAGTCCGATCTGGATCTGGCAGTTGCCAACCTCGATCCGCAGCTTGCTCAGCTCCCGGAAGACCAGAAGAAGGTCGCAGCCCTTTCGGCCGCCATCGACGTGAAGCTGCTTGCCAAGGATGCAGCCGCCGAGAAGCTCGATGAAACTCCTGAGTTCAAGAAGCGCATGCAGTACCTCGCCGATCGCGAGCTGCACAACGCCTACTTCAAGAAGCATGTCGTTGACACGGTGACCGACGCCGAGGTGAAAGCACGCTACGACAAGGAAGTCGCAGCGCTCCCGAAGCAGGAAGAAGTGCACGCCCGCCACATCCTGGTGAAGACCGAGGATGAAGCCAAGGACATCATCAAGCAGCTCGACGCCGGCAAGAACTTCGCCGATCTCGCGAAGGAAAAGTCGACGGATCCGAACAAGGCTGACGGTGGCGATCTCGGCTATTTCACCAAGGGCCGCATGGTCAAGGAATTCGAAGACGCTGCCTTCGCGCTTGAGAAGGGCAGCTATTCGAAGACCCCGGTAAAGACCGATTTCGGCTACCACGTCATTCTGGTCGAGGATAAGCGCGACGCGGCTCCGCCGGCATATGACCAGGTCAAGGATCAGGTTCGCCAGCTCGTCATGCGCGACAAGTACCTCGCGCTTCTCGCCGCAGCGAAGGAAAAGTCCAAGATCGACATCACGGACGAAGCGCTGCGCAAGGGCTACGAGGATGCCAACAAGCAGCCGCAGCCGGGCGATGCGCCGGCCGCGCAGCCGCAGCAGTAATCTCGAACTCGGGGCCCGGTTCTGCCGGGCCCTTCACTATCGTCTATTGTCGTATTTCCGCAGCGCGAGCCGGCTTATACTTCGCCCCGGAAATCTCCTTCAGTCATCAGGTCGATCGCCCATGTCCGGTTCTGTTTCTCCGCTCGCTCCGAAATCCTATGCCTCCATGCCAGCTCTGCGCGGCGTGCGGATGGCGACGGCTTCCGCCGGGATCAAGTACAAGAACCGCACCGATGTGCTGATGATGGTGTTCGATAAGCCGGCTGCTGTCGCCGGCGTTTTCACCCGTTCCAAGTGCCCCTCCGCGCCCGTCGATTTCTGCCGGGCGAACCTGCCGCACGGTTCGGCACGCGCCGTTGTCGTCAATTCCGGCAACGCCAATGCCTTCACCGGCCTGAAGGGCCGCGAAGCGACCGCGCTGACGGCGAAGTCGGCTGCGGCGGCGGTCGGTTGCGGCGAGAACGAGATTTATCTTGCTTCCACCGGCGTGATCGGTGAGCCGCTTGATGCCACGAAGTTCTCCGGCGTTCTCGACCAGATGCACAAGGACGCGACCGGCGATTTCTGGTTCGAAGCCGCCAAGGCGATCATGACGACCGATACCTATCCGAAGGTCGCCACCCGCAGCGCCGAGATCGGCGGCGTGAGGGTGACGATCAACGGGATCGCCAAGGGCGCCGGCATGATCGCGCCCGACATGGCAACGATGCTTTCCTTTGTGGCGACCGACGCGGATATCGCCCCGGCTGCTCTGCAGTCGCTCCTCTCCGCCGGCGTTGATCCGACGTTCAACTCGATGACCGTCGATAGCGATACCTCGACATCCGACACGCTGATGCTGTTTGCGACCGGTGCGGCCGCCGAAGACGGTCAGGTGCGTATCGAGAATGGCGACGACGCGCGCCTTGGCTCGTTCCGCGCCGCGCTCAACGACCTTCTCAAGGATCTGGCGCTGCAGGTCGTCCGTGACGGCGAGGGCGCCACCAAGATGCTCGAAATCACGGTGACCGGCGCTGAAAGCGACGCCGCCGCGAAGACGATTGCCCTTTCGATCGCCAATTCGCCGCTGGTCAAGACCGCCGCCGCCGGCGAGGACGCGAACTGGGGTCGTATCGTCATGGCGGTCGGCAAATCAGGCGAAATGGCCGATCGCGATCGCCTGGCCATCTGGTTCGGCGACGTGCGCGTTGCCGTCAACGGCGAGCGCGATGCCGGCTATTCCGAAGAGGCGGCCAGCAACGTGATGAAGCAGCAGGACATTCCCGTGAAGGTCGAGATCGGCCTCGGAAATGGTACCGCGACTGTCTGGACGTGCGACCTCACGAAAGAGTATGTCGCCATCAACGGTGACTACCGGAGCTGATTTTTCATTGACCCAGACACTACCCAAGAAGGCAAACCTGCCGCTTGTACGAAGGCTTGAGGCCGTTGGCTTCCGGGCGTGGCCGGCATCGTCGGTGCAGTATGACGGCAGCTGGCAGGTGCGTCTTACGGCGGGACATCCGTCGAACAGGCTGAACTCGATCGTGCCGCTCGATCCCTCGGATCACCGCGACGTCGAGATCCGGCTTGCGAAAGCCGGCCGCAAGTTCGAAGCCTATGGGCGACCGGCCGTGCTGCGCCAGACCCCGCTTGCGTCTCCTGTTCTGATCGACCTCGTTCAGTCGCTGGAGTGGACGCCGTTCGACGAGACCGTGGTGATGACCTGCGATCTCGCTCATGCGGAACTACCGGACACGCTGGACCACCTGCCGACGCATGACATTGGCCGTTTCGTCGATGCCAATCTTGCGACCGACGGCGTTTCCGCCAAGCTGAAGCCGGCACTGGCCGAGATCATCAATGCGATCAAGCCGCCATCGGGGCTCTTCATGATCGAGGATGCGCAGACCGGGCCGCTGGCGACCGTGCTTTGCGTTCAGGATAACGATCTTGCCGGCATCATGTCGCTTTCGGTGGCGAGCGAACGCCGCCGTGAAGGCCTGGGGCTCGAAATCCTGACTTCGGCCTTGCGCTGGGCGCGCATGCGCAGTGCCCGCAGCGCCTGGCTGCAGGTCAAGGCGACGAATGACCCGGCGATTGGACTCTACGAGCGCCTCGGCTTTCAGGAAGTTTACCGCTATTCCTATTGGCGGAAGGACATGGCGCGATGAGCGGCGAGGCGCGCAACATCCTGCTCGTGGTGGCATGCGCATTGATCGATGCCGACGGTCGCATCCTTCTGGCGCAGCGCCCGGAGGGAAAGTCACTCGCTGGCCTTTGGGAGTTTCCCGGAGGCAAGGTCGAAGCCGGCGAAACGCCTGAAGAGACATTGGTGCGCGAACTGCATGAAGAACTCGGCATCACGACGAAAATCGCCTGCCTCGCGCCGCTGAGCTTTGCCAGCCATACCTACGAGAAATTCCATCTCCTGATGCCGCTCTACATCTGCCGGCGCTACGAAGGCGTGCCGCATGGCAAGGAGGGTCAGGCATTGAAATGGGTGAAGCCGCAGGCACTGCGCGACTACCCGATGCCGCCTGCCGACGAGCCGCTGATCCCGGTCCTGCAGGATCTACTTTAGACATTTCTGAATATTAATCCCCTCCGTTCCAATTTGGGTGTGGATATTAAGAGATCGTTTAACACCTTCTGCCAAAGATCGGCCTCAATCAAGCAACTGGCGTGTGTGTAGAAGGCTTGACGCATGGACGACGATTTCTGGAAAGCGGTTCGAGAAAAGGAACAGGCTTCGGCTGCCTCGCGCAAGACCGGAGTGCTGAATATTGCCTTGCTGTTCGGCACTGCAGTTGTCGCGCTGACGCTGATCCTTACGCCGATGCTGGCCGATAAGTCGAAGTCCAGCGTCTTTGCAAGCGCACCTTCGGAATTCGATTCGATCACCACGGGGTCGATCCCGAAAACCGAGAACGGCAAGCGTTATACGATCCGTCGAAGCGTGCTTCAGGAGACACCCGGTTCGGTCTGTGTGGTTCAAGGGTACGGAAGCGGCGCGGGCTGCTGAGGCCGATATTTGTAAGCTCATATTAGCGGCGCGGCCGAAGGTGCACCATGCGAATTTTGAAGGCATTTCTCGCGGACATCAATGGCACGACTGCAATTGAATACGGTCTGCTCGCAGCATTGATCTCGGTCAGCATCATCGCCGGCGTCGAAGCGATTGGCGGCAACCTCTCCAATGTCCTTCTCGGCGTCAGCAACCACATCACCCCGCCGAACTGAGATAGCGGGTTACTGCTTCAGCTTGTGTTCCTGCACCTTGAGGGCGTCGGCAAGCCGCACTTTGGCCGATCCCGGACGTAGCGGCTTCTGCTGGCTCTCGTGTGGTGCCCATCCCGATACGTAAATGATCGAGAACGTCGCCCGGATGCGCCCGTCAGGATCGGCGTAGCGTTCCGCGTAGATTTCCGCTGCCTTCATGAAAAACGCCCGCGTCAGCGGCTTGCGGCTGCGTGCGGCGAGCGGATTGGTCATGCCCATCGCCCTGAGATCGCGCATCAACGGGAGGATGGAATCGTAGCGGACGGTATAGGTTTCGGCGTCGATCACCGGCAGGGCAAAGCCGGCGCGCTGCATCAGTCCGCCGACGTCGCGCACATCAGCAAAGGGGATGACGCGCGGGCTTGCGCCGCCCGTCATCTCGACCTCGGTCGCCAGCAGCACCTCACGCAGTTCCTGCAGCGTTCCGGCGCCGGGGATGGCGGCCAGGAAAAGGCCATCCGGACGCAGGGCGCGGCGGATCTGGACGAAGACACCGGGCGTGTCGTTCGTCAGATGCAGGCTGAGCGGCGCCAGGATCAGATTGGCGGACTGCGGCTCCAGCGGAACGATTTCGATCGGCGCTTCGACAAACGCATCGGAAGCGTCGAGATGTGCCGGTTCGACCTCGATCCGGGTCAGGCTGCCGATCTTGCCGGTCGCCTTGGCAGCGCGGGCGGCAGCGCCATTGGCGCCATGCAACTCGACGGCATGTTCGAACGTGCGCTCGACAACGGCAAGGCGCTCGCCGAGTTCCTCGGCCGCGATATCAAGCAGGAAGGTTGCTTTCGGGTCATCGTTGCGCAGGGCGCGATGTCGATTGGCTGCGATCTGCGCCGGGTCGAAAATTATCTCCATGGCCGACGTCCTTAGTCCTGCCGGCGCTGTACGGCAAGGCGATTTTCGTCGAGCGCGAAAGCGGCTATTGTCGTGCCGATGCGGCAGAAGGGGGCTTCGTGCGTTTGCGTCAGATACTGCTCGGTCCTCTGGCCTTTGTCGCGGATCTTGTCTATCCGCCGAGCTGCGCCGTCTGCGGCGTCGAGACCGGCGGGCATCGCGGCGTTTGTCCGAAATGCTGGTCCGCCATTCGCTTCATCGAGCGTCCCTATTGCGAGATCCTCGGCATTCCCTTCTCGCACGATCTCGGTCCGGGCATTGTCAGCGCTGCTGCGATTGCCAATCCGCCTCCTTTCGACAGGCTGCGGTCGGCAGCCTTCCACGATGACGCGGTGCGCCGTCTTGTACACGCCTTGAAATACCGGGACCGCACCGACCTTGCGCCGATGATGGCGGGATGGATGCGAAGGGCTGGCGGAGAGGCGATTGCTGAATGCGACGCGATCCTGCCGGTGCCCCTGCACCGTACCCGCATGCTGTCGCGCAAGTTCAACCAGGCGGCGGAACTCGCCCGTCATCTTTCGGCGCAATCGGATCGGCCGCTTCTGCCCGGTACGCTGCTTCGTACACGGCGGACCAGACAGCAGGTCGGGCTCGGCGCGAAGGCACGCGAGGACAACGTGCGCGGCGCCTTCGCTCTGATGCGCGGGCATGAGGGCGATGTCTACGGAAAGAGGCTGATTCTCGTCGACGACGTCTACACGACGGGCGCGACTGTCGCCGCGGCAGCGAAGGTGTTGCGCAAGGAGGGGGCCGCAGACATCACGGTTTTGACCTTTGCAAGGGCCCTTTCAGAAACTATATGACACCTAGATTACTGGAACTTTCTGGAGTCCCGATGGTACCCGTCACGATTTATACACGTCAGGCCTGTGGCTTCTGTTCCCGGGCGAAGTCCCTGCTGACGGAAAAGGGCGTTTCCTTCGTCGAGCATGATGCAACCTTCTCCCCGGACTTGCGGCAGGAGATGATCGGCAAGTCGAACGGTCGTTCGACCTTTCCGCAGATTTTCATCGGAGACACGCATGTCGGCGGGTGTGACGATCTCTTCGCGCTCGACCGCGCCGGCGAGCTCGACCCGCTGCTCGCGGCCTGAGGCGACACGATGACCTTCACGGCGGCTGCTATTCAGATGTGTTCCGGCGTCGATCCCGAGAGGAACGCCGCTGCGATGGCGCGGCTCGTGCGGGAGGCCGCCGGCCGGGGGGCGACCTACGCGCAGACCCCGGAAATGACCGGAATGCTGCAGCGTGATCGTGCGGCTGCAAAGCTGCTGCAGCGGGACGAGGCCAACGATATCATCGTTGCAACGGCAGCGTCCCTGGCGAAAGAGCTCGGCATCTTCGTGCATGTGGGCTCGACCGCTATCTTGCTTGCTGGCGGAAAGCTCGCAAACCGAGGGTATCTTTTCGGACCGGACGGACGCATCCTCAATCGCTACGACAAGATCCACATGTTCGACGTCGATCTCGACAATGGCGAGAGCTGGCGCGAAAGCGCTGCCTATCAGCCAGGGTCGGAGGCGCGGGTTCTGTCGCTTCCGTTCGGGCAGATGGGCTTTGCGATCTGCTACGACGTCCGCTTCCCCGCTCTCTTCCGCGCTCAGGCGGTTGCCGGCGCCGAGGTGATGACGATTCCGGCCGCCTTCACGAAGCAGACCGGCGAGGCACATTGGGAAATCCTGTTGCGTGCCCGTGCCATCGAGAATGGCATGTTCGTAATAGCCGCAGCGCAGGCAGGCGTTCATGAAGACGGTCGCGAGACCTTCGGGCATTCCATGATCATCGATCCCTGGGGCAAGGTACTCGCCTCGGCCGGCCCGGCCGGGGAGGCCGTCATCCTCGCCGAGATCGATACAACAGCAGTGAAGGCTGCACGCGACAAAATTCCGAACCTTCGGAACGCTCGGGAGTTCTCCATCGAGAAGGTTGTGGGCGCAGCCGGAGACGTTGCAGCTTGATCCGTTATTCGCTTCACTGTGAAAACGCCCACGAGTTCGAAGGCTGGTTTTCCGAAAGTGCCGACTTCGATCGGCAGATCGAGTCCGGCTTCCTGACTTGTCCCGTTTGCGGCTCCGGTTCAATTTCTAAGCTATTGATGGCGCCGTCCGTATCGACGGCGCGCAAGAAGGACGAGATCCAGACGCTGGCGATGGATGCCCTCAAGCGCGAGGCGTTCCAGAAGCTGAAAGAAGCCGTCAGCAACATCAAGGCCAATTCCGAGGATGTCGGTACCGGCTTTCCCGAGGAAGCGCGAAAGATCCATTATGGTGAAGCCGACGCGCGCGCCATCATCGGCCAAACGACCCTCGACGAAGCCCAGGCTCTGGTAGACGAGGGTATCGAGATCGCGGCACTTCCAGTCTTGCCCGACGACGTGCACTAGGATGAGTTCTCAAGCGCGCCTTGCGATGTATAACTTCGGTTTGCACGTGGCGCCTTTCGAGAGCGATGCTGTCGAGGGCTTTCGCTTGCGCGAGCCCGCCAATTTCGAGGCGGCACGGCGAGCTTGCGGCTTTATCGGCCGCTCCGGCTATGCCGGCGAGCCGGGTGTGCGAAGCTGGGGGCCGCAGGTTTTTCCGCGTTTCATCGAGGGCAGCGGTTTCGACACCGCGCCATCATCCCTATCGCTCTGGGCCGATATCGAAGCGCTGATGGCTTTCAGCTATGATGGAGTGCATGCCGACGCGCTGAAGCACGCGCGCAACTGGAACGTCAAGCCATCATGGCCGTCGCTCGTTCTCTGGTGGGTCGGGCCTCACCATCGGCCCGATTGGGCCGAGGCGGTCGAGCGCTTCGAGCATCTGGCCGATCACGGGCCGAGTGCGCGGGCCTTTACGTTCAAGGCAGCGTTCGGGCCAGATGGGATGGAGATCGAGATCGATCGCGGCCGGGTCAAGGAACTGGCGGCGCGTAACGCGCTGACGCAAGGCGATCTCCTTGCCCACGTCAAAACTTTGAAGCCCTAGCCCAATTCTCGGCGGGTGGTCGTCAGCGCCTTCACGCCTCGCGCTTGGCCAGCATCATGTAGTTGACGTCCATGTCCTTCGAGAGGTTCCACTGGTTGGCCAGCGGGTTGAAGAACACGCCGGTCCGCTCGATGACCGTGAGACCGCTTTCCGTCATCGGCTTTTCAAGCTCTTCCGGACGGACGAGCTTTTCATACTGATGGGTGCCGCGCGGCAGCCAGCGCAGGATATTTTCCGCAGCAAAGATCGCCAACGCCGCAGCCTTCATGGTCCGGTTGATGGTGGCGACGAACATCAGTCCGCCGGGTCGCACCATCCGCGCGCAGGTGGTCATGAACAGGTCGACATCAGCAACGTGCTCGACGACCTCCATGTTCAGGACGATATCGAATGTTTCGCCGGCTTCGGCAAGCTGCTCTGCCGTAACGGCGCGGTAGTCGACGGGAACACCGGATGCCTTGGCATGGGTGGAAGCAATGCCGATGTTCTTCTCGGACGGATCGGCACCGACGACCGACGCTCCCATGCGGGCGACCGGTTCTGAGAGAAGGCCGCCGCCGCAGCCGATATCGAGAACCCTTAGCCCTTCGAGTGGTCGTGCGCTGCGCACGTCGCGGCCGAAATTCTCAGCCGCCTTGTCTCGGATGTAGGCCAGCCGCACCGGGTTGAACTTATGGAGCGGCTTGAACTTGCCCGTCGGGCTCCACCATTCCGCAGCCATGGCCGAGAAGCGGTCCACTTCGCTCTGGTCGATTGTGGTCTTCGCCGCTTCGGTCATCATCCATGCTCCTTGCTGTGTCGTGACTGAAGTCGGACGAACGGCAACCGAAGTCAAGAGGCGGCCGGATGCCATGACCGCACGGGCTACTCCAAGAGGATAAGGCGACCATCATTATTAACATATGCTAAAATGCAGATACTTGGGGATCTCGAAACATGTTCCGCCCGTATCGCGTTCTGGCCGCCCTCTTTAGCCTCGTCCTTTCTCTCCCGCTTACCTCGAAAGCAGCGGAGGAGGTTGGGCAAGCTACGCTCATCCGCACGGAGGTTACCGGCGATGCCGGGCCGATCATCGTCAAGTCGCCTGTTCATCGAGACGAAAAAATCCGGACGTCACCCAGCGGGCTTGGGCAGTTTATTTTTCGCGATGGCACAAAGCTCGCGGTCGGCGCTGGTTCCTCCGTCGTGATCGACAAATACGTCTATGACGACGCGAGCTCCGTCAAGAAACTGACCATCCGCGCGGCGAAGGGAACGTTTCGTTGGATCAGCGGCAGTTCGTCTTCTTCAGCCTATTCGATCGTTACCCCTGCCGGCACGATCGGCGTGCGTGGAACAGCCTTCGACTTCTACGTCGGCCCGAATGGCCAGACGGCAATGGTTCTTCTGAACGGCGAGGCCGAGTTCTGCGGCGCCGGCGGCTGCAAGAAATTGGAGCAGCCCTGCGACTGCGTTATTGCCACGCGGGGCGGGGGCGTTAGCGATCCGCGCGCCGTCGATCAGCAGACGCTGCAGAGGTTGGGGAACCGGCGCGCGCTTCCATTTCTGTCCCGCGACCAGTTGTTGTCCGGCGCGCTTGGCGGCATCCGCACCAGCTGCGGCCTTGCCAATATTCAGCCCGACCGGCGCGATCGCGATCAGCCCCAACCTCCGCAACCGCTTCGTCAATCTCCCGTGCAGCCGCCCGAGAAGCCTGACAAGCCGGACAAACACCATCACCACCATGACAAGCACGAGCGCCACGGTGATCGTCACCATCACGACCGCGATCACCACGGTTGGGGTGGAGACCGCGATGGCAGGCATGGCTGGAATGTTCATCATGACCGCGGAGGTGGTGGTTGGGGGCAGCGATCCGACAGCGGCGATCGGCCGGGATGGGTCAATGGAAAGCGCGATCGGGGCGCCGGGGCGAGCCGTCGCGAGCACGCAAGCCGTCAGGATCGGAGCCACGGGTTCCAAAACCGTCATGAGGCTCGGCATGAGCGGCCCAGTGCAAACGGAGAGGCGTCAAAAACCTCGGGCGGAAGCGCTGATCAACAGGCGGGTGGTGCACGCTCGGATCGCGGTCGCGGCGGAGATCGCGGCAACCACGGCGGCTGGCATAATCGCGGATCCTGGCATGATCGCCAAGGACAAGCTACCAATTAGCCGGCTTCCGATATTGGCTTCTCCGCCTCGGCGGGGATGTCACGAAAATGATCCGCCCGTCGCGCCAGCCGGCGATAAAAATCCGCGAGCGCCGGTGTAAAGGGCGATATCTTCTGGCGGACTGCGGCGAGCCGTTTGCGGCTGTCGGCCGCGTGGTTCTGCAAGGCTTCCACCAAGGCTTCGTGGGCTTGCAGCAACCCGTGAAATGCTTCCGACTTGCCCTCGGTTTCCCCACCCACCACGGCATACAGCCGCGAGCGGCTGCTTTTGCCCTTCAGCCCAAGCGAGCCGGCATCCAGCAAGGCAAAGCCGGGAAGGGCCGCGGCTGTCGTCTCCGAAGCGAGAATGTCGAAGCCGACTTCCTTGCAGCAGCTCTCGATGCGGGCTGCGACGTTCACGGCATCGCCCACCGCCGAGTAGTTGAATCGTGCTTCGGCGCCCATATTGCCGACGCAGGCAAGGCCCGTGTGAATGCCGATGCCGATGCCGACCTGATATTCCGGCCCGAAGCCGAATGCATCGGCCTTGTTGAGCTGTGCCAGGGTTTCGCGCATCTGCAGCGCCGCACGCATGGCCTTCCTGGGATGGTCGCCGACGTCCACAGGTGCATTCCAGAAGGCCATGATCGAGTCGCCTATGAACTTGTCGAGCGTACCTTCGTTCGCCACGACATGCCGACTCAGAGCGTCAAGCAGCGTGTTCAGGAAGCGGACGACGTCTGCGGGCTGCAATCTCTCACTGAGCGACGTGAAACCGCGAACGTCGACGAACATCACCGTCAGCTCACGGTCGTCACCGCCGAGGCGGAGCGCGCCCGGGGTATGCTCGATCCGGTAGAGAAGCGAGGGAGACAGATATTGTCCGAATGCACGGCGGACCTCGCGGCGCTCCCGATCGATGACCAGAATGCGGAAGGATGTCGCGGCAAAATGAACGATCGATCCACAAACGATCGGCGCGAGCGGATCGAAGAGAAGCCCCCATTGGGAAAAGGCAAACCAGGATGCGGCGAGCGCAAGGACCGTCAGCAGCATGCCGCAGAGAAGGGCGAAAGCCGGGCTGACGAAGGTGGTGACGATGACCAGAACGATACCGAGGACGGCAATGGCCAAAATCTCCAGGCCATCCGCCCAATCCGGCCGCGACAGGAAACGTCCGGAAAGGATTTGTTCGACAGTCTGGGCATGCATGGAGACGCCGGGGACGTTCTGCCCGAGGGCGGTGGTGCGGATGTCCTGCAGGCCCGCCGAGGAGGTCCCGACGAAGACGATACTGCCCTCGATCGCGGCGCTGACATCGGCAGGCGGCCCATCGGCGGCAAGAATCTTGGCGGCGGAAATATATCGGTCGGCGACATCTGGGCTGGTGTAGAGCCAAAGCTCACCGTTGGCCGTCACCGGAATGACGAAATCGCCGACCTTCAGTGACGTCAGCGTGTTGGGCGCGTCGGGGGCTGCCGCAACCACATAGGTCGAGGCGCCCTGGGCGACGCGCAGCGCTTCAAGGGCAAGGTTAGGATAGAGCTGTTCGCCGTCTGTGAGAAGCAACGGTATCCGGCGAACGACCGAAGAATAGGTTCCCGGGTTCAGGCTGATGTGACCAATGCCGGTCGCGGCGATCTGCAGCTGCGGCCTCAACGGCGTTGCGGCGACGAGACGTGGAGGTGCATTGAACGGACTTTCGCCGGTGAAGGCGAAGCCGGCCTTAACCGGCGGGCGATAGGTGCCATCGGTCGAGAGGCCGAAGCCGAGGACAACGGGGTGGCCTTCCATTGCTTCCGCAAAGGCTTCGTCGTTGTCGGGCAGGCGTCGAAGCAGCGATGGGTCGACGCCGGCGACATCGCGCATTACGGTGCGTGGCGACAGGCGATCCGGCTCTGAAAAGAGAATATCGAAGGCGATCGCCGAAGCTCCCATGTCCGATAAGCGCTGGACGAGGAGTGCCAGCCTGTCGCGTGGCCAGGGCCACTGGCCGAATTCCCGCAGGGAAGCCTCGTCGATATCGATCACCCGGACCGGTGTATTCTGAAAAGGGCGGGGCGTTATCCGTTGGTACTCGTCGAAGGTGATGTCTCTTATCTGGCGCAGGAGAGGTGGATCACTGACCCGCAGCAACGTCAGGGCCGCAACGAGTACGAGCCCGATAAGAACGCCGATTTGCTGCGTGCGCGTCATCATGGATCAGATTCCAGCAGGCCTGCGATCGGCTGATCGCCGGTCGTTGAGGCTGCCTGTTTCGAGCGCGCGATGCAACTGCCCCTTTCGGCCGTCGAACTGGAGGAAACATATCTCCTTCGCGGCTACGTGATCGCGATGGCAGTTTGCTGTTCAGGCTTCCTGGTGGGTGGCCGGGGGCGCTGCGGATTGAAGCGATGCCGCGTGGGCTTCCAGAATTGCCGCCGTGATGACGCGCCGGAGTTCATAAACCAGCGACCGCGATCGCTTGCGGTCGAGATCCTGGGCCGCCTTCGCCAGGCTCAGGCCCTCGTTGAGCACGATATGGTGGGCCCTCGTGAGCGCCCAGCTTTCGATGTCAGTATCGATCATTCGCTATCTCCGCCAAATCATTCAGCATCAAGGACAGTCGCGAATCGTTTACGCCGCATACTTCGGATGAAAGAAGAATCACAATTGGATTCGGTTGAAAATAGCCCCTATCGAGGTTTTTATATTATGGAATGGCTATTTATTCCGCCGCAAAGCTTTGTAGTGTCTCTTCGCACGTGCACACGGACTGAAGCGAACTGTGATTGCTGCCACAAGGCCTCAGCGTGCCTGTTCTTCGCCGTTGGTCGGCGCATCACGTTTTGGTTCGTTACGGCCGTTTCGGCATGGGTGTCTTTTACCGGCGCTTGGCACCTTGCCACCCCCCCACAAACTCGCTAAGAGACGCGGCAACTTGGGCCCTGGGGCGCAAGGCTTTAGAAGGGTTCCAGAAACTCCCAATTTCCTGGCTCTTCAGCCATGCGGCTCCATGCAGGGCTCGTGATGCCGGGTCTGGCTTTGGTCTCTCTCGGCACTAGGTCGTGGTAGAGGCATATGGCACGCATCGTAATGAAATTCGGCGGAACATCCGTCGCTGATCTGGACCGCATCAAGAACGTTGCCCGCCATGTGAAACGTGAAGTCGATGCGGGTCACGAGGTGGCTGTCGTCGTCTCGGCCATGTCCGGCAAGACCAACGAACTGGTCGGCTGGGTGCAGAACATGCCGAAGGTCGTCGGCGCCAACTCCCCGTTTTACGATGCGCGCGAGTATGATGCCGTCGTCGCTTCGGGCGAGCAGGTCACGGCCGGTCTGCTGGCAATCGCGCTGCAGGCGATGGATATCAATGCCCGTTCGTGGCAGGGCTGGCAGATCTCCATCCGGACGGACAACGCCCATGGCGCCGCCCGCATCCAGGAAATCGATGGCGCCGACATCGTCAAGCGCATGGGCGAAGGCCAGGTTGCCGTCATCGCCGGCTTCCAGGGCATCGGCCCCGACAATCGCATCGCGACGCTCGGCCGCGGCGGTTCCGATACGTCGGCCGTTGCCGTTGCTGCGGCGGTCAAGGCTGATCGCTGCGATATCTATACCGACGTCGATGGCGTCTACACGACGGACCCGCGCATCGTGCCGCAGGCTCGCCGCCTGAAGAAGATCGCCTTCGAGGAAATGCTCGAAATGGCTTCGCTCGGCGCCAAGGTTCTGCAGGTTCGCTCCGTCGAGCTTGCGATGGTGCACAAGGTCCGTACCTTCGTGCGCTCCTCTTTCGAAGATCCCGATGCTCCGGGCATGGGTGACTTCTTGAATCCGCCCGGAACGCTGATTTGTGACGAGGATGAAATCGTGGAACAGGAAGTAGTCACCGGCATCGCCTATGCCAAGGATGAGGCTCAGATCTCGCTTCGCCGTCTTGCCGACCGGCCGGGCGTTTCCGCCGCGATCTTCGGACCGCTGGCCGAAAGCCACATCAACGTCGACATGATCGTCCAGAACATCTCCGAGGACGGCTCGAAGACCGACATGACCTTCACGGTTCCGTCTGGTGATGTCGACAAGGCGATCAAGGTTCTCGGCGATAACAAGGAAAAGATCGGCTACGACGTCGTTCAGAACGAATCGGGCCTCGTAAAGGTGTCGGTCATCGGCATCGGCATGCGCAGCCACGCCGGCGTTGCCGCTACGGCGTTCAAGGCGCTGGCGGACAAGGGGATCAACATCAAGGCGATCACCACCTCGGAAATCAAGATTTCCATCCTGATTGACGGTCCTTATGCGGAACTCGCTGTCAGGACTTTGCATTCCTGCTACGGTCTGGATAAGAACTGATTCTAAGCAGGCCTGCCGCGCGTTCAAGTTGTGAAGTCACGCGGCAATCGTCTGTGTGACTTTGACCTTTGTTTTGGAGCTTGAGACGCAATGAGAGACCTTTCCGGCGGTCCGCGCGTGCTGCTCAAGCGGCTGCGCGAGTTGATGGCGGAGCCGCTGGAGCCGCAGGAGCGTCTCGATCGGATCGTTCGGCAGATCGCAGGTAACATGGTGGCGGAAGTCTGTTCCGTCTACGTGCTGCGTGCTGACGGCGTGCTTGAGCTCTATGCAACCGAGGGTCTGAACAAGGAAGCGGTCCACCTTTCCCAGCTCAAGATGGGGCAGGGTCTGGTCGGTACGATCGCCGCATCGGCCCAGCCGCTCAATCTTTCCGACGCGCAATCGCATCCGGCCTTCCGCTACCTGCCGGAAACCGGCGAAGAAATCTATCACTCCTTCCTCGGCGTGCCGATCCTGCGCACCGGCCGTTCGCTCGGCGTTCTCGTCGTTCAGAACAAGGCAAGCCGCACGTACCGCGAAGAAGAGCTCGAAGCGCTCGAGACGACCGCGATGGTGCTTGCCGAGATGATCGCCACCGGCGAGCTCAAGAAGATCACCAAGCCGGGGCTAGAACTCGACCTGACGCGTTCGGTGACCATCGACGGCGACACCTACAATGAAGGCATCGGCCTCGGTTACGTCGTCCTCCACGAGCCGCGTATTGTCGTCACCAACCTTCTGAACGAGGATTCCGAGAAGGAAATCCGGCGCCTCGGCGAATCGCTCGGATCGCTTCGTATTTCGATCGACGACCTTCTGTCACAGCGCGATGTTTCGATGGAAGGCGAGCACCGTGAAGTTCTCGAGACTTATCGGATGTTTGCCCACGATCAGGGCTGGGTGCGCAAGCTCGAAGAGGCGATCCGCAACGGCCTGACGGCGGAGGCTGCAGTCGAGAAGGTGCAGAGCGACACCAAGGCGCGCATGATCCGCATGACCGATCCTTACCTGCGGGAACGGATGCACGATTTCGAGGATCTGGCGAACCGCCTGTTGCGGCAATTGACCGGTTATACCGGCCGCACTGCCGGCGACGGCTTCCCGAACGATGCCATCATTCTCGCGCGCGCCATGGGCGCGGCCGAGTTGCTCGACTATCCCCGTGCGAACGTTCGTGGCCTTGTGCTGGAAGAGGGTGCGGTCACGAGCCATGTGGTGATCGTTGCGCGTGCCATGGGCATTCCCGTTATCGGCCAGGCGGCGGGCGTCGTGGCGCTTGCCGAAAATGGCGATGCTGTCATCATCGATGGCGACGGCGGGCATGTGCATCTACGGCCGCTGCCGGAACATCAGCGCTCTTACGAGGAAAAGGTCCGGTTTCGCGCGCGCAGGCAGGAGCAGTTCCGGGCTTTGCGTTCGGTCGAGCCGCGCACCAAGGACGGTCAGCGCATTTCGCTGATGATGAATGCCGGTCTGCTGGTGGATCTGCCGCAGCTGGCGGATTCGGGTGCGGAAGGTATCGGCCTGTTCCGCACCGAGCTGCAGTTCATGATTGCCTCGACCATGCCGAAGGCGGAAGAGCAGGAGCTGTTCTATCGCAACGTGCTGAAGCAGGCAGCCGGGCGCGTCGTGACTTTCCGCACGCTCGATATCGGCGGCGACAAGGTTGTTCCTTATTTCCGCGGCCATGAGGAAGAGAACCCGGCTCTCGGCTGGCGGGCGATCCGCCTGTCGCTCGATCGCCCGGGTCTGCTGCGCACGCAGCTGCGCGCCATGCTGAAGGCGGCCGCCGGCCTCGAACTGAAGCTGATGGTGCCGATGGTGACCGAGGTTTCCGAGATCGCCGCCGTGCGCGAGCTTTTGCAGAAGGAAGTGCAGCATCTCTCGCGCTTCGGCCATGGCCTGCCGCGCAAGCTGCAGTTCGGCGCGATGCTTGAGGTGCCGGCGCTGCTCTGGCAGCTCGACGAACTGATGGCGGCCGTGGATTTCGTTTCGGTCGGGTCAAATGACCTCTTCCAGTTTTCGATGGCGGTCGATCGCGGCAATGCGCGTGTGTCGGATCGCTTCGATCCGCTCGGAAAGCCGTTCCTCAGGATCCTGCGTGACATCGTGCGTGCGGGCGAGCGCAACAATACCCAGGTCACGCTGTGCGGCGAGCTTGCCGGCAAGCCGATCTCGGCGATGGCGCTGTTCGGTATCGGTTTCCGCGCCGTATCGATGTCCCCAGCTTCCATCGGGCCGGTAAAAGCGATGCTTCTCGGTCTCGATGCGTCAGCCCTCGCTAAGGTGATGAACGAGCTGCTTGACGATACGAAGTCGACGGCTTCGATGCGCGAACTGCTTGCCCATTTCGCCGAAACACACAACATCCCTCTGTAGCCAGAGACAAACAGAATTGGAGTGAGGGTGGCGAAGCTTCCCGTTGAAAAGATGCGCGAGCTGGAACGCCGCTTCGGCGAGATCGAAGCGCGCATGTCGGCCGGCCCTTCGGCCGACGTCTACGTCAAGCTTGCCTCCGAATATTCCGAGCTGCAGCCCGTCGTGACGAAGATCCGTGCCTACGAGAAGGCGCTTTCGGAACTCGCCGATCTCGAGACGCTGTTCGATGACAAGTCTGTCGACCGCGAGATGCGGGATATGGCCGAGATGGAGCTTCCAGAGGTCAAGGAGCGGATCGAGGCGCTGGAGCAGGAAATCCAGATCCTGCTGCTGCCCAAGGACGCGGCCGACGAGAAGAGCGCCATCCTCGAAATTCGCGCCGGCACCGGCGGCTCCGAGGCGGCGCTATTTGCCGGTGACCTGTTTCGCATGTACGAGCGCTATGCGGCGGCACACGGCTGGAAGGTCGAGGTTCTCTCGTCCAGCGAGGGTGAGGCCGGTGGCTTCAAGGAAATCATCGCGACGATTACCGGCAAGGGCGTGTTCGCCAAGCTGAAGTTCGAGTCCGGTGTGCATCGCGTGCAGCGCGTGCCGGAGACGGAAGCGGGCGGGCGTATCCACACGTCGGCTGCGACCGTGGCCGTTCTGCCGGAGGCAGAAGAGATCGACATCGAGATTCGGCCGGAAGATATTCGCATCGATACGATGCGCTCGTCCGGTGCCGGCGGCCAGCACGTCAACACGACAGACTCCGCCGTTCGCATTACCCACCTGCCGACCGGCATCGTTGTCACCAGCTCCGAGAAGTCGCAGCACCAGAACCGCGCCAAGGCGATGCAGGTCCTGCGTTCGCGTCTCTACGACGCCGAGCGCCAGCGCGCCGATAGCGAGCGCTCCGCCGATCGCAAGAGCCAGGTCGGCTCCGGCGATCGCTCCGAGCGCATCCGCACCTATAATTTCCCCCAGGGCCGCGTGACCGACCACCGCATCAACCTGACGCTCTACAAGCTCGACCGGATGATGGTCGGCGAAATCGACGAGATCGTCGATGCACTGATGGCCGACTACCAGGCGAGTCAGCTGGCGCAGCTCGGCGAGCAGCAATGAGTGATCGAGGGAAACAGGCCACACGTACGGTTTCCCAGATTCTCGCCGAGGTACGGCGCCGCTTCACCGAGGGCGGGATCGAAGAGGCTGCAGCGGATGCACGCGTTCTGACAGCCGGGCTGCTCGGGCTCTCTTCCACCGAGTTGATTACTCGCGGCGGCGACGTGGTGGACGAGGAGAAGGCACGGCTTGTTGATGCCACAATAGCCCGTCGTCTCGCCCATGAGCCGGTCCATCGCATTCTCGGCGAACGCGAGTTCTATGGCTTGTCGCTGTCGCTTTCGCCTGAGACGCTTGAACCACGTCCCGATACCGAAATTCTCGTCGATACCGTTGCGCCTTATCTGCGTCGTCTTGCAAAGGATGGAGAGCGTATCCATATTCTGGATATGGGCACGGGAACCGGCGCGATATGTCTCGCACTGTTGAACGAGTGCCCGGAAGCATCAGGCATCGGGAGCGACGTATCGACGGATGCCTTGAGGACGGCTCAGGCGAATGCCGAGCGGAACGGATTGCAAGGGCGTTTCCAGGCGGTCAGATCGAACTGGTTCGAGAACATCGCCGGTCTATTTCACGCGATTGTCTCAAATCCGCCCTATATTGCTTCTAGTGTTGTTCACAATCTCGCTCCCGAAGTGACGAAATTTGATCCGGTTGCTGCACTGGATGGCGGCCCGGACGGGCTTGACGCCTACAAGGCCATCGCAAAGGATGTGGCCAGGTTCATGCAGCCAAACGGTATTATCGGTCTCGAAATTGGTTACGACCAGCGTGCCAGCGTCACGGCACTTTTCGAGCATGAGGGGTTCAAGCTGCTTGAATCCGTAAAGGATTATGGTCTTAACGATCGCGTTCTGGTGTTCGCACTTGCTCACTAAGCAGCAAATCGCAGAATTGGACAGGACATTAATTCTATTGCGAAGAAAAGGCTTGGATTTCCACGGGAAGCAAGATAGGTTGCCCCCACGCGTTGGACAGGTAGTAACGGCGTCGATTCGTTCGATACTAGCTCGGCCTTGGGGGTCCACTCTTTTAAACGAGAGTTTTGAAGGTTGAACACGACCCAATGCGTGAATCAGTCAAACTGACTTGAGAACAAGCGGCAGGTCGGCGCGAAGGCGCAGTATGCTTGCGGCACGAGAGCCTGAGGCGGATTTTTCCATCTTAGCGGTTGGTGCCTTCACTCCACACAAACAGAGAATTCAGGTGATCGATCTATGAGGCCAGGACAGCAGAACAAGCGCGGTCGCGGGCGTGGCAACAATAACAACGGCGGCGGCGGCGGCGGTGGGAATAACAACAACAACAATTTCAACCGCAAAGGTGGAAATCCGCTGACGCGGACGTACGACAGCTCCGGCCCCGATGTTAAGATCAGAGGCACCGCTCAGCACATCGCTGAGAAATATGCGCAGCTCGGTCGGGACGCGCAGAGCTCGGGCGACCGGGTCATCGCAGAAAACTACCTGCAGCACGCTGAACACTACAATCGCATCATTGCCGCCGCACAGGCGCAGATGCAGGAACGTTTCCAGCGTGATGAACGCAACGAATTCGGCGAAGGTGTCGAGCGCGAGGGCGACGACGTCGACGCAAACGATGGCGACAACGATGATGTCGTCGTTGTTCAGCCGCCGCGCCAGCAGCAGGCACCTCAGCAGCCGCGCCGCTCCGACGACCAGCATCAGCGCCGTTCGGAAGAACAGCCGCGTCGCAATGATGATCGTCCGCAGCGCCAGCGTCGCCAGGAAGAGCAGCCGGCCCCGGTTGCCGCTGCGGAAGCTCCGCAGCCTGAGGTGATCGATGGAACCGGCCCGCAGCCGGAGATCGAAGGCATTCCGGCTGAAGTTTCCATGGACGAGGAAAGCGCCGCAGCGCAGCCGCGTGAGCGTCAGCCGCGCCGCCGTAGCGCCACCCCCGCCCGCGTCGTCCGCGTCGCGGTGCCGAAGGTGAAGCTTCCGGCGAAGCCGCTGAAGGCGAAGCGCCTGCCATGGCGGATGCTGCTTCGGAATAACGTTTCGCTCCACTGGAGCGACGAGGGAAGGCCGCTTCGTTGAAGCGGCCTTTTTCTTTGTGCTGACGATGCCGTTGCGGTGGTTTGGGCGACGACGAAGCCCGCCGAGCCTAGCGCCAATTGGACCTGGCGCTGCACTTTCAGGCGATGTCTGAAGCCGCCTGCATTACCGCTGCCGGCCCGGCGAGATCGATCCCCATGCCCGTCTGAAAGCGATGCCTTACAGATTGTTTCCGATACTGCCTTGACGCGTGCTCGGTTAGCTTCTGTCGCCCGCTGGTTGGTTTTCTGCTATCAGCCGTTTGACTACAGGAAATCAATCGCAACTTTTAGCATACAACGCATGTTAAATTAGATATCTCTATTATACCAATCATTAACCCTCCCGGGATTAATCATTGGTTGTGACGTCGTGCCATGATGCGATCTGAGGTACGCGCCGCGACCATTGAGCTTTTGCCAAATATCCAGGCTCAAAGGCTTCGCTCAACATCGCCCAGAGCCACTCGGAGTGGCTTGGGTTCGGAGGGGATTGCAATGCTCAGCCTATCTTCTGATTCCAAGTATATCCTCAATGCCATTTCGAAATCGCAAGCCATCATTGAGTTCGACCTGAAGGGCAATGTCCTTCGCGCCAACGAGAATTTCTGCGCGGCGGTCGGCTACAGCCTTTCCGAGATTGTCGGCAAGCATCACAGCATGTTCTGCGATCCCTCTCACGCCGCCACGCACGAGTATCGCGAATTCTGGGCGCGGCTCGGGCGCGGTGAATATGACACGGGCGCCTACAAGCGCCTGGCGAAGGGCGGACGCGAGATCTGGATACAGGCCTCCTACAACCCGGTCTTCAAGCACGGCAGACCTTACAAGGTCGTGAAATTTGCCGCCGATATTACCGACGTGAAGATGAAAGCGGTCGAAGACGCCGGCAAGCTCGATGCGATCTCGCGGTCGCAGGCCGTCATCGAATTCAACCCGAAGGGCGAAATCCTGACCGCGAACGAGAATTTCTGCGGTGCGCTCGGCTACTCGCTTTTCGAGATCGCCGGCAAGCATCACAGCATGTTCTGCGATCCTGCCTATACGCGCACCGAAGAATACGCGAACTTCTGGCGGCGTCTCGCCCAGGGTGAATTCATCGCCAACGAATTCGTGCGTTACGGCAAGGGCGGCAAGGAGATCTGGATCCAGGCGGCCTACAACCCGATCACTGACGCGAACGGCAAGGTCTACAAGGTCATCAAGTTCGCAACAGACGTCACCCAGCGTATGAGCGCCATCAGCCAACTCGGGGCAGCGCTGCGTGCGCTCTCGGAAGGCGATCTCACGAAAACGGTCAATGCCGCCTTCGTCCCGTCGATGGAGCAACTCCGGCACGACTTCAATGCAACGATCGCCAGGCTTTCCGAGACCTTAAAGACCGTGGGCGAGAATGCCCAGGCAATCGCTGCCGGATCCCGCGAGATCGGTGCAGCGGCGGACTCTTTCTCCAAGCGCACCGAGCAGCAGGCAGCCTCCATCGAAGAGACGGCCGCGGCCCTCGAAGAGATCACAACGACGGTCAACGACTCCAGCCATCGTGCCGACGAGGCAGGCAAGCTGGTAGCTAAGACGAAGCAGGGTGCAGAACAATCGGGCCAGGTGGTGCGCAATGCCGTTTCCGCCATGGGGCAGATCGAGCAGTCGTCGCGCGAGATCACCAATATCATTGGGGTGATCGACGACATTGCCTTCCAGACCAACCTTCTCGCGCTGAATGCGGGGGTCGAGGCGGCGCGTGCCGGCGAGGCCGGCAAGGGGTTTGCCGTGGTGGCGCAGGAGGTGCGCGAACTGGCGCAGCGTTCGGCAAGTGCGGCAAAGGAAATCAAGGCGCTCATTACGACCTCGAGCGAGCTGGTGAAGAATGGCGTCGATCTCGTCGGGCAGACCGGAAGAGCGCTTGAAACGATCGTGACGCAGGTTGCAGAGATCAACTCCAACGTGGTGGCCATCGTCGAGGGGTCGAAAGAACAGGCGACCGGCCTCAAGGAGATCAATCACGCCGTCAACTCCATGGACCAGGCAACACAGCAAAATGCTGCCATGGTCGAGGAGAGTACCGCGGCAAGCCACAAGCTCTCGGCGGAAGCGGAAGCTCTCCGCGCGTTGTTGGCGCAGTTCCGCCTCGATGAAGCCTACAGCCTTCGGGCGCCCTCGCGGGCTGTCAGTTCGCCGGCTCTGCATCTTGTCGCTCGCGTTGCCAAGGCGCATGGCGCTGCTTTGCCTGTAGCAGACAGCTGGGAAGAGTTCTAATCGCAAACGGCAGCATGGCCGCCTCGTCGGCCATGCTGCAATCCAAGGACGTGCGGTGCTTTCCACGTTCTCTGTGCGGCGCACAAAATCTTTGATTGCATTAGCATGTAATTATGTGTTCGGGTGCTTGAATAGCCTAGTTTGCTCGAACGCTGGTACACAATCCTCTCGTCACGCGTGCGATGTTCAGAATTCTTGAATAGAGCTATATTATCAGATCGTTGAGGCGACACTGCATCGCAGGCTTGCGACCCTCTTCCGACAATCTTAATCTCAGCCTTCATGATCTGTTAGTCTTAGAAATATCTGAGTAAAACCTATGCGAGAAGTTATGTTGAAATTTTAGCGTTGTTGAATATTCTTTTTCCTATCGGAAGAGACGTATCGCATCCACTTTCGGTTGCCGCGGATCGGACGACTAAGGAAAGCGCGCTTCCTCTTTGTTTTAACCGCCCGAGCATGGTGCTTCGGCGTGAAACGATCTGGAGGTTGGAATGTCTTACTACGCAAAGTCGCTGGTACTGATCGCTGCAAGCTGTGCCGTCCTGATATTGCCATCGGTGGCCGGCGCGCTGGATATCGGCGGCAGCAATGGTGTTAGCGTTAGCGGTCGTAATGGTGGCCTGAGCGTGTCGGTCGGGGGTGCCAGCGGCGTGAATGCCAGCGTCGGCAGCGGTTCCAGCGGTGGCCTTGGCGTCAACGCATCGGTCGGCGGTGCCAGCGGCGTCAACAGCAGTACTTCCGTTGGCGGTAGAAGCAGCGGCGGTCTCGGTGTCGGAACCACCGCGAGCGTCGGCGGATCGAGTGGCGTCAATGCTAATGTCAATGCAACGGTCGGTGGATCGCGGCTTGCGAGCGCATCGGCGGATGTCGGCCTCGGCGGCAATACGCTGCTCAATCTCGGCCTCGGCATCCCCTCGACGGATGATTCCGGCAGTCCAGGCACGGGTCCCGGCGGTTCCGGTAATGGCGGCTCCGGCCTTGGCAACAACAGCCGCTTCGTCTCGATGTATAACGACATGTCGTCGGCCGAAAAGGCGAGGATGAAAATCCGGTGCAAGGACGTGCTGCGATCCGGTGGCTTCGAGGCGGGCCTCGTGAAGCTCTGCAAGATGGTCGTGGCGATGCGCTAGGCCGTTGCGCGCTCTGTGCTTGCGGCCTTGCGACGTAACATCTCCTGAGCCGCCAGCGCGGCGCCGCCGGTCACCAGAATGCAGGCAAGCGCAATACGCCAGCTCGGTTCGGCAAAGCCGAAGACGGTCAGGATCAAGGTCGAAAGAAGCGGTGCGGCATAGCTTGCCGCACCCAGAATCTGAATATCGCCGTTCTTGACGCCGTGATCCCAGGCGTAGAAGGCCGCTCCGACGGGGAAGAGCCCCAGGCCGACAACGGCAATCCACTGCGAGGCGGTCTCGGGCCATACAGTGGTTTCCAGCAGCAGATGGCAGACGAGCGACAGGACCGAGGTCGCCAGGCAGAAGCCGGTGACGACGTCGGTCGAGACGGCATCGAAGCGGCGCGTCAGCAGCGAATAGCCGGACCAGGTGAAGGCGCAGAGAAAAGCGGCGCCATAGCCGACGGCATAGGCACCGTCGAAATTGATGCCGTTGCGGCTGACGATCAGGAAGGTGCCGCAGAGACCGGCCACCGCTCCCGCGACATGATACCAGCGCAAGCGTTCACCCGGCAGCAATGCCGAACCGACGACGATCAGAAGCGGCCAGAGATAGGCGATGAGCCCAGCTTCGACGGCCGGTGCGTTTCGAAGCGCGGTGAAGTAGAGGAAATGGTAGCCGAACAGGCCGGCTATTCCGATCAGCCAGACCTTGGCTGGCTGTTTCAGCAGCGCGATCCGCGATGGGTTGAGGATCAGAACGGCGATGCCGGGAATGCTGCCGATGGCAAAGCAGATCGCCGACAGCTGGAACGGAGGCATCGTTCCTGACGCAGCCGTGAACAGCGCCAGAAACGACCACATGAGGATGGCCGTAAAGCCGATTAGCGTGGCCCGAAGCTTCACCTGTCCCCTTTGCGGAGACACGCTCCGTCAACTTGCGCCGTATTTGACCGCGGTAATCGTCACCGGTCCATATTGCGTCGGAATACGGACGTAGACTGGAGCATATACATTTGCGGCATCGGCCTTGGCAAACCAGATTTCCATCCGGCTGCTCTTGCTCAGATAGTCGATGTCGCTGCGGCCTTTCTTGTAACCGGAACGCGGGACAAAGCGAACGCTGCAGATCGTCGCCTTGCCATTGAAGCCATCCGTCGAGAACTCGTCGCTTCCCTTCGGAGAGAGCACGAGATCCATGCGCATCTCGCCGTCGTAGATCGGCAGTTTCTGGGCGCAGACATTGGTGCCGGCAGGGAAGATCAGGCCGGAGATCGGGTCGAGTACCGAACGCATATCGCCTGGTGACACGTCGACCCAGTTTTTCGGCAGACGGCGCGGTGGCCGGACCGTCGTCGAGGTGATGTTGCCGTTGCTGTAACGCACCTCGTAGGTACGGGCGCGCTTGCCGCTCTTATAATAGAGATAGTAACGGGAGGCCTGCAGCCGGTCGCCGCGCACTACGCCGTCTACGCTCGTCTTGGCCGAGATATTGGTCACGAGATCGGCAAGGCCGGCGGAGCTGATGTCGCCGGATACCCGGTAGCTCTTGTCGTCCTCGATCCTCGTCAGGAATGCGGCGCGCGCGATCGTAAGGATGCCGAGCGATACCTTATACTCAGTGCGGTGCACGATCTCGCTGGCATTGGCGGGAATGGCCAACAGGGCAGCTGCCGCGGAGAGGAAAATGCGTCTGCTCAGATGAGCCATGAAATGAACCTTGTTCAGGCAGCTGGTAAAGCTGTTCATTCCGGTCTATACGCCGGTCACGCCACGAAGCAAACACGAGCTTTTTGACAGAATTGCGGGAAATGCCAAGGTTTGGCTTGACGCGCACGGCCTGTCTGACTATAGAACCGCAACTTTCCAATCATGGCCTGATGGATTGCTAGCCCGGTTTTGCGCGGGTGTGCAACAGATGGCCGAGAAAAACAAGAATAGGTGTTCCATGTCCCGCATGTGCGAATTGACCGGCAAGGCAGTCCTCGTTGGCAACAATGTCAGCCATGCCAACAACAAGACCAAGCGCCGGTTCCTCCCGAACCTGTGCCAGGTTACGCTGATCTCCGACGCGCTCGGCCAGCGTTACCGTCTTCGCGTTTCGGCTGCTGCTCTTCGTTCCGTCGAGCATCGTGGCGGTCTCGACGCTTTCCTGATCAAGGCAAGCGAAAACGAACTGTCGATGCGCGCTCGTCTGCTGCGTCGCCAGATCGTCAAGAAGACTGCCGAAGCTGCTGCTGCATAAGCTTCGACTGCTTCTTTTTCATACGGCTTCGAAAGGCTTGCACGGGTGATATCCGGACAAGCCTTTTGCTTTGCCGGTCTGTCTCTCCAACTGGTGGCATACCCCAGGATAAAAAAATGCTGACGACACGCTCTACGCTTATCTATGTTGCCTTGATGACGCTTGTTGTCGTCGCTTCGAACTTCCTCGTGCAGTTCCCTCTGAACGCCGAGTTCGCCGGTATCAATCTGGCCGATATCCTGACCTGGGGTGCCTTCACCTACCCGGTCGCCTTCCTCATCACCGACCTGACCAACCGCCAGTTCGGCCCTCGTGCTGCCCGCAAGGTCGTGTTCGCCGGCTTTGTCGTTGGTGTGACGCTGTCGTTCTACACGTCGGTTCCACGTATCGCGATTGCCTCCGGCTCGGCCTATCTGGCTGGTCAGCTGCTCGACATCTCGGTTTTCAATCGTCTGCGCCGTCAGGCCTGGTGGCGTGCGCCGCTCGTCGGCTCGCTGGTCGGATCGATGCTCGACACGGCAATTTTCTTTTCCTTCGCCTTCGCGGCCTTCTTCGTCTTCTTCGGCGCAAACGATCCCTTCGCGCTTGAATCCGCGCCTGTTCTCGGCATCTTCACCGCACAGGCGCCTCGCTGGATTTCCTGGGCGATCGGGGATTTCTCCGTGAAGATGATCGTCGGCCTCGTGATGCTGCTTCCCTATGGCGCACTCATGAATGTGCTGCGGCCAATGCAGGCCGCACGCGCCAATTAAAGAGCCCAAAGGCACTCTCTCAGACAGACGGCGGGGCTGATGCTCCGCCTTTTGCGTTCGAGCACACGGAAGCCCGCTGCACGATTGGCTATCTTGCAACCACTCGTCTTCCAACGATCGGCGGCGGCGGCCAGCTTTAGTTCTGCAGGCGAGCCGTATCGCCGGCTCGCGGCTCCAGCAGACGGAATTCCAGCATCAGATTGCGCTGCAAGATGGAATGGTTGTCATCGGAGACGATTATCACGTGCGTGCTACCGTCCTCGGCCGTGAAGGTGTCCAGGCCTTCCATGTTGTCGATCTGATAGCCGAAGTCGCCCTGCAGTAAAATCTCGCCGTCCATCACGGCACCCGGACGAATGTCGGCGGCCTTGATGCGGCGGATGCGCATTCCGATGCCCTCCGCCATGTTGAAGCGGCGCTCCAGCAGCAGGAGATCGCCGTCAGGCAGGAAGGCGCCATCAGTGGCGTCGAAGTCGCCGTAGTGGGCGAGCGTAAGCTTTCCTTTCAGAGGCCCGTCGAGGATGGCTGCCACGGCGTTTCCTGATGGATCCAGGCTGCGCTCCGCAACGATCAGTGTGCCGCCCTTGAGGGCGCTGTCGATTGGCGCCACAACCGTGGTCTCGAAGCCGCGATTGGCGCGCAGCGATTTCTTCGAAAAGGGAATGGGGATGGTATCGATTGCAGGTAACGTCTCGAAGCCTGGATCGGGATAGATGTCGACGCGATGATCCTGCTCGAAGGAAACGAGAATGCCGTCATCGCGCAGCGCCAGGCCCTCGGCATCCATGTGGCCTTTGCCCTCAAAGCTGCGTCCGGCTCGGTTTCTCATCGGCGCAATAGAGACATCGGCGAGACCGGACAGCCGGCCCTTGGGATCGCGTTCGATGCGGCCGGTCATCCAGTGGCCCGTGTCGAGTACGCCGATAAAATGTGTCTTGTCACGCCGAAAGCGGATCGACGATAGCGAGCCGAACAGGCGCTGAGGCGAAACCATCTCAAGCCCGCCGAGAAATTCCAGCGAGCCGAACTTTGTCTCGTCGGAGCCGATCTTGAAATCGGTGATAACGCGGCTGTGAACCTCGACGTCACCATCGGCAAATGCCGGCGGCATGAGAACCGCCAGGCCAATTGCAATCGAGATCAGACTGGCGAAGGGCTTCCCGAGCATCCAGAAAGCGTCCTTTCGCGGTTAGCCGGCGCGGCGGAGGCGACCGCCCCGCGGCTGGACGGTCTTGTCTTCGAAGAGCGATGCAAGCTGCTCGGTCATCGCGCCCGCCAGCTCGTCGGCGTCGACGATCGTGACGGCGCGCCTGTAGTAGCGCGTGACGTCGTGGCCGATGCCGATTGCCAGAAGCTCGACGGGAGAACGCGTCTCGATCCGGTCGATGACGGCACGCAGATGCCGCTCCAGGTAGTTGCCCGGGTTGACTGACAATGTCGAATCGTCGACCGGCGCGCCGTCGGAGATCATCATCAGGATCTTGCGCTGCTCGCGCCGCGCGATCAGGCGGTTATGCGCCCACATCAGCGCCTCGCCGTCGATGTTTTCCTTCAACAGGCCTTCGCGCATCATCAGGCCGAGATTGGCCCGGGCGCGACGCCAAGGTGCATCGGCTGATTTGTAGATGATGTGGCGCAGGTCGTTCAGACGGCCGGGCGTTTGCGGCTTGCCGCTGCCGAGCCACTTTTCGCGCGCCTGTCCGCCCTTCCATGCCTTCGTCGTGAAGCCGAGGATTTCGACCTTGACGCCGCAACGCTCGAGCGTGCGAGCCAGAATATCGGCGCAGGTGGCGGCGACCGTGATCGGACGGCCGCGCATCGAGCCGGAATTGTCGATCAGAAGCGTCACGACGGTGTCGCGGAACTGCGTGTCCCGCTCCATCTTGAACGACAGCGCCTGCATCGGATCGATGATCATGCGCGTCAGGCGCGCCGGATCGAGATAACCTTCCTCGAGATCGAAATCCCAGGACCGGTTCTGCTGTGCCATCAGGCGGCGCTGCAGGCGGTTGGCCAGGCGACCGACAGCGCCCTGCAGGTGTGCCAGCTGCTTGTCGAGGAAAGCGCGCAGGCGCTCTAGCTCGGCGGCGTCGCAGAGTTCCTCGGCGGTGATCGTCTCGTCGAATTCCTCGGTGAAGACGTGGTAGTCGACTTTCTCGTTGAAGTCGTCGAAGGGCGTGTTCGGACGGCGGGTTTCGCCCGGCGTCTCGGAATCTTCCTCGCCCTCGTCCTGCATGTCGTCGTCGGAGATTTCGGCGCCTTCGGTCTCGCCGTCTTCCATCTGCTCGTCGGCGACTTCGCTGTCCTCTACGGGTGCGGCATCGGAGCCGGCGTCGTCATCGACTTGGTCCTGATCCTGCTCATCGCCGTTCGGGTGGTCTTCCTGCTCCGAATCGTCGTCAGGATCCGGCTGACTGTCGTCGTCACCATACTCTTCCGCCATCTCCATGGCCGAAAGCATGTTGCGGATCGCCTTCGAGAAGGCCGGCTGATCGTTGATGACGCCGGAGAGGTTTTGGAGTTCGGGTCCGGCCTTCTCTTCGATGAACGAACGCCAGAGATCGAGCACCTTGCCGGCCGAGGCTGGCGGCTTTTCGCCGGTCAGCTTCTCGCGCACCATCATGGCCATAGCTTCGCCGATCGGCGCGTCTTCCTGCCGCTCGATGCCGGAGAAATTCGCCTTGGAGTATTTCTCCTCGGTCATCGACCGGAGGTTTGCGGCAACGCCTTCCATCCGCAGTGCGCCGATGGATTCCACGCGTGCCTGCTCGACGGCGTCGAAGATCGCGCGCGCGTCGGAGCCTTGCGGCGCCATCGTCGCATGCACCTTGTCGTCATGGCAGGCGAGCCGCAATGCCATCGAGTCGCCGAGCCCGCGTGTTACCGAGAGCTCATGCAGTGTCGGACGCTTGGAAATCTCCGGCAGACGAATCCGCTCGGCCGTCATTCCAGGGCGTTCATTGGCGAAGGTCACCTCGACCTCGCCGTCGCCGGCGATCGCGCGTACGCTGCCGGTTATCGCCCGGCGCAACGGTTCGACGTCGACAGGCGAGCCGGGCTTTGCTTTCGAATTGTCACCGCGAGCAGCCATGATCGGTCGGCCTTAGGCCTCCAGAACGATGTTGGCGGCGCTTTCCTTCAGCTCGACGCCGAAAGCGCGCTGATAGTGTTCGGCCACCAGCGGACGTTCCAGTTCGTCGCACTTGTTGAGGAAGGTCACGCGGAAGGCAAAGGCGATGTCGCCAAAGATTTCGGCATTCTCGGCCCATGTAATGACCGTACGCGGGCTCATGACGGTCGACAGGTCGCCATTCATGAAGGACGCGCGCGTCAGGTCGGCAACGCGGACCATCTTGGAGACGGTGTCGCGGCCTTCCTTGTCCTTGCCGAACATCTTCACCTTGGCGGCGACGATGTTCACTTCATGGTCGTGCGGCAGATAGTTCAGCGTCGTCACGATGGACCAACGGTCCATCTGCGCCTGGTTGATCTGCTGCGTGCCGTGATAGAGGCCGGTCGTATCGCCGAGACCGATCGTGTTTGCGGTCGCAAACAGACGGAAGGCAGGGTGCGGGCGGATGACGCGGCTCTGGTCGAGCAGCGTCAGGCGTCCGGAGGATTCCAGAACGCGCTGAATGACGAACATCACGTCCGGGCGGCCGGCATCGTATTCGTCGAAGACGAGTGCGACATTGTGCTGGTAGGCCCACGGCAGGATGCCGTCCTTGAATTCGGTGACCTGCAGGCCGTCCTTGACGACGATCGCGTCTTTGCCGACGAGATCGATACGGCTGACGTGGCTGTCGAGGTTGATACGAACGCAAGGCCAGTTCAGGCGAGCGGCGACCTGTTCGATGTGCGAGGACTTACCGGTGCCGTGATAGCCTGAAATCATCACGCGTCGGTTATGGGCAAAGCCGGCAAGAATGGCGAGCGTGGTTTCGCGGTCGAAGAGATAATCGGGATCGAGATCCGGAACATAGGCGCTGCCCTGGCTGTACGCCGGCACGCGGATGTCGGAATCGATACCAAAGACCTCCCTGACCGAAACGGTGGTGTCCGGAAGCTCCGAAATATCAAGGTCAATCTTGCTCATCATGTCTCCAAGGCGGGTGCCCGACACCCGGCCATACTGTCTCAGCCCATTTCGCAACCATGACGCCGCAGTTTACCCCGCGCTCGTTCATGTCGGAACGTCGGCGATGCTTCTCCGGGACTGAAACGAAACCTCGGGGGCGATAATCTACCGCTAGCGAGCATTCTTGAACAAAGTCCCGGACAAGAAACGCCGCGCCCGGAAGTGGCCGAGGCGCCTGTGGGACAAACGCAGAAATTTATGCCGCGGTTGCCTGCGGCCTCAGCCGATCTGGACCATACCTGATTGAAGACCAAGAGCAAGGACAGGAACTAACAAAAACCGTTCTGCTTCAATAATTGATAGGCCTGGATGACGGCGCGGAACCGTTCCTCCGAACCACGGTCGCCGCCATTGGCGTCGGGGTGGTGCTTCTTGACCAGTTCCTTGTACCGGCTCTTGATCTCCGAAGAGGTTGCGCTGGCCTCAAGGCCCATCGTGTCGAAAGCCTTGGCTTCCAGGGTCTTCAGTTTGCGCTGCTCCGGAAAACGCGGACCGTTGCTCTTGGTGCCGTTGACGAAGCCGAAGGGATCGCGGACGCGGTAGGAACCGGAGCGCATATCGGACTGCAACGGGCTGTCCTTGGCCGATTTGTTGACGCCGACCGTCCAGGTGGGGCGATGGCCGGTTATCGCTTCCTTCTGATAGCGCGCGATCTCGCCGTCGGAGAGGCCGGAGAAATAATTGTAGCCCTTGTTGTATTCCTTGACGTGCTCGAAGCAGAACAGAAAGAACTGCCCCTCGGCATTGCGTCCGACGGGAGCGCGATGCACGCCTTTCTTGTCACAGCCGTCCCACTGACAGGAAGGGGGAGCCTGTTCGGGTTCCTGCTCGCGTTTGCGGCGGGTGCGGATACGGTCGAAATATTTGGAATCGAGTCTCATGACGGCTCTAATTTTAGGCCTGCGAAGAGGCGACAACAAGAATTGACAAACCGGAATGTTGCTGGCTTCTTGGGAACCTTTTTCGCAAAGCAACGAGACCATGACCCTGCAGACCCGCATCGAAGAAAAGCTAACCGCCGCGTTCGCGCCAGAGCGCCTCAGCGTCATCAATGAAAGCCATCTTCACGCAGGTCATCAGCCTGACATAACGGGCACCGGCGAGACCCATATGCGGGTTCGCATCGTATCCGCCATGTTTGCCGGCATGCCGCGACTGGCAAGGCACCGCGCGATCACGGAGCTTTTGAAGCCAGAGCTGGATGCCGGATTGCATGCACTCGCGGTAGAGCCGGCAGCACCGGGCGAACAGGTGCGCTGGTAGCGGACGCTGCCCTTATATGGGTGGCCTGGCGACAGTTTCCAATGCGGCCAGGCTGGTCACGTTGTCAGCGGATCAGGAGGGCCGTCGCGTAGAGCCCGAAGCCGAAGACCGTGTGCGCCACCAGATTGAGGAAGCGGACTTTGTTCGGATTCGGCGTCTTTGACGCCGCCCAGCCGATGCCGAGACCGGGCTGCAGCAGAAACCAGCCGGCGCCGACGGTGACAATCGCCCAGATCCACGCCGGCAGGAAGGTCGGCTGCGCCAGCCAGCCGGGCCCGACGAGCAGCACAAGCAGGACGCCGTAGAGAATGCCGACGGCATAATGGCCGATCCAGCCGAGCGCGAGTTCGTGATCGTAGGGCGCGGCCGCGCCGATGTCGTCGTGAAAAACCTTGCCGTTCTTCAGGTGCCAGAACCAGCGGCCGACAGGTGCCCAGTTCGGCAGCGGCGTGCCGGTGGCTTTTGCATAGAGGATCGCCCAGATGTCCATAAGAACGGTTGCCCCGATGCCGACAACAACGGCCCGCAAGAAAATATCGAACATATCAAATCCATAATGGTGATGTCGCAGCGGACTCCTCTCCGTGGCGACAGTGGTAGGATGCCCGCCTCAGGTCGGGACGGCGTCGTTTTCTTCGACCGGCCTGATGCGCAGTTTGGTTATGCGGTTTTTTTCTCGCTTCATGACGATGAAGCGCTTTTCGTAGAATGTGAAAGCCTGCCGTTCTTCCGGGATGGTCATCGATTCGTGGATGACGAGGCCGGCGATCGTCGTCGCCTCTTCATCAGGCAGATGCCAGTCGAGTGCACGGTTGAGGTCACGGATCGGGACGTTGCCATCGACCACGATCGAACCATCCGCTTCCTGACGCACGCCCTGTATGTCGATGTCGTGCTCGTCGGCTATGTCGCCGACGATTTCCTCGAGGATGTCTTCCAGCGTCACGATGCCTTGCACCTCGCCGTATTCGTCGACAACGACGGCGAAATGCTGCTTGCGGCGCAGGAAGGCGTTCAGCTGCGCTTCGAGGTTGGTGCTGTCGGGCACGAACCAGGGTTTCTGCGCAATCTTGACGATATCGAGCTGTTCGGGTTCGGCATCGCGCTCGGCAAGGGCGCGCAGCAGATCCTTGGAATGGACCACACCGATGATGTTGTCGGTCGTGCCGCGCCAAAGCGGCATGCGCGTGAACGGGCTTTCGAGGATGGTGCGCACGACCACCTCGGGCGGATCGTCAGCGTTGATCGCCCGCATCGCCATGCGGTGGACCATGATGTCGGAGAGTTCGAGTTCGCCGAGATCGAGGACGCCGCCCAAGCGGTCTCGGTCGGCCTTCACGACCGATCCTTCGCGATGCAGCAGATCGACGGCGCCGCGCAGTTCTTCATGCGCGGAAAGCATCGACACCTCTCGCGAGAGATTGATGCCGAAGAGCGCCAGGATCCGACGGACGATCGCGTTGACGAATGACGATAGCGGGCCGACGACGGCGACGAACATCTTGACCGCAGGGGCCGTGGTCAGGGCAAATCGATCCGGCGTCGAAATCGCCCAGCTCTTCGGCAAGACTTCGGCAAAAATGACCAGGATAACCGTCATTGCGAGGGTCGCGAGCGCAACGCCCGAGTTGCCGAACAGACCAAGGAACAGGCTTGTCGCCAGCGACGAAGAGAGGATGTTGGCAAGGTTGTTGCCGATCAGCAGCGCGCCGATCAGCCGGTCGCGGCGCTCGATCAGCTGGCGCACGATCCCGGCGCGTTCGTCGCCATTGGCTTCGAGCGTATGGATACGGCTGCGGGAGACTGCCGTCAGCGCCGTTTCCGAACCGGAAAAGAACGCCGACATCAAGACGAGGGCCACGATGGAGACAATTTCCGGCCAGTATGCGGAAAGAAATGCCAGCGTGCCTTCGAGGGTCATTGCGGGTGTTTCTCCTTGAGGAAGCTCAGCACTTCCGAGGCGGGAACATCATTGGCGACGAAGGACTGTCCGATGCCGCGGGTGAGGATGAAGGTCAGTTTGCCGCCCTTCACCTTCTTGTCCTGGGCGATCGCATCCATCAAAACTTCGGCCGGCGGCAGCGCGCCCGGAATTTCCGACATGCGGGTCGGCAGGCCAACGGCCTTCAGGTGGGTTTCGACGCGGCGGGCGTCATCGGGGCTCGCAAGGTTCATGCGCGCCGAGAACTCATGCGCCAGAACCATGCCGATCGAGACGCCTTCGCCATGAACCAGGCGGGCGCTGTCGTAGGCGGTTGCCGCTTCAAGGGCATGGCCAAAGGTGTGGCCGAGATTGAGGAGGGCGCGCTGGCCGTTCTCGTGCTCGTCGGCGACGACGACATCCGACTTCGCCTGGCAGCTCGCGGCGATCGCCTCGATCCGTTCGGCGCCGCCGGCGAATACCGATTTCCAGTTGGCTTCCAGCCAGGCGAAGAAATCCGGCTTGTCGATCAGGCCATATTTGGCGACTTCGGCGTAACCCGCCCGGAATTCGCGCGCGCTCAGCGAATTCAGGACATCGGTATCCGCCAGCACGAGGTCGGGCTGGTGGAAGACGCCGATCAGGTTCTTGCCGTGGCGGCTGTTGATGCCCGTCTTGCCGCCGACCGAGGAGTCGACCTGCGACAGCAGAGAGGTCGGCACCTGCACGAAACGGACGCCACGCCTGACGATGCCGGCCGCAAAGCCGGAGAGGTCGCCGATAACGCCGCCGCCCAACGCGATGACATAGTCGTTGCGCTCGATCCGTGCTTCGAGGACCTTGTCGCAGACGGTCATCAGGTGTTCGAAGCTCTTGGTCTTTTCACCCGCCGGCAACACGAGGGTTGCAGACGCGATGCCTGCGGCTTCCAGACTCCGGACCAGCGCGTCGAGATAGAGCGGCGCCACGTTCTCATCGGTGATGATGGCTGCCTTGCGGCCCTTGAGGCGCGCTGCGATCTCGGCGCCGGCGCGGGCGATCAAGCCGGGGCCGATCAGAATGTCGTAGGCGCGCTCGCCAAGCGGGACATGAACCTTGCGTTCGGAGGCGGAGGCAATCGCATTCATCAGGCTGCACTTTCGGTTCGGGAGTCGATCACGGCCTTGAGGACCTCTTCGGCCATCAGTTCCTTGCGTACATCGCGTGAAAGCACAGTGAGGTCGGCGAGCTCGTAGATCGGATAACGCGCGTTCATAAGATTTTCGAGGGTCTGTTTAGGGTTTTCGGTCTTCAGCAACGGTCGCGTATCGCGCTTGTTGACCCGCTCCCAGAGAACGTCGAGCTCCGCCTTCAGCCAGATGGAGACGCCGCCCTTCTTGATGTGTTTGCGTGTCCGGTCGTTGATAAAGGCGCCGCCGCCTGTCGAGACGACGCGCGGGCCGTTCTTCAGCAGGCGCTTCATCACGCGGGTTTCGAGCGCACGGAATTCCTCTTCGCCATATGCCGCGAAGAGTTCGGTGATCGACATGCGCGAGACCTTCTCGATCTCGGCGTCGCTATCGACGAAGGGGATACCGAGCTGCTGGGCGACGATCCGACCGACGGAGGATTTTCCGGCGCCCATCAATCCGACCAGGATCAGGTTGCGAGAACCGAGCGCAGCACGAGCTCTGTCTTTCAAGCTTTCGGCAACGATCAGAACTGGGTCGCTCATTGGTCCATTCACACTTTGTTTGCGAACGGTATCGACAAATGCAGGTGTAGCGTCAAGTCGCGGGCAAGGGAAACGTGGTTCAAAAGCGTCTTCTTGCACTTGCAAACATGCTTCTTCATAAAGAAGCAGAGCCATGGAGTTGCTGAATGCCGAGTCTGTTCCGTTTTCTCGCCGTCTTGGCGATCATCGCTGGCGCGATATACGGAGCGATGTGGGCACTCGTTGTTTTCGTCGAACCGCAAGAGCGAGACGTGACGATCCGCATTCCTTCCGAGCGGATCAATCCTCCGGCGACCGGCGCCATCAACCCGTCCAAGAAGTGAGACGATGAAGGATCTCGGCTGGGTTCACGTCGAAGCCTTTCTGGAAATGATGAGCGCGGAGCGGGGTGCGGCGGCCAATACGCTCTCTTCCTACGAGCACGATCTCGATGATCTGCACAGCTTTTTGAACGGCAGGGGCGTGCGCCTGCTTGAGGCGGTATCGGCGGATCTTTCCGCCTATCTTGCGTCGCTTGCTGCGCAGGGTTTCAAGCCTTCGTCGCAGGCGCGGCGGCTGGCGGCGATGCGCCAGTTCTACAAGTTTCTCTATGCCGAAGGGTTGCGGACCGACGACCCGACCGGCGTTCTCGATGCGCCGAAAAAGGGGCGGGCACTGCCGAAGACGATGGGGGTCGACGAGGTCGGCCGATTGCTTGAGCAGGCGGAGACCGAGGCCCAGGATCCGGCGCCCGGCCAATTGCAGCGGCTCCGGATGCTGGCGCTTCTGGAACTCCTCTATGCGACCGGCATGCGCGTCAGCGAACTTGTAACGCTTCCGGTTCGTGTTCTCGACCAGGACGGGCGTTTCCTGATGATCCGCGGCAAGGGCAACAAGGAGCGGCTTGTGCCGCTGTCGCAATCGGCAATTGCGACGATGAAACTCTACGGGCGGATGCTCACAGCCGAAAATGCCGCCGCCAAGGTGCCGGGCGAGAGCCCTTGGCTGTTTCCAGCGGCTTCGAAAGAAGGCTATCTGCCGCGCCAGGTTTTCGCGCGTGACTTGAAAAACCTTGCGATCAGGGCAGGTCTCACCCCATCTATGATCTCGCCGCATGTGATGCGGCATGCATTTGCAAGCCATCTTCTCGCCAATGGCGCGGATCTTCGCGTCGTACAGGAACTGCTCGGACACTCGGACATTTCAACCACGCAAATTTATACGCATGTGTTGGAGGAACGGCTTCAACAACTGGTCCAAACGCACCACCCCCTTGCCAAACAGGCCAAAAAGCAGGAATAGGACCGGCAACAAAGGGTGAGCTTGCAAAAAGCCGCCCCGGCACAAGGAACGGAAACGCACCTCATGCACAACTATCTCGACTTCGAAAAGCCGATCTCCGACCTCGAAGGCAAGATCATCGAACTGAAGAAGCTCGCCACGGAAGACGAGAGCATCGACACGTCCGATGAAATCGGAAGGCTCGAAGTTCGCGTTCGCGAAGCGATGGTCGACATCTATTCGAAGCTCAACGCCTGGCAGAAGACGCAGGTTGCGCGCCATCCGCAGCGCCCGCATTTCGTCGACTATGCCAAGACGCTGTTTCAGGAATTCACGCCGCTCGCCGGCGATCGCAAGTTTTCCGAGGATGCCGCGATCCAGGCAGGACTTGCCCGCTTCCGCGGCCAGCCTGTCGCCGTTCTCGGCCAGGAAAAGGGCAACGACACGAAGAGCCGCTTGAAGCATAACTTCGGCAGCGCCCGTCCAGAAGGCTATCGAAAGGCGATCCGTGTTCTCGAGATGGCCGACCGCTTCGGTCTTCCCGTCATTACGCTGGTCGATACGGCAGGCGCCTATCCCGGCGTCGGCGCCGAAGAGCGCGGCCAGGCCGAAGCCATCGCCCGCTCGACGGAAATGTGCCTCTCGGTGAAGGTGCCGATCATCTCTGTCGTGATCGGCGAAGGCGGCTCCGGCGGCGCGATTGCTATCGCGACCGGCAACCGCGTCTACATGCTGGAGCATGCGATCTACAGCGTCATCTCGCCCGAAGGTGCGGCCTCGATCCTCTGGCGCGATTCCGCTCGCGCCAAGGAAGCGGCCACCAACATGAAGATTACCTCCGACGATCTGAAGTCGCTCGGCATCATCGACGGCATCATCAGCGAGCCGCTCGGCGGCGCCCACCGCGATCCGGACAGCGTGATTGCCGCTACCGGCGACGTGATCGCTAACGCTCTCGGCGAGCTTTCCAGCCGCTCGGGCGAGCAGCTTCGCAACGATCGGCGCCAGAAATTCCTCAATATGGGACGCAATCTCTAAGCGCCGAGCCTCCCGCTCCCGTGTATTGCGGCCAAACCTTGGCCACAATAATGTTATGAATAACATTCACTCTTGCGGGGGCGTGGGCGAACGTCATACGCATTAGGGGATTATAAACTATAACGCGCTTATGATTCGACGCGCACATGCGCGTGCATGTCTGCATACTGTTGATGGGCTGGTTTGAATGCGCATTCGTCATTTTGCATCTATTTCCCTGATGGCTCTGGCACTCGCCGGCTGCAATGACGCATTGGAATCGACCACCCAGATCGACCTGTCGAAGGTCAAGAACAAGGTCGAAGAGCCGCTGCCCTCTCGCATTCTTTCGGAGATGGCGGCCAAGAACATGGACCGCAATTCGCCGATCATGATCCGCATCTTCAAGGAAGAAGGCGCGCTGGAGATCTGGAAGGCGAAGACGGACAATCGCTTCGACAAGATCGCGGACTACAAGATCTGCGCCTGGTCCGGACGTCTCGGACCGAAGGTAAAGCAGGGCGACCGGCAAGCGCCGGAGGGTTTCTATAACCTGAGCCGCGCCAACCTGAACCCCAATTCCAAATACTACCTGGCAATCAATACCGGTTTCCCGAACCGCTACGACGCGGTGAACGGCCGGACCGGCACGGACCTGATGATCCACGGCGCCTGCTCGTCGTCGGGCTGCTATTCGATGACGGACGAGCAGGTCTTGCAGATCTATGCTTTCGCGCGCGACGCCTTCAAGGGCGGGCAGACGAGCGTTCAGCTTCAGGCATTTCCGTTCCGCATGACCGCGGAAAACATGGTGAAGCATCGCCTGAACCAGAATATCGAATTCTGGAACATGCTGAAGGTCGGCTACGACAACTTCGAAGTCACCAAGCGTCCGCCGGATGTGAACGTCTGCGAGAAGAAATATGTCTTCAATCAGCAGACGGCTGATGGCGGCGGCTTCAATCCCGCCGGCAAGTGCCCGGCGATGTCGACGCCTCCCGCCTTGACGGCTGCGCTTGCATCCTACGGCAAGACCTATGATCTCGCCTATTCGAAGGCGTTGAAGGAATTCGACGGCATGGCTTGGTATGATCCGAGTGAAGCCGAGCGAAAGGCCGTTGTTGCCAAGCAGCGCAAGGGTCACGACCTCGCCTACGCGCCGACCGGTACCTCGCTCGAGGCCGGCCGCATGGTCAAGGTTGCCGAGCTTGAAGACATGATGGCCAACAAGACGGCGACGACGCTTGCTGCCAACGCGGCTCCGGCCTCCACGCCGGCGGCATCGGCTGCCGTAGCCGCAACTGCAACCGATGTCGCGCTTGTCAATCCGGCTACGGTTCCCGTACCGACGCCGAACCCGCTGGCACCGCAGAGCCAGTTGGCAACAGCCTTTGCACCGGTCGAGCAACCCGAGTCGATCGAGGTCGCCTCGAAGAAGCCATTCTGGAAGTTCTGGTCGAAGGACTGATGGCGTCGGCCATTTCCTATGATCTGCGCGGGCTGAAGTGCCCGCTGCCGGTTCTCAGAACCAGGCGCAAGCTATCGTCGCTGCCATCAGGCGCGCTGGTTCGCGTCGAAACCACCGATCCGCTGGCGGGGATCGATATTCCGCATTTCTGCAATGAAGACGGGCATGCGCTGCTCGAAACCGAAAAGACCGAAACCGGTCATCGGTTCCTGATCCAGAAGCGGTAGCGTCAGATCCGCAGGCCCGGAATGGCGAGCGGGTTGTCGTTGAGGGCCGCCCGGTCCGGGGTGTCGATCCGCGGCTTGCCGAGGAACGCATCAAACAGGTTTTTGACGAAGCTCTCCGGCAGATCCTTGGTGATCAGCACCATGCGTGTACGCCGATCGTTCGGGTCTGGCCATGCGGGGAGCCGGGTCGGCGTGTGGAAAATGTTCTGCACGCCGTGCAATACAAGAGGCCGCTCCGGCCTGTCCGACACAGCAACAATCGCCTTCATCCGCAGAAGCTTCTCGCCATGCGCCGAGCGAAGAAGATCGATGAACATGTCGAGCGCCATCGGGTCGATCGGCTTGTCCTCGACGATCGAGAACGAGCGGATCGAGCCGTCGTGACGGTTGACGTCGTGCGGATCCTGTCCGTCATGACCATGCTGGTGGCCATGGCCGTGATGATGGTGGTGATGATGATCGTGACCGTGGTCATGCGCATGACCGTGATGCTCGTCGTGGGCATCTTCGTCCCGCAGCCATCGGCCGACATCGGCGATCTTGGTCTCGGGGTCATAGAGCCCGTTGACGAGGGTGGCGGCCGTGCCGGTGGCCGGCTCGTCGGCATCCATCATCGCAGCGCGTGGGTTGAGTGCGCGGAGCCGCGCCTCCAGTCCGGCGAGATGCTGCGACTCTGCCATCGCCCTCTTCGAAATCACCAACCGATCGGCGACAGCTGCCTGCTTGACCGCTTCTTCGTGATTGTCGAGCGTCTGCGCACCATTCACCGCATCGACGACGGTAACGATACCGTCGAGTTCGAAATTCTGGGCAATGATGGGGTTGCCCATGATCGCCTGCATGACAGGTGCCGGGTCGGCGAGGCCTGTCGTTTCGATCACGACCCTGCGGACCGGCTTTACGCGGCCGGTCTGAACGGCGTCCATGAGGTTGGCGAGCGTATCCACCAGTTCGCCGCGCACGGTGCAGCACAGGCAGCCATCCGACAGTTCGATGATCGCATCGCCCGAGCTTTCGACGAGCAGGTGGTCGATGCCGACATCACCGAACTCGTTGATGATCACGGCGGCGTCCTTCATCGCCGGATCCTTGAGGATACGATTGAGCAAGGTCGACTTGCCGGCGCCGAGGAAGCCGGTGAGGATGGTGACCGGAACACGGCCCGAAGAAACGCTCATGTCAGTTTGACCTTAGAATGAGGTCGGGCGCGGCAGGGGCACCGGTATGTTGCCGATCGCCCCGCCAGTATCGGCGGTTGCCAGCTTGTCAGGCTGCGGCTCGTTCTGCCCGGGGATGAGGCCGGCGAAGGAAAAATTCGGCTCGTGGTCCATTTCCTGGATGTAGGGGAATGGATCTTCATGCGGCCGACTTCGTCGCGCGTCTCGCTTCGAACCTTGGCGCCCTTGGCGCTGCAGATGTCGGCCGTGATGTCGGTAACCTGGTCCTGGCCGGGTCCGTAAGGCTTCAGGGAACCCAGGGTGTCGCTGCCTGGAAACTGCGTCGTGAAGCCCTTCTGCAAGAGATCGGCGGAGGCGTCGGCGCGCGCTGCCAGGCTATCGGTGCCAAGGACGACCGACACCAGCGTACGGCCGCTGCGGGTCGCGGAACCGATCTGGTTGAAGCCGGATGCGCAGATGAACCCGGTCTTCATGCCATCGGCGCCGGCAAAGCGGCCGATCAGCAGATTAATGCTCGGCACGTTCTTGGTGCCTGTGGTGATGCCTTCCAGCGAGAAATAGCCAGCATATTGAGGAAACTCGCGGCGCAGGGCGACGGACAGGATCGCGAGATCGCGGGCGGTCGTATACTGGCCCTTGCCGGGCAGGCCGTTCGGATTGACGAAATGCGAATCCGACATGCCGAGCTTTGCCGCTTCGGCATTCATCTTGACGACGAAGGCTTCCTGCGTGCCGCCGACCGCTTCGGCAACGGCAACGGCGATGTCGTTGGCCGACTTGACCATCAGGATCTTGAGGGCGCTATCGAGCGTCAGCTTCTGGCCGGGCTTGAAATACATCTTGGCCGGCGGCTGGGCTGCGGCGCGCTTGCTCATCACGACAGGCGTATCGAGGCTGATCTGGCCGGAGCGCACGGCATCGAACACCGTGTAGACGGTCATCAGCTTGGTCAGCGATGCCGGATACCACTTGCGGAAGGCTTCCTCGTGCTCAAGCACGCGGCCCGACTGCACATCCACAAGGATATGCGGGTTTGCGTAGGCCTGGGAGGAGGCTGAAAAAGCAATGGCGGCTGCTGAAGCTGCGATTGAAAGCGGCCGCAAGGCGGCAAGCAAACGATTCTGGCGCGTCGACACGGTTCGTCCTTAAGATGTCCTGATGTCTCGAAAGTTTCCCCTATTTAACGTATATGGCCATGACAAGGCAAAGGCCATTGACTAACTTATTTCCGCGGCATCGTGTCTCCGACGCCGTCCTCTTCGATTTGCAGCAGGGAAAACGCGAATGCCGATTTTGAACAGAGCCGCCGAACTTCAGGGCGAAGTGACCGAATGGCGCCGGCACATCCACGAGCGGCCGGAGCTTCTCTTTGCTGTGGAAAACACCGCCGCCTTCGTTGCCGAGAAGCTGAAGGAATTCGGTGTGGACGAGATCGTCACCGGGATCGGACGCACCGGCGTGGTCGGCCTGATCAGGGGCAAGGGCGAGGGAGCGCGCACGATCGGCCTGCGTGCCGATATGGATGCGCTGCCGCTCACCGAGATCACCGGCAAGCCCTGGGCTTCGAAGACGGCGGGCAAGATGCATGCCTGTGGTCATGACGGGCACACCGCCATGCTGCTTGGTGCTGCCAAATATCTGGCGGAAACGCGCAATTTCAACGGCAATGTCGCGGTCATCTTCCAGCCTGCCGAAGAAGGCGGCGGCGGCGGCAACCTGATGGTTCAGGACGGCATGATGGAGCGCTTCGGCATCCAGGAAGTCTATGGCATGCACAACCTGCCGGGTCTTCCGGTCGGCCAGTTTGCCATCCGCAAGGGCGCCATCATGGCGGCGACCGATGAGTTCACCATCACCATCAAGGGGCGCGGCGGCCACGCAGCCCAGCCGCACGGCACGATCGATCCGATCGCCATCGGCGCGCAGGTCGTCGGCAATCTCCAGATGATCGCGTCGCGCAACGTCGATCCGCTGCGCTCGGTGGTCGTTTCGGTCACGAAGTTCAATGCCGGCTTTGCTCACAACGTCATCCCGAACGACGCGACGATCGCTGGCACCGTGCGCACGCTCGACGATGGGGTTCGAACGCTTGCGGAAACCCGCCTGAAGCAGATCGTCAACAGTCTCGTCGCAGCGCATGGAGCCGAGGCGGAGATCGTCTTCCACCGCAACTATCCGGTGACCTCCAACCATGCGGCGGAAACCGGGCACGCGATCCAGATCGCGACCGACATCGCCGGGGCTGCGAACGTCAATCCTGATATCGATCCGATGATGGGAGGCGAGGATTTCTCCTACATGCTGAACGCCCGCCCGGGCGCCTTCATCTTCATCGGTAACGGCGATACCGCGGGCCTGCATAACCCGGCCTACGATTTCAACGACGAAGCGATCAGCCACGGCATTTCCTATTGGGTTCGCCTGGCGGAGCAGCGCCTCGGCGCCTGATATTGCTTTGCATCAAGACTGCAAAAAGGCTTGGCTTCTGGCCAAGCCTTTTGTATGCATGACGCCTAAGTGGTCCCGTAGCTCAGCAGGATAGAGTACCGGCCATGCCGACATCATAAGCCATTGATTCAATTGGTGTTTTTGTCGGTGCGCATACCGATCACTTTAAAGCCGTCTTTGACGCCTCATGACGTCAGTCCAGTGATCCACAATCGTCACACTCGTCGATAACGAACCCAGTCTTACATAGAAATTCCGGCTACGCGCGAATGAGGACAGCGATACGATTGTGCCCTTCAGGCGGAATGGGGATGGATCGTTGGCGCGAGTGGGGCAAGAAGTCAGGGTTGGTAGTCCGACGTCGATTGTTTTCTGAGAAGGCTAGGTTCCGAAACCTACCGCCGGCCGCTTCCGCCGACGGCGGACACCAAGGCAGCAGGCCACAGACTCTCTTGACTATATCAATATATCCACTATTCTGGATGTATGGAATCAAAACAAGCAATCTCGGCGTTGGCTGCTCTAGCCCAGGCGACAAGGCTCGAAACCTTCCGTCTCCTTGTGAAGTCCGAGCCGGATGGCATTCCGGCTGGGGAACTGGCCCGAATGATGGATGTCCCGCAAAACACGATGTCCGCTCACTTGGCGACGCTGTCACGTGCCGGCATCGTCAAAAGCGAGCGGCAAAGCCGCTCTATTATATATCGAGCTGACCTCGATGGCTTTCGCGCCCTGACGCTATTCTTGCTAAAGGACTGTTGTGGCGGAAACGCCGAGCTGTGCGCTCCCTTGATTGCCGATCTAACGCCATGTTGCTCTTCGGAGGTCGGGACGTGCGTGAACTGACGCTCGCCTCCATATCGCCTGATGAGGAGTTGAAGGCGGCGCTAGCCTCTGCTGGACTGCCCATAGACGACGTCGATGACCCGGGGCGATCCTACTTCCGGCTCGTTGACGACCAAAGCCAGCTCCTTGGCTATTCAGGTATAGAGGAGGCCTCGGACGGTGCCGCTCTGCTGCGATCCATAGTGATCGTGCCGGCCTTCAGATCACACGGGTATGGGCGGCATCTCACGGAAATGACGCTGGACCGAATACCAGCGGCATCCGAGGTCTATCTCGCGACCACGAGCGCCTCATTGTTTTTCGAGCGCATCGGCTTCCAAGTTGTCGAACGAAATCATGTGCCGCAGGCAATTCTTTCCACCCGCCAGTTGTCGGGAATCTGTCCCGCGTCAGCGACGATCATGAAACTCAACAGGCCTCCGACCTAACCACGGAACACGACCATGACCGAAAAAAACTACAACGTGCTCTTCCTGTGCACGGGCAATTCCGCACGCTCTATTCTCGCCGAATCCATCCTCAACAAAGAGGGCGTCGGACGGTTCAAGGCATACTCTGCCGGCAGCCAGCCCAAGGGCGAAATCAACCCGCACGCGATCAAGGAACTGGAAGCGCTGGGCTATCCCTCGACTGGATTCGCGTCCAAGAGCTGGGACGTGTTCGCCAAACCGGACGCACCGGAGATGGACTTCATATTCACGGTCTGCGACAGCGCTGCGGGCGAAGCATGCCCCGTCTGGATCGGCCATCCGATGACCGCGCATTGGGGGTCGAAGACCCGGCCGCCGTCGTCGGGACTGAGGTCGAAATCCAGCGCGCGTTCGCGCAAGCCGCCCGCTTCCTCAAGAACCGCATCTCCGCCTTCATCAATCTCCCACTCGCCTCCATCGACCGTCTGGCGCTCCAGCAGCATATACGCCAGATAGGATCGCTCGAAGGCGCGTCGGTCAAATCCGCAAGGGCCGAATGATGTCCACGTTCGAGCGATACCTGACCGTCTGGGTCTTCCTCTGCATCGTTGTCGGTATCGCGCTCGGGCACGTCATGCCCGGCGTCTTCCATGCCATCGGTTCCGCAGAAGTCGCCAAGGTGAACATCCCCGTCGCGGTGCTGATCTGGCTGATGGTCATCCCGATGCTTTTGAAGATCGACTTCGGCTCGCTGTCGAAGGTTGGAAAATACTGGCGCGGGATCGGGGTCACCCTGTTCATCAACTGGGCTGTCAAGCCTTTCTCGATGGCACTTCTCGGCTGGCTGTTCGTCGGCTGGCTCTTCCGTCCGATGCTGCCTGCAGACCAGATCGATTCCTACATCGCGGGCCTGATCATCCTGGCGGCCGCGCCCTGCACGGCGATGGTCTTCGTGTGGTCGAACCTGACCAAGGGCGAGCCGCACTTCACCCTGTCGCAAGTGGCGCTGAACGACGCCATCATGATCGTCGCCTTCGCCCCGATCGTGGCGATGCTGCTGGGTCTGTCGGCGATCACCGTTCCGTGGGATACCCTGACGATATCCGTCGTGCTCTATATCCTGATCCCGGTCGCCATTTCACAGATCGTCCGCAGGCTGCTCATCGCAGACGGCTCGATGCGCTCGCTCGATGCCCTGCTCGCACGGCTGCAGCCGCTGTCACTCATCGCGCTCCTGGCGACCCTGATCCTTCTCTTTGGCTTCCAGGGCGAGCAGATCATTGCGCAGCCGACCATCATCGGACTGCTGGCGGTGCCGATTTTGATCCAGGTCTACTTCAACTCCGGGCTGGCGTACCTGCTGAACCGCATGTCGGGTGAACAGCACTGCGTCGCCGGGCCGTCGGCCCTGATTGGGGCCAGCAACTTCTTCGAACTCGCCGTCGCCGCCGCCATCAGCTTGTTCGGCTTCCAGTCCGGCGCGGCGCTGGCGACCGTCGTCGGCGTCCTCATCGAGGTCCCGGTCATGCTTTCCGTCGTCTGGATCGTGAACCGCACCAAGGGCTGGTACGAAGCCTCGCCCGCCGTCTCCAAAAACATCGCAACCGAAAGGCCGTGACCATGGACGTCACCATCTATCACAATCCCGAATGCGGGACTTCGCGGAACACTCTGGAGATGATCCGCAACGCGGGCATCGAGCCGAACGTCATCGAATACCTCAAGACGCCGCCCTCGCGCGCCGGGCTGACGACGATGATCGCCGACGCCGGTCTGACAGTCCGGCAGGCCATTCGCGAGAAGGGAACGCCTTATGCGGAACTCGGTCTCGACAATCCTGCGCTCACCGACGACCAGTTGATCGATGCGATGCTGAAGGACCCGATCCTGATCAACCGTCCCTTTGTTGTCTCGCCGCTCGGCACCCGCCTGAGCCGGCCTTCCGAAGTCGTGCTCGACATCTTGCCTGCCACCCACAAGGGTGCGTTCACCAAGGAAGACGGAGAGAAGGTCCTCGACGAGAAAGGAAAGCGCATTGTCTGATACATTTCCTGCTCTCGAAGAGCGACACCTAAGCCAGCCTGACCTCGACGCTCTTCGTCCAGTGTTCTCTACGCACAAGCCGCGCATCCTGATCCTTTACGGGTCGATCCGCGAGGTCTCGTACAGCCGGCTGCTCGCCCAAGAGTCCCGCCGCCTCTTGGAGCGCATGGGTTGCGAAGTTCGTATTTTCGACCCCCAGGGACTGCCTTTGCCCGACGACGCGCCGGTCAGCCATCCCAAAGTCCAGGAACTACGCGAGCTTTCGGAATGGTCCGAGGGCCAGGTCTGGGTGAGCCCCGAGCGCCATGGCGCAATGACGGGCGTCATGAAGTCGCAGATCGACTGGATTCCGCTCGCCGTAGGCTCCGTGCGACCGACACAGGGTAAGACGCTTGCGGTAATGCAGGTGTCGGGTGGCTCGCAGTCGTTCAATGCCATCGGCCAGCTCCGCATCCTCGGCCGCTGGATGCGGATGATCACCATCCCCAACCAATCGTCGGTCGCCAAGGCCTTCCAGGAGTTCGATGCCGACGGACGGATGAAACCGTCGTCCTACTACGACCGTGTCGTCGACGTATGCGAGGAGCTGGTGAAGTTCACGCTGCTCACGCGCGACGCCTCGTCATACCTGACCGACCGCTACAGCGAGCGGAAGGAAGACGCGGCCAAGCTCGAACAGCGAGTGCAGTTGAAGTCGATCTGACGGCTACTTGTGTCGGCAGACCTTGATGGCGGACAGAAGCAGGATTACGGCGAGCGCGGGCAGAAGCACCGCGTTCGGCACAATGCCCAGCAGTCGGCCGCCGATAAAAGTGCCGACGATCGATCCCGCGGCCATGACAAGCAGGAAAGCCTTGTTGCGGCCAAGAACTGAAAAGCTCTGATCTCGGCTGTATCGGGTAAAGCCGACCAGCATCGTCGGCAGGCTTACGGCCAGCGAAAGCGACCCTGCCAGCTTGATATCACATCCGAACAGGAGGACGAGCGTAGGGATTAGCAGTTCGCCTCCCGCCACACCGAGCAACGAGGCTACGATGCCAATCACGAAGCCTGCGACAACGCCTGCCGCGAGCTGCGCGCTGCCCGTCAGTAGGGGCTGTCCTGCAGCGGCGTCGTGGCCGATGATCAGGACAATCGCGATCGCGATCAAGAGTGCCGCGATCACCTTGTAGAGCGTCTCCGACTTGAGGCGTGTCGCCCATCCCGCCCCGAACCATGCGCCTGCCAAGCTTCCGGCCAACAGGTTGACCACGATCTGCCAATGAGACCCGATCTCGCTGAAAGGTACAGTCGCCGCCCGAAACGGCAAAGCCGAAGCGACGACCACCAGGCTCATCGCCTTGTTCAGGATGACCGCCTCAAGGGCTGCGAAATTGAAGATGCCGATCAGAAGTGGAAGTCTGAATTCCGCGCCGCCCAATCCGATAAGACCTCCCAACGCGCCGATTACGGCCCCGCCGGTGAAAGCCGCAGGCTTGCTGCGGGATTGCGGAGTATCGGGCTGGGCATCCAATGTGGTTGTGTTTCCTCAGATATCGCGATGGGAACCCTTATGCTGGCAAGGGAGACCGCGTGCAAGTGAGGCTCGTTATTCGGCGGCCAACACGTGGATTCGACCTGCTGACATCGCGACACTGGCGAAGGCGGCCATGCCGACCATACCGAGCACCGCCGTCGCGAACAGCGATATGGCGATGCCGAACTGTTCCATGGCCAAGGCGAAGACGAAGGGCGCGGCGGCCCCCAATGCAAGCCTCGCCGCCGCCATCTTGCCCGTGACCGCACCGTAGCCGTCGCTGCCGAACAGATAGAGCGGCAGGCTACCCTGAGCGATCGAATTGATCCCCGAACCTAAGCCAAGACAGATCGCGAATGCGACGGCTCCGGGTAGCCAACTGCCGCTCAGGCCGAGGATCACGATGCCGATGACCATGAGCGCCGCCGAAATCACCGCAAGAATGGGTGGCGACAGGCGCGTGCCGAAGATCATGTTGATCAGGCGGCTCAGGACCTGGGCCGGTCCGAACAGCGAGCCGATGACGACCGCCGCTGTTCCGAGACCGAGACTGCCGAGCATCGGAACCATGTGCGCGAGGATCGATGCCAGAGTGAACCCGAGGATCGCGAAGGCGGCCGATACGACGATCATCGCGCCGCGTCGTCCTTCCGGCGGGATCGCGCCGATTACTTGCTCTCGTTCGCGGACGGCTCCGTTGGCGCTTGCCGCCTTTCCCTTTCGCATCATCCAGAAATGCAGTGGCATGCAGACGATCAGATTGAGGGCCGCGAACACTAGGTAGATTTCGCGCCACGACAGGTATCCCATCAGAGCGGCAGAGATCGGCCAAAAGATCGTGGAGGCAAAGCCGCCGATAAGCGTCAGGTATATGATGCTTCGGGAGGCAGTCTTGGGATCGCTCTCGACCAGGGCAGTGAAGGCAGCCTGGTACTGGACCATCCCCGAAGATATCTCGACCAGAACGATGGCGAGCGCGAAGACAGCGACAGACGGTGACCAGGCGCATAGTGCGAGTGTCAGTGCCGATAATAGCGAGCCGACTGTCAGAATGGTCGCCGCACCGATCCTGTCCATTTGCTTCCCGATTATCGGGGCGGAGAGCCCGCCAACGAACAGCGAGACCGAGAAGACGCCGAAGACCCGCTCGAGTGTGACCCCAAGGTCCTTCGCCATGCCGGGCGCGAGGATCGAGAAGGAATAATAGAGCGTCCCGTAGCCGATGACCTGGGTCAGGCCGAGGGCGGAGATCGTCGCAAGCGAAATCGCGTTCCTGCCGTCACGCATGCTGGTTAGCTTCCGACGTTTCGGTGGAGCAGCAATCGCCCTCACCTTCCGGAAACCCAAGCACCCGTGGATGTCCGGAGCAGCAGTCGTGCATCAGGAATTTTACCAATCCTGAGAGCGCGTCGTAGTCGGCGCGGTAGAGGATCGAACGGGACTCCCGCCTCTGGGCGATCAGGCCCGAACGCTCCAGTTCCTTTAGATGGAAGGAAATGTTCGAGGGCGAGACGCCCATCTTGTCGGCGATGGCACCGGCCGCCATGCCTTCGGGTCCGGCGACGACCAGAGTGCGAACGACACTTAGTCGCGTTTCCTGTGAGAGTGCCGCGAAAGACATCAGGGCTTGACGCTCATCCATATTTCAATATTCCTTGAAGCATTGAATCAGAGGAGTATCGGATATGAACTCGATCATCAAGACCGATTTGGCGGATTCGGACATCACCCTCGGAGACCTTCTGTCGTGTATCGCCAGGAGTCCTGATCTTCCGCTCATCTTCACTTACGTAGGCCGCGAAATCAAAGGCGGATATCACGTCACCGAAGTGAAGGCCGGCCAGTTCTCGGCGCTCGACTGCGGCGCGAACCCAGAAGCCTGGTCCGAAATTTTTGTGCAGCTCTGGGATATCGACGAGGACGGCCGATCTCACATGCCAGGCGGAAAGTTCGCCGCGATCATACGCAAGGTATCCGAACACGTCGGCCTCGACGGCTCGGCGAAACTGACGTTCGAAGTAAGCGACGGCGTGGGGCCCATACAGCTCTTCCGTGCGAGTAGCCCAGCGCGAGTCGACAATTCGCTGATTGTTGCATTGGCCCCCCGTCCTTCGAGTTGCAAGCCGCGTGATAAGTGGTTGGCAGAGCAGTCCCCAGCCGCCTCCTGTTGCCGACCGTCCACCGCCGCGGCGTGTTGCGCATAGAGGTGAGAGGCCACCGCATCGAGTGTCGGCTTCGGGCTGGCCGATAGCTGACGTCGAAGCTCGGTTGTGGAACGAAAAGACGACGGCGCTCTTACCGTCGAATGGACCTATTGGCGGCATGAGTTTCGGCGACCACTAACATTCCCGCTTCGCCCAGGAAGCTTGCTGCGATGGCATCTGTTGGCACCGACAGCTTGGTCCGGCCTTTGTTATTGCTGGCTAGCAACAGGCGTTAAGTCCCTAGCGTGGTGTCGATCTTGGTGTTGATATTCCTGTCCGCTTGGGGTACGAACCTCCAGCAAATGAACAGTTTGTCCACGTAGCTCAGCAGGATAGAGCACAGGATTCCTGGTTTTAAATTGGGGGCTACGCAACGAAAGAGCGTAGTCGATCTACTCAAAGTCGGGGAACGCTTCGCTGAACTCTCGGCATGCCAATCCCGAGCCAAGCTTCGGAGAAATCCGTTGAAGGTGTAGAGACTGGATGGGTAGCACCTAAAGGCTTCGGCCCATGGTGAAGGGACAGTCCAGACCACGAACGCCCTCGGGCGGCGGCTAAAGCCGAAGTGGTATGAATCCTGGGGTCGGAGGTTCGAATCCTCTCGTGGACACCATTAAAATCAAAGGCCTACTTGGATGTTGTCGCTCTGTTGATGGGCGGAGAAGCCTGAAATTATCCCTCCTTCTTTGTGGCGGCGGTTTCGCCCGGACTTAGAACAGCATCTTGTAGACATTGCCACGGTCGTCTTTTGCGCCGCGATTGTGCAGCGTTTTGGGTCTTCTCAAGCACCCTCTATATTGCCCTACTGCGCCGCCGCAGCGTTTTTTGTCGCAGCCAGCGGCCATTTGCGGATCGGCGCCTAGATATCGTCTTAGAGAACACAGGAGCTTGAGATGGGTCTGGCAGACATTCGCGAACAGTATCGGACGAGGGTTGCGGAGCATGAGGAGAAAATCCGCCTCATGGACGAAAAGGACGCGCGTCATTTTCGGCAGGAAGGCGGTGGGCCGCTGACCGATATCACCGAGGAGATCAAGGCCGAGTATCACCGGCATATCGCGACCTATGCAGCGCTTATCGCCGAGATCGATGCCATTCTCGGGGCATAGCGGATAGGGGCAGGATCGCGACGCGCGTAACAGGCGCCGCGACACTGTCGTCAGCGGGGAAGCAATCGCTCACGCCAGGCAGAGACGTCATCGCCGCTGCTCATGTCGGCCTGGACGATGCCGTCGATCATGAAGGTTGGCGAGACGTGGATGCCGTTCTGACGGGCATAGCGGCTGTGCCACTTGATTTCCCGGTCGAGGTCGGGAATTGCGAAGGCATCGGCGAGTGCCAGTCCACTATAGTTTTCGATGCGCTTGATGATGTCGTTCGGCGTGGCGTCGAGGTTGGGGCCACCGCAGTGGCTGGTGAATTCGAATTCCTCGCGGTGATCTCCGACAGCTGACAGAACGGCCTTTGCCGCTTCCTTGCCGGCTTCGAGCGTCGATGCCGCCAGAATGCAGCGAACGATGACGCCTGAGAACATGTGCCAGGGCTGTGATTGCAGGCGGATCTTGATGGAGATGTTGTCCTCGCCTGATACGGCTAGGAGCTCATCGAGCTTGCGGAAGGCCCTGACGGAGTAAGGGCACGTCGGCTCGAGGAAGACCTCGAAGATTTTTGCGCCGGTTCCCCAGGTCAGTGGATCTGCACGCCATTCCGATTTCTGCATTCCGTCCCATCCCATCGCTTTTCGCCGGCAAGTGCTCGTCGCCGGACTGAACTTTCTTGCGCTGCGTTGGTTGCATGGCCGGCGGCTTTTCGTCAACGCTGCGGATCGTCGGCGCGAGCGGTAGAACTGGCTATTCGTCCTCGCGGCGGAACGTCCATTTGACGACGTAGTCGCCGTTTCGCTTCTGCTTGGTCTTCATCCGGACCTGGACGGGGCCACCGAGGGTCGCTTCGGCTTCCTCGAAGGCACGGCGGGCTTCTGCCATCGCCTTGTGATAGGCGCTGTTATCCCGTTTCGGCATTTCGGCCAGCGTCTGCACCAGCGATGCCATCGTCTTGTCTTTTGCCATGCCGCACCGCTCCTTCGACTCGCGTCCGGCCTGCTTTAAACAATTGCGGTGCGGAAGACGAGTTCGATCAGGATTCCACCCGGCGTGCGAACGAACAGGCGACGCTCGCCAAGTTCAGGAAGATCCATCGTCGAATAGGTGATCGACTCCGTGTCGAGGCGGGCGCGGAATGCGTCGTAGCCGTCCAGCCTGAAAGCCACGTGGTCGATCGTTTCAGCCGCCCGGTCGACGGGGCTTCCACCACCCGGGATAAGATGAACGATCGGATCGCCGCTGCGATAGAGCCAATAGCCGGGGAAGGGGAAGTCGGGCCGGAACCCCGGCTCGAGGCCGAGCAGCGTTTGGAGAAACGCGCGCGTGCCTTCGAGGTCGGCGGTCCGGAGTGTTACATGATCGATGTCCATCGGCTCATCCGATCACGCCGCCGCCATCGACACGGATGGTCGAGCCGGTTGCGAACGGCGTCGTCATGGCGAAGAGCACGGCGTTGGCGATGTCTTCAGAATGCCCGATCGTCTTGGCCGGCAGGCTCGCGCCGACACGCTCGAACATTGCCTGGCGGGTGCCAGCATCCATCTTCGACCATAGCGGCGTGTCGATCAGGCCGGGCGACACGGCGTTCACGCGCACCGGCGAAAGTTCGAGTGCCAAGCCGCGGCCAAGTGATTCAAGGGCTGCGTTGATCGCACCCTGAAGGACGGAATTTGCCGACGGGCGTTCGCTCAGGAAGCCCGAGATGAAGGTCAGCGAGCCTCGTTCGGTGAAGCGCGCGGCGCGGGCTATCCGATAGGCGCCCCAGAACTTGCTTTCCATGGCGCGCTTGGCGTCTTCGAGCGGCAGCTTGCGGACCGGGCCGCTCGGAGTCTGCGCGGCCGAGATCACGACATGATCCCAAGGTGCATCGCTTGCGAAGAACGTATCGATCGATGCTTCGTCGCCGGTATCCAGGACGGCGGTCTGCACCTTGCCTCCTAGTTCACGGGCGGCTTCGGACAGCTTTTCCTGAGACCGCGAAGCGATCGTCACTTCGGCGCCGGCCTCTACCGCCTGTGCGGCCACTGCAAAGCCGATGCCTGAGCTGCCGCCGACAACGAGTACTCTTTTTCCTGCAATCGATGCCATCTGCCGATCCTTTCCTGCGATGACCGCGTTTCGTTATTTGCGAACATAGCCTATCGCCTCTTCGGCAAGAATAGCCATTGTTGGCGACTATCTCTTGCTGTAACAGCAAGAATATGAGCGACAATCTTCTGGATATGCTGGTGTTTGTTCGCGTGGCTGAAGCTGGCAGCCTGTCGGCTGCGGCGCGAGAACTGCGGCTTTCGCTGACGGTCGTCAGCCGCAAGCTGACCCGACTGGAGGCGCGCCTGGGCGTCCGGCTGTTCAACAGGACGACACGGTCGCTGACGTTGACGGAAGAAGGCGCACGCTTCCATGCCCGCTGTGTCCGCATTCTTGCGGAGATCGACGATGCCGAGACCGAGGTGACGAGCGGCAGGGATTCCGCGCTTGGGCTTCTCAGGGTCACGTCGACCTTTGCGTTCGGGTGCCGCTGGCTGGCGCCGCTGCTTCAGGAATTTCAGGCGCGGCATCCGGGACTGCATGTTCATCTCGATACAGAGGATGGTGTCGCCAACATCGTCGAGCGCGGCTACGATCTTGCGATCCGCTTCGGCGCTCTTGCCGATTCAAGCCTGATCGCGCGGCAGCTGGCCCCGAACCGGCGGGTCATATGCGCTTCGCCGTCCTATCTCGACCGCTATGGACGACCGGAAACGCTGGAGGACTTGGCCGGCCACGCCGCGATCACCTTCGGCGATCCGCCGAACACTCACTGGATCTTTGCCGATGGCCGCAGCGTCAACGTCAAAGGCGTGCTGAGCACCAACAACGGAGAGCTCGCGCATCGATGGGCGCTTGGAGGCGCCGGGCTGATCCTGAAATCGATCTGGGATGTTCGGGACGACATCAAGTCTGATCAGCTAGAGGTGGTGCTTCCTGATGTCTTGTTGCCGGCCGCACCCATTCATGCGGTGTTTCCGCACAACCGGCTGACGGCCGCGAAGGTTCGCCTCTGCGTGGAGTTTCTGGCGGCGCGGCTGAAGGACATCGCCGGCAATTGACCTGCAAGTCCAAAAGAAAAGGCGGGCCGCGGCCCGCCTTGCTTATTTGCATGTCGCAGTGATGTCCGTTTCCGTCTCAGGACGCCTGGCGATCGACCTGCCGCTTGGGCAGCTTCCAGCCGGGGCGCGCGAAGTGGCAGGTGTAACCATTCGGAATGCGCTCGAGATAGTCCTGGTGCTCAGGCTCGGCCTCCCAGAAATCGCTCACCGGAGTGACTTCGGTGACAACCTTGCCCGGCCACAGACCTGAGGCGTCGACATCGGCGATGGTGTCCTCGGCCACCTTCTTCTGCTCCGGGCTGGTGTAGAAGATCGCGGAGCGATAGCTGGCGCCCCGGTCGTTACCCTGCCGATCGATCGTGGACGGATCGTGGATCTGGAAGAAGAATTCCAGAAGATCGCGGAAGCTGGTCTTGGCCGGATCGAAGATGATTTCGATCGCTTCGGCATGGTTTCCGTGGTTGCGGTAGGTCGCATTCGGAACCTCGCCGCCGGAATAGCCGACGCGGGTCGAAATGACACCGTCGAAGCGGCGAATGAGATCCTGCATGCCCCAGAAGCAACCGCCTGCGAGTACTGCGCGTTCCGTCGTCATTAAACGTCCTCCACTTGATCCAGATAGGCTCCATACCCCTCAGCTTCCATCTGGTCACGATGGACGAAGCGCAGGGATGCCGAATTGATGCAATAGCGCAGCCCGCCGCGATCGAGCGGGCCGTCGGGGAATACATGGCCCAGATGGCTGTCGCCGTGAAGCGAGCGCACCTCGGTGCGGACCATCCCGTGTGATGCGTCGTGCAGTTCCTTCACATTGGGCCCTTCGATGGGCTTCGTGAAGCTTGGCCAACCACATCCGGATTCGTACTTGTCCGCCGAGGCGAACAGCGGTTCGCCGGAGACGATATCGACGTAGATGCCGGGCTCCTTGTTATGAAGATATTCGCCGGTGCCGGGCCGTTCCGTGCCCGCCTGCTGCGTAACGCGATACTGCTCGGGCGACAGCTTCGAGATTGCTTCGGCACTCTTGCTGTAAGACTGCATAGGGTTTCTCCTGTTTCTGACCTGCCGCCGCGACGAGCCAGAGAGCACTGTCCAGACATTCCTGGCGGGGATCATGCGCAAGCGTTCGATCGGCGGCAGATCGTTGACGCTTATATAGGAGCAACGACGGCTGATTGTCAGGGGAGGTTTGCGGTATCGCTTGTTGTGGAATGCCGATCGCCGGATCGTCAAAGGCGCCATGCCGTGTCGGAACGGTCCACCTTTTGGCGTAATCGGATACCACTTGTTTCGTCACTTTGATTCGGATTAACGCGCTGGGCTTGGTAAATTATAACAAGGCACTATGTTCCCAGCAGACGACAAGGAGACGACCATGAAAAAGAAAATCGCAACGATCCTTGCTGCAGCATCTGTGGCACAGACTCTGGCCACGGGCGCTATCGCAGCGGATCTGGTGACCACGTACCAGCAGCCGGATGTCAGCGGGGGCGTAAAGATCGGCATGCTGACCTGCGATATCGGCGGCGGCGTCGGCTATGTTCTCGCATCTTCCAAGACCATCGATTGCGTTTTCACGCCGACCTCAAGCTCCGAGGCACAGGATCGCTACACGGGTGAGATCCGCAAGTTGGGTGTCGATATCGGCTTCACCACGCGCGGCCGCCTCGTCTGGGCAGTCTTCGCACCGACATCGGGGTATCATCGCGGTTCGCTCGGCGGCCTCTATCAGGGCGCGACGGCCGAGGCGACCCTGGCTGCAGGCATCGGGACCAACATCCTTGTCGGCGGCACTTCCGGCTCGATCCACCTGCAGATGATCAGCCTGACTGGCCAGCTCGGCCTCAACGTGGCGGCGACCGGTACGTCGGTAACACTGACGCCAGCTGGCTGATCTCTCCGCTGAGAGCTTCGATAAAGGAAAGCCGCGGTTTCGCGGCTTTTCTGCATTTGAAGTCGCCGTTTCTACCTCGTCCAGTCCATCACCGAAGCGATGTTGAGCGCCAGGAACTTTCACTCCGTTCTCGCGTTTTCTCGGAAAATAGGAGTGTTCGCCATGCGTACGAAATTGGCTCTTCTGGCCGTCGCCTATATCATTGCAAGCGGCTTGCTGTTGGCAACGGCCTACAATTCCTCCGGTCCGATAACGACGCCCAAAACTGACCGCGTCGCCGGCTCGACCTTTCTCGTCGAGCGCTTTGCCGGCTAGGTGATCAGTAGGCTGTGCGCTTAGCTGTTTTCAGCCGATCGCGATATCGTTGCGCACGGGGTGGGTTCCCGAAATCGCTTCAGCGACAGCTGTAGCTCGTGCGATTTCTTCCTGTGTCGCGACCGATCCACTCAGCACAACGCCCGCGCCGTCGACGGTCACGTTCACATCAGCCGCATCTATGCCGCCGGCAACGGCGAGCGCGTTGGCGATATCTTCCTCGAGTTTGGCGTGATTCTTGAACTCAACCTCGATTTCCGGCTGCTCTCCGAAAAAGGTTCCCGGCTTGAAAACCATGGCGCTGTCCTCCTTTGGCCAATTGCAGGAACGCGCCGATTAAACGTTGGTTGCATGCCATCCGCACTTGCTGCACTTTTCAATCCCCTGTAGAGCCTCACGCAAACGGAAACGACTGGCAAATGGCATGATCACGGGCAGACAAGCGCCGAGGCGGCTCAGCATATTTGGCTCGACGGGATCGATCGGCAAGAACACGATCGACGTTGTGGATCATCTTGGCGGACCGGAAAATTTCGAGATCTCCGCGCTTACCGGTAACGAAAATATCGCGCTGCTGGCCGACCAGGCCCGGGCACTGCGACCGGCGCTGGTGGTAACGGCGAGCGACAGCCAGTATGAAGCGCTGAAGAGTGCGTTGGCCGGCAGCGGCATTGCCGTCGCCGCGGGTCAGACCGGACTCATGGAAGCCGCGGATCTCGAGGCCGAATGGGTGATGGCGGCGATCGTCGGGACGGCGGGTCTCGCGCCGACCCTCGCTGCCGCGCGCAAGGGTGCGGATATCGCGCTCGCCAACAAGGAGTGCCTCGTTTCCGCCGGCGGGCTGTTCGTGGACTCCGTTCGTCGCGGTGGCGGCAAGCTGCTTCCCGTCGATAGCGAGCACAATGCGATCTTCCAGGTTCTGGAAGAGAACCAGCGTCACGCTGTCGAGCGCATCATTCTGACGGCTTCGGGCGGCCCTTTCCGCAATTCGTCGATCGAGGAGATGGCGAACGTGACCGTGGAGACCGCGCGCGCCCATCCTAACTGGTCGATGGGTTTGAAGATCTCGATCGACAGCGCGTCGATGTTCAACAAGGCGCTCGAGATGATCGAGGCGAAGCATCTGTTCGGTCTTTCGCCGGAGCAGATCGAAGTCATCGTTCATCCGCAGTCGGTCATTCATTCGATGGTCGGCTACACTGACGGTTCGGTTCTGGCCCAGCTCGGAGCGCCTGATATGCGCACGGCGATCGGTTACGCGCTCGCCCATCCGCTGCGTCCCAACCTGCCGATCGAGCGGCTCGATTTTGCCAAACTGTCGCGTCTCGACTTCGAGGCGCCCGACGAGAAACGATTCCCGGCATTGCGGCTTGCCCGCCTGGCGATGGTCCGCGACGGGGTCCAGGGTGCCGTCCTGAACGCGGCGAAGGAAGTGGCGCTCGAGGCCTTCATCGAGGGCCGGCTGTCATTCCTGTCGATGGCCGACGTTACCGAAACGGTCATGGACCAGCTTGCCGGCCTGCCGGCTGCGTCTTCCATGGATGACGTCTTTGCAGTCGACAAAGAAGCCCGGCAGCGGGCTGCCGGGCTCATAAACTAAGCAACGATCTTTCTGTCGAACGTCAGGCGACGTGACGGGCCAGCGCGCAGCGCGACCACAGCGAGTGCAGCGCTTCGACGAGATGCTCGATGTCGGCATCCGTGTGAAGCGGTGTCGGCGTGATACGCAGGCGCTCGGTCTTCTTCGGCACCGTCGGATAGTTGATCGGCTGCACGTAGACACCACAGTTGTCGAGCAGCAGGTCCGAGATCCATTTGCACTTTGCGGCGTCGCCAACCATGACAGGCACGATATGGCTGGGGTTCGGCATATGCGGGATGCCGCGCTTGTCGAGAAGAGCTCTCAACGTGCGGACGCGGTCCTGATGGCGCGCGCGCTCGAAGGGGCTGACCTTCAGATGCTGGATCGAGGCAACCGCGCCTGCGGCAAGAGCCGGCGGAAGTGCGGTCGTGAAGATGAAGCCGGATGCGAAGGAGCGGATGAAATCGCAGAGCGCCGTCGACGCGGCGATGTAGCCGCCCATTACACCGAAAGCCTTGCCGAGCGTGCCTTCGATAACAGTCAGGCGATCCATCAGGCCTTCGCGCTCGGCGATGCCGCCGCCGCGCGGGCCGTACATGCCGACGGCATGCACTTCATCCAGATAGGTCATCGCGCCATACTTTTCGGCGATGTCGCAGATTTCCTTGATCGGTGCGATGTCTCCATCCATCGAATAGACCGACTCGAAGGCGATCAGCTTCGGTGCCTTCGGATCGGCGGCTGCGAGCTTTGCTTCGAGATCCTGCACGTCGTTGTGCTTCCAGATCACCTTCTCGCACTTGGCATAGCGAATGCCTTCGATCATCGAGGCGTGGTTCAGCGCATCGGAGAAGATGATGAGGCCAGGGATCTTGGCGCCGAGCGTGCCGAGGGCCGCCCAGTTGGAAATGTACCCCGAGGTGAAGATCAGCGCGGATTCCTTGCCGTGCAGATCGGCAAGCTCGCGTTCGAGAAGAACGTGTGAGTGGTTGGTGCCAGAGATATTCCGGGTGCCTCCCGCACCCGCGCCACAGTGGTCGATGGCATTCTTCATCGCCTCGATGACCTTGGCGTTCTGTCCCATGCCGAGATAGTCGTTGGAACACCAGACCGTCACGTCCTTCGGGCCATCCGGGTATGGCGGGTGGCGCGTGGAAAGCCGCCGCGGTGACGCTCAAGATCGGCAAAAACGCGATAGCGGCCTTCATTGTGCAGGCCATCCAGCTCGTCTTTGAAGAATGCTTCGAAATCCATCATATGCTCCAGTATCGTGCGAGCGTTTTTTGCGAACCAGCGCGCGCACGTCAACCCTTGCCTCCTGCTTTAGCATCATGTGCGGCAAAAGGCCCATAGTCTTGAATTATTTTAATTTGAAATTGCCTGTTTTCGCCTGTGTTTGATGGTGATCGCGAACCCTGAGCTCGCGATCACCAATTGATGTCACGCGGCGCTGGTGACTGCCCTCTTCGCCATGACCTTGACCAGGTTTGCACGATATTCGGCGCTGGCGTGAAGATCCGACATCAGCTTTGAGGCGTCCACAGTGATGTTTGAGAGCGCGCCCGATGACCAGTTGCCGTTCAACGCCGATTCGATTGCGCTCTCGCGAAAGACGCCGTTGCTTCCCGCGCCTGTTACCGCGACCCGCACACCGCCGGAGCCCTTGGCGACGAACACGCCCGTCATCGCATAGCGTGATGCCGGATTTGGAAACTTGGCGTAGCCCGCCTTGTCAGGCGCTTCGAAGCTGATCGAGGTAATCAGTTCGCCCTCTTCCAAGGCCGTTTCGAATAGACCGGTAAAGAAGTCGCCGGCGTCGATCTCCCGCTTGTTGGTGGCGATGCGTGCATTTAGCGCCAGCATGGCGGAAGGGTAGTCCGCGGCGGGATCGTTGTTTGCGACCGATCCGCCGATGGTTCCCATATGGCGGACGTGCGGATCGCCGATCATGCCGGCGAGATCGCAGAGTGCGGGGCAGATTGCCCGTAAGGCTGCCGAAGCAGCCACTTCGGCATGCGGCGTTGCCGCCCCGATGGTGACCTTGCGACCATCGATCTTGATACCCTTCATCGCCGGGATATGCCGGAGATCGACAAGATCGCTCGGTGCGGCGAGCCGCTGCTTCATCGTGGCAATGAGCGTCATTCCGCCGGAGACATATTTGCCTTCGGAGGTGCCGGAGATCATCTTGACGGCCTCATCGACGGCGGAGGCGCGGTGATAGTTGGTCTGGTACATCCTTGTTCCTCCTCAGTTGACCGCGCGGGCTGCCATCCAGACCTTCTGCGGTGTGGCCGGCATTGTCAGCATGTTGTTTCCGATCGCGTCGGTGATGGCGTTGATGAGTGCCGGTGGTGAACCGATCGCGCCGGCCTCGCCGCAACCCTTGATGCCGAGCGGGTTGCTGGGCGAGGGCGTCGTCTGGTGCGAGACGTTGAACGAGGGCAGATCGTCGGCGCGCGGCATGGCGTAATCCATGAAGCTCGCGGTCAGAAGCTGGCCGTTCTCGTCATAGTGCACGCTTTCGAGAAGCGCCTGGCCGATGCCCTGCGCGATGCCGCCATGAACCTGTCCCTCGACGATCATCGGGTTGATGATGTTGCCGAAGTCGTCGGCCGCGACGAACTGGATGATCTCGGTCTTGCCGGTTTCCGGATCGACCTCGACCTCGCAGATGTAGCAACCGGCGGGGAAGGTGAAGTTGGACGGATCGTAGAACGCCGTCTCCTTCAGCCCCGGCTCCATGCCGGCAGGCAGGTTGTGGGCGGTGTAGGAGGCCAGTGCCACCTGGAACCAGGGCAGGGCCTTGTCCGTGCCGGCGACCTTGAGTTCGCCGTTTTCGATCACGATGTCGCTTTCGTCCGCTTCCATCAGATGGGCGGCGATTTTTTTCGCTTTCGCTTCCACCTTGTCCAGCGCTTTCACGACCGCCGACATGCCGACGGCGCCCGATCGGGAGCCGTAGGTGCCCATGCCCATCTGGACCTTGTCGGTATCGCCGTGGACGATCGAGACGCTGTCGATCGGCACGCCGAGGCGACCGGAGACGAGCTGTGCGAAGGTCGTTTCATGGCCCTGGCCGTGGCTGTGCGATCCCGTCAGGACCTCGATGGTGCCGACCGCGTTGACCCGCACCTCCGCCGATTCCCAGAGGCCAACGCCGGCGCCGAGCGAGCCGACGGCTTGCGAAGGGGCAATGCCGCAGGCCTCGATGTAGCAGCTCATGCCGATGCCGCGCTTCATGCCGCGGTTGGCCGCTTCCGCCTTGCGGGCCGCAAAGCCGTTCCAGTCGGAAGCCTGCATCGCCGCCTCGAGGGAGGCTTCGTAGTCGCCGGCATCGTAGTTCATGATCACAGGCGTTTGATGCGGGAAGGAGCGGATGAAATTCTTCCGCCGCAGTTCAGCCGGCGAGATGCCGAGTTCGCGTGCGGCCGTCTCCATCGTGCGTTCGAGCAGATAGGTCGCTTCCGGCCGCCCGGCGCCACGATAGGCATCGACAGGTGCTGTGTTTGTATAGACCGTCCGGACATTCGCGTGGATCGCGGGAATATCGTACTGGCCTGATAGTAGCGTGGCGTAGAGATAGGTCGGTACGGCCGATGAGAAGAGCGACATGTAGGCGCCAAGATTGGCGATCGTGTCGACCTTCAGTCCGATGATGCGATGGTCCTTGTCGAAGGCCATCTTGACCGTCGAGACATGGTCGCGCCCGTGCGCATCCGTCAGGAAGGCTTCGGTGCGGTCCGAGTTCCACTTGACCGGCACGCCTGTCTTCTTGGATGCCCAGAGACAGACGATCTCTTCCGGATAGATGTAGATCTTCGATCCGAAGCCACCGCCGACATCAGGCGCGATGACGCGCAGCTTGTTCTCCGGGGCGACATTATAGAACGCGCTCATCACCAGTCGTGCGACATGCGGATTCTGGCTCGTCGTGTAGCAGGTGTAGTGGTCCTCCGCCGAATCGTAGATGCCGAGCGCGGCGCGAGGCTCCATGGGGTTGGGGGACAGGCGGTTGTTGTGGAGCTCGATCTCGGTCACATGTGCAGCTTCGGAGATCGCCTTGTCGGTCGCATCGGGATCGCCGAGCTGCCAATCGAAGATCAGGTTGCCAGGGGCGTTCGAATGGATTTGCGGCGCGCCCGATTTCAGCGCGTCGATGGCTTCCACCACCGCCGGCAGCTCCTCGTAGTCGACAACCACGGCCTCGGCTGCATCGCGCGCCTCGGCGAGCGAATCCGCTACCACGATCGCAACGGCGTCACCGACGTATCGCACGGTCTCGGTCGCCAGCGGACGCCAGGCGCCCATGTTCATCGGCGATCCGTCCTTTGAGTGGATCATCCAGCCGCAGATCAGGTTGCCGATGCCGTCAGCGAGCAGCTGCTGGCCATCCAGTACATCGATCACACCGGGCATGGTCCTTGCCGATGCCGCATCGATACTCGTGATCTTCGCATGCGCATGCGGGCTACGGATGAAATAGGCATATTTCATTCCCGGCACGACCATGTCGTCGGTATAGCGTCCCTTGCCGGTCAGGAACCGCTTGTCTTCCTTGCGCGCGACGCGTGCACCAATTCCTTCAACACCCATGATGTCCTCCCAATGGGGTTTCGGGCCTGGCATTCCGCCAAAGAGAATTGTGTTCGGCGGCAGCCAGACAATTCCTGAGAGCTATTCGGCTGCCTGCTTCGCGCTGCCGTGCATCTGTTCGTTGGCCGACAGCACCGCCTTGACGATGTTGTGATAGCCGGTGCATCGACAGATATTGCCTTCGAGTTCGTGACGAACCGTTTTTTCGTCGAGTTCGCCACCGTGGCGATTGATCATGTCAACCGCGGTCATCACCATGCCGGGCGTGCAGAAGCCGCATTGAAGTCCATGGTGTTCCTTGAAAGCCGCCTGAACCGGGTGGAGTTCGCCGTTGCCGGCCAGTCCTTCGATTGTCGTGACTGCCGCGCCTGATGCCTGGACGGCGAGGATTGTGCAGCTCTTGACCGACTGTCCATCCATATCCACCACGCATGCGCCGCACTGGCTCGTGTCGCAGCCGACATGGGTGCCCGTCAGTCCCAGTTTTTCCCGAATGAAATGGACGAGTAGCGTGCGTTCTTCACAGTCTCCGCTCACCGCCCGGCCATTCACCGTCAGTTTCACTTTCGCCATGATGTCCTCCTCGTGCCTCCTCCAGGCACAAACGGCATCATTTGATGTTCCTGCTTTAGAATCAACCGCTACTTTAGGGAGGTGCGTTAAATTCGGCGTGTGCGGGTAAGGCGTGCTGCCGACGGGATGCTGCCGTCTAGGAAAATGGCCGCCGCTCTCCGATTGTTCCTTTTTGCGCCACAGTTTGCGGGCTAGCGTTACGAAAATATAAGAATCAGGGACGGCCACCGCCATTTCCGGCGACCTCTAGGAGTGATTGATTGATGAAGAAGATTTTTGCTTTGGTCCTTATTGGCCTTTCTATTGCAAGCTGCACACCGACCGAACGCGGTGCGGGCATCGGCGCGGCATCCGGCGCAATCATCGGCGGTGCCGTGACCGGCAACGTCCGGGGTGCTGCGATCGGTGCTGCCGTCGGCGGTGTTTCGGGCGCCGTCATCGGCCGCGTGTCCGAACAGCCGGGCCAGTGCTACTACCGTGACCAATATGGTCGTCGCTACATCGACGATTGCCGTGGCGGCTACTAAAGGCCCGGTCCTGAAGGCTTCAAATCCCGGGTTTCGGCCCGGGATTTTTTGTTTTTTCGCGCTATTCGTTCATTCTCCGCGTTAAAACGGTACACGAAAAGGAAATTTGCCGCTAAGGTCTCTGCCGGCTGGGGACGCAGGCTTAATTCCAATGTAACCAAAAAGCGGCGGATGCAGATCAGAGGGAAGGCACCGAAAACGAGTATTGCGTATCGGCGAACAGGCATCGTGCTGGTGATCGCAGCGGCAGCTGCATTTTCGCCCGCGCTGGGTGGTAACGCCTATGCCTTCAAGCTCTTCGGTATCAATTTTTTCGGGAAAGACGAGACGGCCACCGATCAGGTGCCGGATCCCGTTCGCTATGACGTCACGTTGACGACCGACGCGGTCGATCCGGACCTCAAGGAAGCACTCGAGAATAGCTCACGTCTCGTCAGCGACAAGGAGCAACCCGTTTCGGGTGATCTCGGCGTCGTCGTGAAGGCGCGTGACGATCGTGATCGTCTGATCGCTGCCCTCTACGAAAAAGCCCGCTACGGTGGCGTCGTTACCATCACCGTGGACGGCAAGAACATAGACAGCCTTCCGCCAAACCCGACCTTCGACCGCTCGAGGCCGGTGCCGGTCACCGTCAACATTGCGGCTGGACCGATCTTCCGCGTCGGCGAAGTGCAGTTCGGCGGCGACGCTGCGAACCGAAATCCTGCGGACTACGATCTGGCGCCCGGCGCTCCGGCAGGTTCCCTTGTTGTCATCAAGGCTGGCGACAAGCTGGTCGAGGAGATGAAGGAAGAAGGGCGACCGCTTGCCAAACTGACGAAGCGCGAAGTGATCGCGGATCACAGGACCGATACCGTCGATGTCGTGCTCTCGGTTGAAAGCGGACCTGTCGCGCCGATCGGCACGGTTGGTGTGACCGGCGCGAAAAGCGTTCGCCCGGATTTCATCCAGAGTTATTCCAGGCTCGACAAGGGCGACCGTTATTCACCCGAGGCGCTGAAAAAGGCCGGTGAGCGTTTGCGTGCGCTCGGCGTCTTTTCGAGCGTGACGATCCATGAAGCCGAAGGTCTTGCAGGCGACGGCAGTCTTCCGATGACGATCGAGGTGTCCGAGGGCAAGCAGCGATACTTCGGTGTCGGCGCGCAATACTCGACGATCGACGGCTTCGGTGTGAACGGTTACTGGGGCCACCGCAACCTGTTCGGCGGAGCCGAAGGCCTGCGCATCGAAGGCGCCGTCGGACGGCTTGGCGAGGCAAGCGGTGTCAGCGACCTCGATTATTCGGCCGGGATCACCTTCACTAAGCCTGGTATCTTCGTTCCCGAGGCGACGCTGACGGCGAGCATTCTTGCCAAGACCGAGAACCCCGATGCCTACAACGCCAAGCTCGTTACCGCCTCGCTCGGGATGGCATACGAACTCAACGACAGGGATACGATCACCGGCGCCGGCGAGGTCAGTTGGGAAAAGGACGACGATGCCTTCGGAGACAACACCTACCTGACCTTCGCCCTGCCGTTCCAGTTCGACCGGGACGCGCGCGACAACAAGTTCGACCCCACAGAGGGCTACCGCGCGATGGCGAAGGTCACGCCGAGCTACGAGTCCTACAGCGGCACCTTCTTCTCCGCCTTCGAAGGATCGGTGTCCGGCTATTACGGCCTCGGCGCCGAGGACCGGATCGTGCTTGCCGGCAAGGTTGCCGCAGGCTTCCTCGTCGGTGCCGACAATCTCGAGAATATCCCAGCGACACGTCGCTTCTTTGCGGGTGGCGGTGGATCCGTGCGCGGCTATGGGTACCAGGAGATCTCGCCCTACAACGCCGCAAACGAGGAAACGGGCGGAGCGTCCTATATGACCGCGTCCTTCGAGACGCGCGTCAAGATCACAGATACGATCGGGATTGTCCCCTTTATCGATGTCGGAACCGTCTCCGCAGACGTTGCGCCCGACTTTTCCGACTTTCGCGCAGGTGCGGGCATAGGCATTCGCTACGCCACGCCGTTCGGTCCTCTGCGCCTTGATTTCGCAGTCCCGCTCAACAAGTACGAGGGCGGTACGAACTACGGTATCTACGCTGGCATCGGCCAGTCGTTCTAACAGGTGTGGCGCGTGGCGGGGCTGCGCGGTTGAAGAAACGGAATGGTATCCGCGTCCATGCATATCGTGACGAAAATCGCCAAGGCTATCGCTCGGCTGCTCGGCTATTCCGCCGCCGCCGCAGTCGTTCTGCTCGCCCTTGCTCTCGGCATCTTCGGCTTCACCTCTTTCGGCGCCCGCATCGTCACGGACAAGGTCGCATCGATCATCTCCAACCGCGACATGACCATCCGCGTTCTCGAACCACAGGGACTGTTGACTGGCGGATTGCGCGCGAGCCGCATCGTTCTGTCGGATACGCGTGGGACATTTGCCGATATCGAGGGGCTTTCGATCAACTGGAACCCGCTCGCTTTGCTGACCGGTCGCTTCCACGCCGCGCGTGTCGAGGCGTCCGCTATCCGGGTGTTGCGTAAGCCTGTGCGCACGTTGCCATCCCGCCCTAGCACGCCGGAAGAAGAAGGCGACGGCGGCTTCTCGCTGCCGGTCAAGGTCGATGTCGACGCGATTTCGCTGCCGCGCATCAGCCTTGCGACGCCATTGATCGGCCGCGCGTTTACGCTCGCGGCAGATGGCAGCATGCGCGCCGACAATTCCGGTGGCGAAGCCGAGATTGCCGTCAGCAGGCATGACGTGCCCGACGCCAGACTAACAGCAAATGTGGCGTTTATGCCGGAGCACAGCCAGTTGCGGGTAAAGGCCAAGCTCAACGAGCCCAAGGGCGGGTTGCTTGCGGGCCTTCTGGCACTGCCCGGCAATCCGGCGGTGGAGATCAGCCTCGACGGCGACGGCCCTGTGTCCGACTGGAAGGGCAAACTGCAGGCCTCGCTCGACGGCCAGCAGCGCGCGGCGCTGGAAACCCATCACACGCTGACGACCGACGGCCTTCACCATGTGGAACTGAAGGGCGGCGGCGATTTCAGTTCGCTGCTTCCCGCCGCGTTCAGGCCGCTTTTTGCGGGGCAGACGAACATCGATGTCGCCGCAAACTTCGACAATAAGGGCAAGATCGATATCCAGACCGGCAATCTGGCGACCGGCGCGGTCGTCATTGCCGCCTCGGGCACGCTGGATCCCAAGGGTCGCAACAGCCTCAACGCCAATCTCCTCGGAACCTCGGGCCCCGTCGATTTCCGTTGGCCGCTTGCCGATGGCGAGGCACGCTTCCTGATTTCGGGCGTCAATCTGGCGCTGACAGGGGATGCGAAGGCCTCGAGGCTGAACGCCAGCGCTTCGCTGGATTCGGCTGTGTTGCCGCAGGCGACGATCGGCAATGTGAAGCTGACGGCCAAGAGCGACAGTTTCAATCTCGCGGGTGGATCAGGCGCCGTACAGGTCCGACTGGTGGCCGGCGAAATGACGTTTGCCAATCCAGACGTCAACCGCGCCGTGCAGGGGCCGGTGACGATCGTATTGCCGCTGCAGTTTTCGCCGCAGGCCGTCGGCTTCAACGGAACGACGATCGAGAGTGCTTCCGCCAATGCGGCGCTGAACGGTTCCTACAAGCTGGCTGACAGCACGCTGACCGGCAATGCCAAGCTGACGGTCGAACCGCCCGCCATGCCGCCCGCGGTGGCGGCGCGTTTCAACGCGCCTGTTGTCGTCGAGACCCAGGTCACCGGCACGGTACCCTCGAAAATCAACCTGTCGAACCTCACCATCAAGTCGAATACGGTGGAAGCGGCGGGCGCTGTCGTGATCGACGACAACACGCTCGATGCGACGCTGTCCGGCAAGCTTCCTGACGTCAGCAAGCTGCTCGACAGCGCGCACGGCGAACTGAATTATTCGGTGAAAGCCAAGGGTGACTTTGCGGCACTTGCGGTGTCGGCCGGCATAAAGGCCGAGTCCCTCGACATGGCCGGCCGCCAACTGACCGACCTCGACGTTACGCTCTCTGGGACCGCGGACGCCAAGGCGCCGCAGGCGGAAGTAACGGCGACGGGCAAGATTGACGGACAGGCGATCAACATCAGTACTGATGTGCAATCGGTAGACGGGCGCATCACGCTGCCATCCATCGTCGCGAACGTCGGAAAGAACCGCCTGACCGGCCATATGGAGCTTTCCGAAAGCTTCGCTCCGACAGGCAATCTGTCCTTTGATTTTCCCGATCTTGGGCTGCTGGCCGCTCTTGGCGGGCAAAAGGCAGAAGGAGACATCAAGGGGACGTTCGACGTCGCTGACGATGCGGGAAAGATTGTCCTGAAAATCGATGCTGCCGGAAGCGGCGTCAAACGCGACAACTTCGCGATCGTGAGACCTGACATCAATGTGGTCGTCAGTGACCTGAAGGCGTTTGCGGCCTCGGGAAGTGTCAGGGCAGACGAAGTCGCGTCCGGCAGCAACAAGGTCGACGCGCTGGATCTGCGCTTCACGCAGCAGCAGAACCGGACGAATTTCGAGCTCGACGCCGGCTATGATGGCCATCCGCTTCAGGCTGCCGGTGGCGTTGAAAGTAATGCCGGTACGACGCTCGTGCAACTGGACCGCTTTTCCGCCCAGCCACACGATATCCCGGTCACTCTGGACGCGCCGTCGCAATTGTCGATCTCGGGCGGAACCGTGGCGCTCAATGGACTGGCGCTGAAGGCCGGCGCCGGCACTGTGCGCGTCGAAGGGTCCGCGGGTGAAACGTTGGATCTCAAGGCCGACATCAAGGATCTGCCAGCGAGCCTCGCCAACAGCTTCGTGCCCAATCTCGATGCCGACGGCACGATTTCCGGGAAGGTAGCCGTGACCGGTACGGCTGCGGCACCCGTCGCAAACTTTCAGCTGGACTGGAAGAATGCGGCCACCAGCCATACGCGGGGTGCCGGCTTGTCTCCCCTTGCAATCGGCGCCAACGGGACGTTTGCCGATAACAAGCTCGATTTTCATACGGACCTCAGCGGCAAGGGCAATGTGTCGCTGAAGGCGGACGGCAATTTCGTTACGGCGGGCCAGAACGCGCAATCGCTCGCTGTGGATGCCAACATCGTCAACATTCCGGCCGGACTGGCGAATGCTTTCGTTCCGAAGCTTGAAGCTGAGGGTGCTATTACAGGTACCGTGACGGCATCGGGGAAGCTTCCGGCGCCTGCGCTGGATTTCAAACTGAATTGGAAGAATGCGGCGACGCGCCAGACAAGGACGGCGAAGCTCTCCGCGCTCGGGCTGGCGGTCAGCGGTAAGCTGGAAGGCAGCGTTCTCAACTTTCAGGCCAATGCCAGCGGTAGCGGAAATCTGCAGCTGAAAGCGCAGGGCAACTATGTCGTTGCCGGGGTGGACGCGCAGACACTTGCGGTCAACGGTCAGCTCAGCAACATTCCCGCAGCGCTTGCCAATGACTTCGTTCCCGATCTCGCAGCGGAAGGCGTGATTGGTGGCACATTCGATGCGTCGGGCAAGCTGCCGATGCCGAAGGCAAACGTCCACCTGAATTGGACGAACGCGGCAACGCGCCAGACAAAGGCTGCGGGTGTTTCCGGCCTCTCTCTTACCGCCAACGGCCGCTTCGACGCTGGCAAGCTCGACTTCGATACCGCTCTCTCAGCGAATGGCGGAGCTGACGTGAAGGCGACAGGTGGTTTCTCGCTTGTCGACAACGAACTGCGCGATATCGCTGTGCAGGCCAACGTCGCACGACTACCCGCAAGCCTTGGCAACGCTTTCATTCCCGGGCTTGGCGCGAGCGGTACGATCTCAGGCACCGCATCGGCAACGGGCACCTTGCAGCAGCCGAACGCGACGTTCGACCTTGCCTGGAGCGATGTTGCGACGAGCCAGACCAAGGCGGCGCGCCTGCCGGCGATGAAACTTGCCGTGAAGGGTAAGCTTGCTGACGACGCGCTGGATTTTGAAGCCAATGTCGATGGTGATGCGGGAGCTGCCCTGGCTGCTTCCGGCAAGGTGAGGCTTGAAGGCATGGCGCCGAAGAGCATCGAGGCAAATGCCACGCTCAACAGTCTTCCCGCGGCGCTGGTCAGCAGCTTCGTTCCGGACCTGCAGGCCGAGGGGACCATCACGGGCAATGCGACGGTATCAGGAGCGTTGCCGCTGCCGGCCGTCGATTTCAAGCTTGACTGGAAGAATGCCGCGACCCGGCAGACAAAGAGCGCGGGCCTTTCGGCCCTCAGCCTCAACGCGACCGGCAAGTTTGCCGACAACAGGATCGATTTCGATGCCAATCTGACCAGCGCGCAGCGGACCTTGCTGAATGCCAAGGGAACTGCCGAATTGCGCAACGGCGCGGTCGGGGGGCTTTCTGTCAATGCCGACATCAGGGATTTGCCGGCGAGTATCGCGAACGGTTTTGTTCCGGGGCTTGGTGCAGAAGGTATCATCTCGGGAACTGCGAAAACCTCGGGCACGCCTGAAAATCCGACGATCGACTTTAATTTCGATATGAAGAACGCTGCCACCAGCCAGACTCGGGCTGCCGGCGTCGGGTCGCTTTCCGCGAACGCTAGCGGCAAGCTTTCGAACAACAAGCTGGATTTTACGACCGATATTTTCGGCGGCATCTCGCTCAAGGCGCGTGGCAACTTTGTTGTTGCGGGGACCAACGCGCAATCGCTCGACGTCAAGGCCGACATAGCCAGTATGCCGGCAGGTATAGCCAATGCATTCGTGCCGGGGCTGGCAGCGGAAGGCAATATATCCGGTACGGTTTCGGCAACCGGCAAGCTTCCGCTTCCGGCCGTCGACTTCAAGCTTGGATGGAAGAATGCCGCCACCAGCCAGACGAAGGGCGCAGGGCTTGCTCCACTCTCCATCGACGCCGGTGGCAAGCTCGTCGGCGACAAGCTGACGATCGATACCACGGTAGCCGGTGATGCCGGCCTCTCGCTCAAGGGCGGCGGCAGCGTCACCATCACCGGCAACCGCTCGCTCGATATGCGCTTTTCCGGCAATCTGCCGTTCGCCGTGCTCGGCGCGCAGCTTGCGGCGCAGGGATTGGTCGCAGACGGTACCGCGAATTTCGACCTGAGAGTTGCCGGTACGGCGGCGGCGCCGCTCATCAACGGCACGATCACGACTAATGGTGCCAAGATTGTCGACGTGCGCCGCAACCTGGCGCTCAACAACCTATCTGCCGACATCCGCTTCAACGGGCAGCAGGCGGTCATTTCGCGTCTGACCGGCCAGCTCGCAAGCGGCGGCAGCATCAGCGTGTCAGGCAATGTCGGCATCCAGCCAGCGGCGAACTTCCCGGCGAACATCGACATCAAGCTCGACAAGGCCGTCTATGTCGATGGTACGCTCGTCGTTGCGACGGTTGACGGGACGATCACGCTGCGCGGTGCCTTGCTGGCGGGGCCGACGCTCGGCGGCAAGCTCTCCCTCGAGAAGGCCTCGATCACCGTGCCGGAGAAGCTGCCGACTTCGCTGCGGGAGGTGGAGATCAAGCATGTGCATGCCCCGAAGGCGGTGCTGGCGCAGCTGCGCGACGAAGGTGCCGGAGGTGCAAGCGAGAAATCCAACACCATCAACCTCGAGATTCAGCTGGACGCGCCGTCGAAAATCTTCGTGCGCGGTCGCGGCATCGATGCGGAACTCGGGGGAAGCGTCTCGATCAGGGGACGGCGGCAGCACCCCTGGTTTCCGGTGGCTTCACCATGCGTCGCGGCCGCCTGACGATCCTCAACCGCCGGCTCGATTTCACCGACAAGAGCCGCATCACGTTTGCTGGCGACCTGACACCGGCGCTGCAGATGGAAGCGAGCTCGACGTCGGGCACCACGACGCTGACGGTTGACGTTGCCGGTCTCGCAACCGACCCTTCCATCACCTTCTCCTCGTCGCCGGCTCTGCCGCAGGACGAAGTGCTGGCACAACTCATTTTCGGGCAGTCGATGTCGAAGCTGTCTGCCATACAGATCGCGCAGCTCGCGGATGCCGTCAGCCAGTTGGCGGGCGGTCGCTCGACGTCGCTGTTCCAGGGGCTACGCAATCAGCTTGGCGTCGATGATCTCGATATCAGCACCGATGCGAACGGCCAGACGAATGTCGGTGTCGGCCGCTACCTGAACGACCGCACCTACCTCGAACTGCAGCAGAACACCAAGGATGGGGCGAAGGCCATCATCAACCTGGATGTCGGACGCGGTGTGAAACTGCGTGGCGCGGCCGGGGCGAATGGCGCGGGCGAAGCTGGTATCGTCTACGAGCGGGAATATTGATCGCCGGGCGGCGATCAATGAGCTTCGTCTAGAAACTCGCCTTGCGGGTTTTCAGCAGGATATTCGTCTCGGTTACGTTTATCCCGTCGATCAGGCGGATGCGTCGCAATGTTTCATCAAACGATACCAGATCGCGGTCTTCCAGTTCGGCGATGAAGTCCCATTTTCCATTCGTACTATGCAAGGCTCGTACTTGCGGCAGCCCGCGCAACTGATCTGCCACCTTGTCGGCGAGTTTGCCGAGCACTTCGATCATCACGATGGCACGAACGCCGGCTTCGCGCGTCTCGTGGCCCGTGCGGATCGTGAAGGCGGTGATCGTACCGTTTGCGACAAGGCGCTCGATACGGGCGGCGATCGTTGCCCGCGAAGCGCCGGTGAGGGCGGCAAGCGACGAGACAGGGATGCGGGCGTTGTGCCTGAGGGCACTGAGCAGTGTTTGGTCGAGATCGTCCACGGTGTCACTTTGTCATGCCGGAGCGAGCAATATGCGAAATTGATGTCTATTATTGACACTTTTTCATCTTTTTGTCGCCGGGGCGATGTCTGATATTCAACTCTATTGTGAAGGGGACAAGCATGCAGGCACAGACAAAATCGGTGACGCTTATCGGCGCTCCGCTGGAAGAGGGTTCGGGCCGTCGCGGTGCGGCCATGGGGCCGGCAGCGCTGCGCATCGCGGGCGTCGATCAGACGTTGATCGATCTCGGATACGAAGTGGCGGACGCCGGTGACGTACAGGTCGTTCCGGCGCGCGATCTTCCCAACCACCCGAAGGCACACAACCTGCGCACCGTCGGTGCTTTCACACGAGCGCTTGAGGCAAGCGTTTACGAGGTTGCCGCGGCGGGACGTTTTCCGCTTATCCTTGGCGGCGATCACAGCCTGTCGATGGGCAGCGTTTCCGGCATGGCGCGCCATGCTGCCCAGCAGGGCCGGCCGCTGTTCGTTCTCTGGCTCGATGCGCATTCGGATTTCAACACGCCCGCAACCTCCCCTTCGGGAAATATTCACGGGATGCCGGTGGCGTTCTTCTGCGGGCAGGCCGAATTTGCCGAGATACTGCCGCGCGACCGCGCCTTCGTCGATCCGCGCAACGTCTTCCAGGTCGGAATTCGTTCGGTCGATGCACCGGAGCGTGAACTCATCAAGCAGCATGGCGTCAATGTCTTCGACATGCGGTCGATCGACGAGCAGGGTGTCGCCTCGATCATCCGCGACATTCTGAGCAAGGTCGAAGCTGCAAACGGGCTGCTGCATGTCAGTCTCGACGTCGACTTCCTCGATCCGGATATCGCGCCGGGTGTCGGGACCACCGTTCCGGGCGGGGCGACGTTCCGCGAAGCGCATCTCATCATGGAGATGCTTTGCGACAGTGGCCTCGTGTCGTCGCTCGACCTCGTCGAGCTCAATCCGTTTCTGGATGACCGGGGCAAGAGCGCCCGTGTTCTCGTCGAGCTGACGGCAAGTCTTTTCGGTCGGCGGATCTTCGACCGCCCGACACGCGCGGCATGATGGAGGGGATGCGGATGAGCAATTCTGAAAGCCTGATCAACACCGAACAGCGCCTTGGCGCTCATAACTACAAGCCTCTTGATGTCGTGCTGACGCGCGGCGAGGGCGTCTATGTGTGGGACACCGACGGCAAGCGTTATCTCGATTGCCTATCGGCTTACTCCGCGGTCAATCAGGGCCATTGCCATCCGAAGATCCTTGCCGCCATGGTCGAGCAGGCAGGAAAGCTGACGCTGACGTCGCGCGCATTCCGCAACGATCAGCTCGCACATCTCTATGAAGAGCTGGCCGCGCTCACCGGTTCGCACAAGATCCTGCCGATGAATTCCGGGGCGGAAGCCGTGGAAACGGCAATCAAGGCCGTGCGAAAGTGGGGATACGAGGTCAAGGGCGTTCCCGAGAACAAGGCCGAGATCATCGTCTGCTCGGATAATTTTCATGGCCGCACGCTGACGATCATCAGCTTCTCGACGGACCCCGATGCGCGCACCGGCTTCGGGCCTTACACGCCGGGTTTCCGCACCGTTGCCTTTGGCGACGCGGACGCGCTGGCGGCCGCCATCAACGAGAACACGGTGGCTGTGCTGATCGAACCGATCCAGGGTGAGGCCGGCGTTATCATTCCACCGGCCGGCTATTTCAAGCGCGTGCGCGAGCTCTGCACCAACCACAAGATCACGCTGATCCTCGATGAGATCCAGACCGGGCTTGGGCGAACGGGCAAGCTGCTGGCGGAAGAGCATGAGGGCATCGAGGCCGATGTGACGCTGATCGGCAAGGCGCTTTCGGGCGGCTTCTATCCCGTATCGGCCGTTCTCTCGAACTCTGAAGTTCTCGGTGTGCTGAAACCCGGTCAGCATGGTTCGACGTTCGGCGGGAACCCGCTTGCATGCGCGGTCGCCCGCAGCGCCCTGAAGGTGCTGACTGAAGAGGGCATGATCGAGAACGCTGCCGTCATGGGCGACTACTTTCTGGAAGGGCTGCGCTCGATCCGCTCCAACATCGTCAAGGATGTGCGCGGCCGTGGTCTGATGATGGCGGTCGAGCTCGTGCCGGAAGCCGGTGGCGCCCGCCAGTTCTGCTACGCGCTCAAGGAGCGTGGCCTGCTCGCGAAGGACACGCACGAGAACACCATTCGCCTGGCGCCGCCGCTTGTCATCACCAAGGAGCAGGTGGAATGGGCGGTGGACGAGATCCAGAAGACGATTGTCTGAGGCTTGCGGTCTCTTCGCGGTGCGGGCAACTGTGCGGACAGAATTCTGTTCACTTACGGAGCCCAAATGCCCGACCTCTGGCGACAGACCATCGGCAGGCCACTTGTTATCGCCCATCGCGGCGGCGCCGCGCTTGCGCCGGAAAATACCCTGGCGGCTCTGCGGGCCGCCGAGGCCGAGGGTGCGGATGCGATCGAAACGGATATACGCCAGACGCGCGACGGCGTTCTCGTCTGTGTCCACGATGCGGATCTGAACCGCCTTTGCGGCGATCCGCGTTCCGTAGCCGATCTCGATCTCACGGTCCTGCGCCAACTTTTACCCGAGGTCGTGACGCTCTCCGAAGCCCTTGCCGCTTCCGGCCGGCTTGGCGTTCTGTTGGACTTCAAGCTTGGCGATGAAGCCGCCTTGTTCCGGGTCATAGAGGAGATCGAGCGGTCGGAGGCGGAGCAGCGCGTGTTGCTGGGCCTGAGAAGCCTTCCGCTGATCCGCATGGCCCGATCGCGGACTGACGACCTCGCTATTCTGGCGTTTCTTGATGCTCCGGCTCTTGTGGAACAGGCTGCCGACGCGGGTGCGACCTGGTATCGGCTTTGGCAGGCCTGGGCAGTGGATGCGAATGTTGCCGCGGTTCGCCGTGCCAATCTGCAGCTTGCCGTCATGGTCGGCCAGCCTCGATCCGTTGCTCTTCCGGAGTATCCGCCCTTCCCGGTGGGTGACGTGGATCACGCCGGGCTTTCGAGGATCGCCGCGGTGGAGCCCGACGCAATCCTGTTGGATGATCCGCGCCTGCTTCAAACACGTCTGTTGCCCAGCCAATAGCCACCTCACGCCGGGCAAAAAATCCTGCTGGCGGATTTAGATTTGGGAAACACTCTTTCTTTAATGTCCGAACCAACCGTGACGGTACTCTCTATTTCGAGAGAACTGGCGGCTTGAAGGCAAAGTGCATCGGCGCCAATGGTGGCGTGGTTGCTTCTGCCCTGGCTTTCGACAGTTGGGACAATTCTAATGACGACGATCAATTCTCCGAGCTTCAGTGGCGACACGCTTGAGATCATTGCCTTCCGCCTGCACGATCAAGAATTCTGCGTGAAGACGACGACCATTCGCGAAATCCGCGGCTGGGCACCTTCTACGCCGATCCCGCATTCGCCGGCCGACGTTATCGGCGTCATGAACCTGCGCGGCTCGGTTATCCCGATCATCGACCTCGCCTTCAAGCTCGGCATGAAAAGCACCGTTGCCAACGAGCGCAGCGCCATCGTCGTCGCCGAGGTCCACAGCATGGTCATCGGCATGTTGGTGGATCGCGTGTCCGACATCCTCACGATTTCGTCGAGCCAGGTTCAGCCGGTTCCCGAGGTCACCGCATCCTTCGATCGCGCCTTCTGCGAGGGCATCATTGCCTCGGAGAACGGCATGATCTGCTTCCTGAACCTCGCCAAGATGTTCAAGGAAAACGAGACGGACGACCTCGCAGCCTGAGGCTGTTCCGCTTTCCTGACAAGCATTCGCCCTGCCCGCGTGTTTTCGCCGGCGGGGCGATTTCGTTTCGGCAGTGCAGACGGATAAGTGGTTCACCTACACCGAATCTACTGGCCCACGCAGCCTGCATTTTTTGATGGTTGTGAAAGCCAACGAACTGGGAGATCAGGCAAGCGGTTCTCAGTGGACCTCGGTCGCGCAATCGGCCAAGAATGGATATCGAGCAACAACCGGGAGACGCATATGAACCGCAGCCTCGTGACCATTCTCGCCTTGGTGACTCTATCCACGCCCGTCCTTGCCAAATCTCCCACCGACATCGCGGATCTGGTCGGCGCGCGGGCGGCTGGTGCGGAGTCGGAAATCCAGGCGAGGGGCTACGACAACGTCAAGAACAACATCTGGTGGAACGGCGCCACCGGCACCTGCGTTCGCGTCCGTGTCTCCAACGGCCGCTACTCAACGATCGATACGTTGAAGCCAAACGCCTGCGGCCAGAAAAGCAGTAGCCGCAACGCCGCAAGCGGCGGCAAGCCGGCTATTCAAGGAAGTGCTCCGCAGGCCGCCGTGAATGCCTGCATGAAGCGCGCGGACGAGTTTCAGAGTGCCCGCCGTGGGACGAGTGTTGCCGGCGGAGCCGAGAGAGCGGGGCCGAACTGGGTGCTGACGATGGCAACAGGCCAGTACACCTCCAAGTGCACCGTGTCGGGTTCCGGCCGGATCGTCAGCATGGATCCCGTGTGAGTTCGATTCCAGGTCCCGGGGGCCGGCGCTACCGATGATCCCGGCGCTCTCACGCTGGCGGTTTTTCGATTCAACACCTCTTTAAACTTTTCAAATCCTCCACCATATCCAGCCCAAGTTCTTCGACCACAAATCCCAAGCGTGGCGGAACAATGGGCTTGCCGTTTGAGGGAGCTCAATCTCAGTCATCGGCCTGTGCCTTATAAGGGCAGGGCGATCTATGGAGGTACAGCATGAATATCGAAAAATACTCCGAGCGGGTGCGCGGTTTCATTCAATCCGCCCAGACCTATGCGCTTGCGCAGGGGCACCAGCAGTTCACCCCCGAGCATGTCCTGAAAGTCCTTTTGGACGATGATCAGGGCATGGCAGCGTCGCTGATCGAGCGCGCCGGCGGTGATCCCAAGGCAGCGCGTCTTACCAACGATGCCGCACTCGCCAAGCTGCCGAAAGTCTCCGGCGGCAACGGGCAGATTTATCTTGCGCAGCCGCTTGCCAAGGTTCTTTCGACCGCCGAAGAGGCTTCGAAGAAGGCCGGCGACAGTTTCGTCACCGTCGAACGCCTGTTGCAGGCTCTGGCGATCGAGACTTCTGCCTCGACGTCCACGACGTTGAAGAACGCCGGCGTGACCGCGCTTGCGCTCAATCAGGTCATCAACGAGATCCGCAAGGGCCGTACCGCAGACAGCTCGAACGCCGAACAGGGCTTCGATTCGCTGAAGAAGTACGCTCGCGATCTGACCAGCGAAGCCCGCGAAGGCAAGCTTGATCCCGTCATCGGTCGTGACGACGAGATCCGCCGCACGATCCAGGTTCTGTCGCGCCGTACCAAGAACAATCCGGTGCTGATCGGCGAGCCGGGCGTCGGCAAGACCGCCATCGTCGAAGGCCTTGCGCTGCGCATCGTCAATGGCGACGTGCCAGAGTCTCTCAAGGACAAGAAGCTGATGGCGCTCGACATGGGCGCGCTGATCGCAGGTGCCAAATATCGCGGCGAGTTCGAGGAGCGTTTGAAGGCAGTTCTCAACGAGGTGCAGGCCGAAAACGGCGAGATCATCCTCTTCATCGACGAAATGCACACGCTTGTCGGCGCCGGCAAGGCGGATGGAGCGATGGACGCTTCCAACCTTTTGAAGCCCGCGCTTGCCCGCGGCGAGCTGCACTGCGTCGGCGCGACCACGCTCGACGAATACCGCAAGCATGTCGAAAAAGATCCGGCCCTTGCCCGCCGCTTCCAGCCAGTCATGGTCGAGGAGCCGACGGTCGAGGACACGATCTCGATCCTGCGTGGCCTCAAGGAAAAGTACGAACAGCACCACAAGGTCCGCATCTCGGATTCGGCCCTGGTTGCGGCTGCGACGCTTTCCAACCGCTACATCACCGACCGTTTCCTGCCGGACAAGGCCATCGACCTGATGGATGAAGCCGCTGCGCGGTTGCGCATGCAGGTGGATTCCAAGCCCGAGGAGCTGGACGAACTCGATCGCCGGATCATGCAGCTGAAAATCGAGCGCGAAGCGCTGAAGAAAGAAACCGATACGGCGTCCGCCGATCGGCTGGTGCGGCTTGAAACAGAGTTGACCGGCCTCGAAGAAGAGGCCGACGCCCTGACGGCTCGTTGGCAGGCGGAAAAGCAGAAGCTCGGCCTAGCAGCGGACCTGAAGAAGCAGTTGGACGAAGCCCGCAACGATCTGGCGATCGCCCAGCGCAAGGGCGAGTTCCAGCGCGCCGGCGAACTCACCTACGGCGTCATTCCGGAACTGGAAAAGAAGCTTGGCGAAGCCGAACAGCAGGACAGCGATCGCAGCGCCATGGTGCAGGAGGTCGTGACCCCCGACAACATCGCGCATGTCGTTTCCCGCTGGACCGGCATCCCCGTCGACAAGATGCTGGAAGGCGAGCGCGACAAGCTGCTTCGCATGGAAGACGAGCTGGCGAAGTCGGTGATCGGCCAGGGTGATGCGGTTCAGGCCGTCTCGCGTGCCGTGCGCCGTGCGCGTGCCGGTCTACAGGATCCGAACCGGCCGATCGGCTCGTTCATCTTCCTCGGGCCAACAGGCGTCGGCAAGACCGAGCTTACCAAGGCGCTTGCCCGCTTCCTCTTCGACGACGAAACGGCGATGGTTCGCATGGATATGTCCGAGTACATGGAGAAGCACTCCGTGGCCCGGCTCATCGGCGCTCCTCCCGGCTATGTCGGCTATGAGGAAGGCGGTTCTCTGACGGAAGCGGTGCGTCGCCGGCCCTATCAGGTCGTGCTTTTCGACGAGATCGAAAAGGCGCATCCCGATGTCTTCAACGTGCTCCTTCAGGTGCTCGACGATGGCCGCCTGACCGATGGTCAGGGCCGCACGGTCGACTTCCGCAACACGATGATCATCATGACGTCGAACCTCGGTGCGGAGTACCTGACCCAGCTGAAGGACGGGGATGACAGCGAAGTCGTTCGCGAACAGGTGATGGACGTTGTGCGCGGTCATTTCCGGCCGGAGTTCCTGAACCGTATCGACGAGATCATCCTGTTCCACCGCCTGAAGCGCGAGGAAATGGGTGCGATCGTCGATATCCAGCTGAAGCGTCTGGTGCAGCTGCTCGCCGAACGCAAGATCACGCTCGAACTCGACGACGATGCCAGAAACTGGCTAGCCAACAAGGGTTACGATCCCGTCTATGGCGCGCGTCCGCTGAAGCGGGTGATCCAGAAGTACGTTCAGGATCCGCTCGCCGAACAGATCCTCTCCGGCCAAGTGCCTGACGGCTCCACGGTGAAGATCACCAGCGGCACGGACCGGCTGTTGTTCCGCACGCGGAATTCAACAGTCGACCAGGCGGCCTAAAACGCTCGACATCAAAATGAAAATGGCGGCTTCGGCCGCCATTTTTGTTCGATCATTATTTGCTTGCCACCTGCGGCGGCGGCTGGTTGCCGAGAAGCGCGTCGATGCGCTGGCGCTCGTCCTCGAACTTGGAAAGCGCGGTGCCGGTCAGGGACTTGCCGCCCGGCAGGCGGACGCGCAGCGGGTCGACCTTGGTGCCGTTGACGATCATCTCGTAGTGCAAATGCGGTCCGGTGGATTCGCCCGTCGTGCCGACCCAGCCGATGACCTGGCCCTGGCGCACCTTGGCACCGGGAACGACGCCCTTGGCGATCGCGCTTTGGTGATTGTAGGAGGATTCGTAGCCATTCGCATGGCGCACGATCGTCTGGTTGCCATAGCCGCCGGAGTCCC